>CANDEE010000001.1 GCA_947383685.1 uncultured Pseudoflavonifractor sp.
GCGGCGTAGCCCTCATCACCGCCGACCACGGCAACGCCGACCGGATGCTGGAGGATGACGGCACTACCCCCTACACCGCCCACACCACTAACCTGGTGCCCTTCTACATTGTGGGGGCAAACGTGAAGCTGCGGGACGGAAAGCTGTGCGACATCGCCCCCACCATGCTGGACCTGATGGGCCTTCAAAAGCCCAAGGAGATGACGGGGGAGACCCTCATTGAAAGCTGAGAGGGGAAAGATTTTTTCATCTTTTCTTTTTACGTCTGTCTCTACTATATGAACCATGGGCCTGACCGCCCTGAAATTGAAAGGAGAATGTATTATGAAGCAGATCATTGAAATCGTTGACGTTTTGGGCCGCGAGATTTTGGATTCCCGTGGCAACCCCACCGTAGAGGTAGAGGTCTACCTGGAAGACGGCACTGTGGGCCGGGCCTCTGTTCCCTCCGGCGCTTCCACCGGCGTGCACGAGGCCTGTGAGCTTCGGGACGGCGATAAGAAGCGCTATCTGGGCAAGGGTGTGCTGAAGGCTGTCAACAACGTCAATTCCGAGATTGCCGAGTGTCTGGTGGGCATGAACGTGCTGGATCAGACCGCTATCGACAAGGCCATGATCGAGCTGGACGGCACTCCCAACAAGTCCCGTCTGGGCGCCAACGCCATTCTTGGCGCTTCCCTGGCCTGCGCCAAGGCCGCTGCGGAGAGCCTGGGCGTGTCCCTCTACAATTATATCGGCGGCGTGAACGGCAAGACCCTGCCTGTGCCCATGATGAACATTCTCAACGGCGGCGCTCACGCCACCAACAACGTGGACATCCAGGAGTTTATGATTATGCCCGTGGGCGCCGAGAGCTGGCATGAGGCCCTCCGTATGTGCGCCGAGGTGTTCCACACCCTGAAAAGCGTGCTGAAGGAGAACGGCACTCCCGCCGCCGGCGTAGGCGACGAGGGCGGTTACGCTCCCAACCTGAAGAAGGATGAGGATGCTTTCAAGTGCATTGTTGCCGCCATCGAGAAGGCCGGCTACAAGCCCGGCAAGGACTTCAAGATCGCCATTGACGCCGCCGTGTCCGACTGGTACAATGCCGAGACCGGCTGCTATGACCTGCCCAAGGCCAAGAAGTCCATGACCAAGCAGCAGATGGTCAATATGTGGAAGAAGTTTGCCGACAACTACCCCATCATCTCCATGGAGGACTGCATGGGCGAGGACGACATTGAGGGCTGGCAGATGCTGACCAAGGCTCTGGGCGACCGGGTGCAGCTGGTGGGCGACG
Source organism: uncultured Pseudoflavonifractor sp. (assembly GCA_947383685.1). Classification (GTDB taxonomy): domain Bacteria; phylum Bacillota; class Clostridia; order Oscillospirales; family Oscillospiraceae; genus Vermiculatibacterium. The sequence goes on from CANDEE010000001.1 coordinate 1,280, forward strand.
ACCTGTTCGTCACCAACACCGAGCGGCTCCAGATGGGCCTGGACAACAAGATCGCCAACGCCATCCTCATCAAGGTGAACCAGATCGGCACCCTGACCGAGACCCTGGACGCCATCCAGCTGGCCAACCGTCACGGCTATACCGCCGTGGTGTCTCACCGCTCCGGCGAGACTGAGGACGCCACCATTGCCGACATCGTGGTGGGCACCAACGCCGGCCAGATCAAGACCGGTGCTCCCAGCCGTACCGACCGGGTGGCCAAGTACAACCAGCTGCTCCGCATCGAGGAGGAGCTGGACGACGTGGCCCAGTACCTGGGCGAGGACGCTTTCTTCAACCTGAAGTAAGAAAAAATTATTGTAACACGAATGAGGTCGTCCAGCTCTGGGGCCCCACAAAAGCAAAAGCTTTTGTGGGGAGAGGAGGAGCAAGGGAGCGAGCGCAGTTTTTGCCGTAGGCAAAAAGTTCGCTTAGCGGACTTTGCGACGACGAGACGACGTGGCCCAGTACCTGGGCGAGGACGCTTTCTTCAACCTGAAGTAAGAAAAGCTGATAAAAAGAGGCCCGGAACCGTAAGGTTTCGGGCCTCTTTTTATTCGTCAAACAAGTCAGCAATTCTAACCTTAAAAAAGCGGGCAAAGGCCACGAGGTCGTTCACAAAAACGTAGGCAGTTTGCTCCTCAATTCCTTTTATCCGGCGGGGAGTAATGATAAAGCCCTGCTCCCGCAATGCTTTTGCTAGTGCGGTTCTGGAAAGCCCTGCGGCTTCCCGGTAACGCTGAATGATGGGGCCGGTACAATTTTTTGGTTTATTCATTTTGTTCACCTCAAACACATTATAAGCTATATATAGTATATAGTCAATAGATAATGTATAAATTAGAATGGAGATGAGGTGAATGATATGATTTCCTATGCTCCATTTTGGAGAACGCTAAAAGAAAAAGGGGTTTCAACTTATGTTTTGATTAACAAGTATAATATTAGTGCTAACAGATTTACAAGAATACGGAAGGGATTGCCACTTTCGACAGAGAGCATAAACGAATTTTGCCAGATTCTCCATTGTCGTGTTGAAGATGTTATTGAGTATGTAGAAGAATAAATAATGGGCTGGAAGCGTGTACCGCTTCCAGCCCGTTTTACGTTTAATTGTCTGCCTTCTCCAGCTCCTCCAGCCACAGCCTTGCCACTGCGTCAGACGGCATCCGCCAATCCCCTCTGGGGGAAAGGCTCACACTGCCCACCTTGGGCCCATCGGGGACACAGGACCGCTTAAATTGCTGGGAGAAGAAGCGGCGGTAGAAGTTTTTCAGCCACTTCAAAAGGGTTTCCTTATCATATAGTCCCTCAAAGGCCCGCTCCGCCAGCCGCAGTACCTTCCGGGGCGGAAAGCCCCGACGGATGGCATAGTAGAGGTAAAAGTCATGGAGCTCATAGGGGCCCACGATGTCCTCTGTGACCTGGGAAATCTCTCCCTCTGCCGGAGGCAGGAGTTCCGGGGACACAGGGGTATCCAGAATATCCCGGAGGCAGCCGGCCAAGGCCGGGTCGCTCTCCCCTGTGCTCAGGGCAGCATAGGCTACTAAATGCCACACCAGCGTTTTGGGAATGGAGGCGTTGACGGCGTACATACTCATGTGGTCGCCGTTGTAGGTGCACCAGCCCAGGGCCAGCTCGGAAAGATCCCCGGTACCGATGACCAGTCCCCCGTTCTGGTTGGCAAGGTCCATCAGTACCTGGGTCCGCTCCCGGGCCTGGGCGTTTTCAAAGGTCACATCCTGATTTTCCATGGACTGGCCGATGTCTTTAAAATGCTGTTTCACCGCGGCGGAAATATCCACTGTTTTAAGGGTGGCTCCCACCTGCTGGGCCAGTATTTCCGCATTGGAACGCGTCCGGTTGGTGGTGCCGAAGCAGGGCATGGTGACAGCCAGAATATCCTCCCGGTTCCGGCCCAGCAAATCGTAGGCCCGGGCAGTAATAAGAAGGGCCAGAGTGGAATCCAGCCCCCCGGACAGACCGAGGACGCAGGTCCTTGCTCCTGTGTGCTCCAGCCGCTTTTTCAGACCCAGGGCGGCGATATTCAGAATTTCCTCGCACCGCTGGGTCCGGTGAGTCTCGTCCTGGGGAACGAAGGGGGTGGGGGAGACAGGCCGGGTCAGAGCGGTATCACAAAGTCCCAGTGAGAAGGGATAGCGTCCAACGCCCGGAGTGTGTTCCTCCTCAGGAACAAGCAGCTCCGGGGCGGGGAAGGTGTTGAGCCGCCGCCGCTCATAGACCAGCCGGCTCACATCAATCTCGCTGACAGTAAGCCCGGTATTAAACCGTTTTTCTGCCAGCAAAGCCCCATTTTCCGCAATGATATTGTGTCCCGTGAATACCAGGTCGGTGGTGGATTCTCCCTCCCCGGCGTCGGCGTATACATACCCACACAGGCACCGGGCCGACTGCCCTGTTATCAGTTGGCGGCGGTATTCCGCCTTGCCTACCACCTCGTCGGAGGCGGACAGGTTCAAAATGAGGGTGGCTCCCGCCCGAACCAGAGCGTTGGAGGGGGGCTCCACCGCCCACAAGTCCTCGCAAAGCTCTACCCCAATCACCAGATCGGGCATATCCTTGCAGAAAAAGACCGTGGCGGCGTCCAAAGCGGGGTGTTGTCCGCACAGGCTCACACCGGCAAACCGGTCCTTCCCCGAGGCAAACCACCGTCCCTCGTAAAATTCCCCATAGTTGGGGATGTAGGTCTTGGGGATTAGTCTCAAAATCTTTCCTTTTAGTATTATAGCGGCACAATTATACAATTTGCTATCAAGCGGATTCCGCACCGGCAGTCCTACGGCGGTAAGAATTTCCAGCTCTTTAGTGGCCTCTAGGATGGTTCCCAGGGCGTTCTCAGCCCCTTGCAAAAGAGTGGGCTGCAAAAAGAGGTCCCCACAGGTGTAGCCCGTCAGGCACAGCTCAGGCAAGGCCAGTACCTTGACGCCTTGCGCTGCCGCTTCCCTCATCAGGGCGATAATTTCCTTGGCATTCTGGGCGCAGTCAGCCACTTTGATTTTCGGTGTACCTGCGGCCACCTTAATAAAACCGTCCCGCATAAAGAGCAACCCCTTTGCTTTTTTCCTATTGTACCCCGAATTTGCTAAAAAGGCAATAGACCCCAAAAGCCCCCGGCTGAACGCCGGGGGCTTTTGGGGTGTGTGTTGTTCAGAGAGAATAGAGAGGGATGGGAGGAATGTATCAGTTCTTCCTGTGTCCATTGTTAAGATACCAAAGAATTACGGCTAAACTTTGACGGAACTATGAACAGTTTGTAAATCCAAGAGAGGCGCCAGGAAGGGCCGGAAGAAAAAAGGAGCTACCCCGGGAAAGGCGGAAATCCCTTGATTTTCCTAAAAAGGGATGGTAAAATAAGCTCTGAACGGACAAAAGGGGAGATGGAGCGCGTGACAAGAGAGGAAGCCTTTGAATTTCTGGACCGCACCGCCCGGGGTGTGGCGGAGATGTTCGGTCCTGCCTGCGAGACTCTGGTCCAGGACATGGGCGATGTGAACCACCCCATCCTTTCCATCTACAACAGTCAGGTCTCAGGCCGGGAGGTAGGCTCCACCCAGGATATTTTAGGCTCCGACAAGGTGCTGGATGCCGCCACCCTGTCCAATGATTTTGTGAACCTTTACGCTACTACCCCCTCGGGCGCCCAGGTAAAATCCTCCACATTTCATTTGCGGGGGGAGGATTTTGATCTTGCCCTGGGGATTGACTTTGACTTTACCTCCTTGGCCTATGCCAACCGGACCCTCATGGGATTGATGAGCGCCGACGCCGACCTCCAAAGCGCCCTGTGGAGCGGAGGAGCCAGCCAGCTCTATCAGATATTCGAGGAGTGCCTTGCCGCCCTGGGCAAGCCCGTAGAGGGGCTGAACAAGAAAGAGCGGATGCGCTTAGTGGCTCTTATGGACCAGAAAAACGCCTTTTCCTTCCGCAAGTCGGTGCCCTTTGTGGCCTCCCGGTTGAAGGTGTCACGGTATACCGTCTACAAATATTTGGATGAGCTGGCCGCTGAAAAGGCCGCCCGGAAAGAGTGAGCCTATGGACTTGAAATCACGTATCGACAGCTATTTTGACGACCCCGCTGTCCGGGAAGAGCTGATTGCCGCCGTTTCCCGCCTGGTGGCGGTAAAGAGCGTGAAGGGGGAGCCTGCCCCCGGCGCGCCTTTCGGTCCCGGACCCCGGGCCGCTTTGGAGGAAGCCCTGCGGCTCTGTGGAGAATTAGGGGTTGCCACCCAAAACTATGATGACTACGTGGGTCTTGCCGATTTGAACGGCAGTCCCACTCAACTCCATATTCTGGCCCATTTGGATGTGGTGGGGGAGGGGACCGGCTGGAATACCGACCCCTATACCTGCGTGGAAAAGGACGGTATTCTCTACGGCCGGGGAGTCAGCGACGACAAAGGCCCCCTCTGTGCCGCTCTCTTTGCCATGAAGGCAGTGAAGGATATGGGGCTTCCTGTCACGAAAAACGCCCGCCTCATCATGGGAACGGATGAGGAGTCCGGCTCTGCGGACATTGCCTATTACTATGCCCGGGAGCCCTATGCTCCACAGGCATTTACCCCTGACGCGGACTTCCCGGTCATTAACATTGAAAAGGGCCACTACCATCCGGACTTTGGCGCCTCCTGGCCTGCCGTAGTGGTGGAGCCCCGTGTCTCCGCCCTAAACGGCGGCTTCCGGAATAACGTGGTTCCCCCTGAGGCCCAGGCCGAGGTGCTGGGGCTTGCTGCCGTCGATGTGAAGCCCTTCTGCGGTGCGGTGGAACAGAAGTCGGGCGCAGTGTTTACCCTCACTGATATGGTGGGGGGCGTCCGGGTCCATTGCGCGGGCCGGAATGCCCACGCCGCCAGTCCTGACGATGGGATCAACGCCATCTCCGCCCTGCTGGAGGTTCTCTCTGCCCTGCCCCTGGCCCAATGTGAGTCCACAGGGGCGGTCCGGGCCATGGCAAAGTTGTTCCCCTTTGGGGACAATCGGGGGAAAGCCCTGGGGATCGCCCAGTCCGATGCCGAGAGCGGGGAATTGACCCTGAACTTGGCCCTGATGACCCTTTCTGAGACGGGCTTCTCCGCTAAATTTGACGCCCGGGTGCCTATTTGTGCCAACAGGGAAAATTGCGCCGAAGTCTGCGCCAAAACGATGAAGGCCCACGGAATCACGATCACCGGGGACAGTGAGATGACCCATGTCCATGTAGTGGAGGCCGGTTCTCCTCTGGTTAGAACCCTCCTTGAATGCTACGAGGCCTATACCGGGGAAAAGGATGCCAAACCCATCGCCATCGGCGGCGGTACCTACGTCCACGACATTCCCGGCGGTGTGGCCTTTGGCTGTGATTTTCCCGGTTTCGATCCCAAAATGCACTCCGCCAATGAGCAGACCAGCGTGGAAAACCTGCTGAAATCAGCGAAGATTTTTACTCTTGCGATTGCGGAGCTGTGCCGTTAAGGGTCCAGAGAGAAAACCCGGCGAAGGAGAATGAAATAATGAAACAGAATGGAAAAAAAGGAATTGCCCTGGCCCTGGCTTTGGGCCTGTGCCTGAGCCTGACATCCTGCGGGGGAGGGACGGCTTCCACCAAGGGTTTTACCACCCACGACGCGGAAGTCTACGTAGACGGTCTTATTAAAGAGAACTACTTAGGCCAGGCGGAGGAGGCTTATCTGGAGCTGGTGAACATCCACGAGGAGGATGTGACAGCTCTTTATGAGGAAGCCTTGAGCATAGATGTGGACTATTTTTTCTATATGTATGACATTGACTATCCCACCGAGGAGATGCATCAGGAGGTAGAGGACCTGTACCGGGAAATCTACAAATTTACCAAATATGAGATCGTTTCCGCCGCTCAGCAGGAGGACGGCTCCTTTTCGGTAAAGCTGAATGTGTATCCCATCGACATCGCCCAGACGGTGAACGAGGCCATGAACGACGCCACAGAGAAATTCTATGAGAAGTACCCCCAGGAAACGCTGAATACCATGAGGGACGAGGAGTATGAAAAGGTAGATGGGGAGTGGGCCCAAATCATTCTGGACCTCTACAAAGAGGCCCTGAAGGAAATCGGCAACATGACCGAAAAATCCATCTCCGTCCAGGTAGAGCAGAACAGCGATGGCGTCTATACCATGAACAGTGAGGATTTCGGAAGACTGGACGAGCTTATCATCGACTACACCAATATGGCCACGGCAGATACCTGATAAAAAAGACGCTTCCGAAAGGAAGCGTCTTTTTTGCGTTGTCTACTCTGGCTGGCTTTGGCTATCCGCACGCTCCAGTTCAATGACGGAGATTTCGTAGGCTACCCGTTCTTCCTCCCGGTCCCCCAGCGCCTTGCGGTAAATCCGGCTTTGGAGACGGCCGGTGAGGCGCACCGCGTCCCCTACCTCCAGCTCCCCGCAGAAGCGGGCCAGGGCGCCCCAGGTGATGCAGGGCAGGTAATCTGCCCGCCCATAGCGGCGGTTTACCGCCAGCAGCAGATCACAGATTTCCCGTCCCAGCGGAGTCCGTCGGAGATTGGGGGCCTTGCACAGTACTCCGGTCAGCTCCAGATGGTTGTCAAAGCCGTCTTCTCCAGGTTCCAGGGTTTTAGCAAAGAAGGTGATAACCAGCCGGGAACCGACCCCGGAGCGGTTATTGAAGGAACGGACCTCCCCTATGGCCCGGTATGATTGTCCGGGAATGACCGGACAGGCGGCGAGGAGTTCCTCCGAGCACACCACGTTCAAGGTGTCTGCCGCTCCACTGAGCCGTTCTACCTCTAAGGGAAACACAAAATAGGTCACGCCGTGGTTGGCGTGGGAGGGCTGGGCCTCTCCCGCCGCCCGGCCAAGCAAAAGAGCCTGGTTTCTGCCGATCATATCCATATCGTCACTCTCCTCGTCAGTGTTCAGAGGAGTATATGAGACAGGCCCCACAGATATGACGGCCTTAGGAAATGGCTTCATGGCCGACCTTGTAGGTGCTCCAAGTCCCCATTTCGGGCCAGAGGGCGGAGCAGTCCCCAAAGGCGTAGGCCCCCCGGGGAGAGCTCCACTTTTGAGCGTCAAAAAAGAGAATGGGAAGGGAGTAAGCCTCTCCTTCGTGGGAATCGTTGGCGGAGATGGTGAACAGGCACCCGTCCTGCCAGTAGGGGCCGGGGATGCCGTCAGCCTGGGGATCGTCGGGAGTTACGGTGATGTATCCCTGGTCGATGAGCTCCTCAAAGGAGCCTTGCAGCACCTCTACCCCGTGGACTTCCCCAAAGCGCCAGGCCAAAGCCGCCTTCTCGCTTTCCAACAGCTCTCCGGGGGCCAGGGACAGGTCTAAGCCTGCTGTGGAAATGTCCAAATTGAGGTTAGGATCGGTGTTCCACAGGTCGTCCAGCACCTGTAAATAAAGCCCGCACAGGTCATAGCAGGAACCGCCGGGATTCTGACGGGTACCAATGGAGTAGGCGTGGAGCCCATAGGCTTCTCCAAACTGGGCGGGGAAGGTCTCCTGAACTGTGCCGTTGTAGGAAATCTCTACCGCCATGCCGTCCCGGAGGTCGGCCGGTTCGGCGGGTTCCCCGTCCAGATAGACCACGACCCCGTTGTTGATCATGGTGACGGCCAGGATGCTCCCGTCGGGCTGGGATTCCTCCTCACAGCGGAAGCCGTTGAGGGACAAGCGGTAGACACTCTTTCCATCGTGGAGATTCTGCCCGTGGTCGTTCAGGGGATAGTCCAACTCCGCCAGAAGGAGGTTTCCGTCCTCGGCGCCGTCGATGATGCGGCAGCTCACCCAGGTGGGCTCCTCATCCTGACTCAGATCAGGAGCATTGGTAAAACAGTTTGAAGTGATCACTGCGGGAGTCTCCGCTTCCGGAGACGGCTCGGGCACAGGGGTACACCCCGCCAGCAGGGTCAAGCACAGGGCAAGAATGGAAACGGTTCTTTTCATGAAACCCCCCTCCTTTTATTCCTTTAGACGGAAGCTCTGGGAAAAAGTTCCCCCATGTTTCCTGTTGCCTTTTTCCCCCATGTCCCTTATAATAAAGGAAAAGAAAGAAATCCTTCCCCAAACCGGGGGAATTTTGAAATGAGGGAATGGCCATGGGGATAGCAAAACGTATTTTCGCGGGAATATTGTCCGCCGTCCTGGCGCTGGGGCTTTGCTCCAGCGGAGCTTTTGCCGCCGAAAACGGGAGCTTTACCCTGGGCATTTACTTTACTGCGGACTTGTACGGAAAGTGGACCAGCGTAGACCCCTGTACGGGGCAGGGCGTGGATGTAAATTACCTGAAGGTGGCTTCGGTGATGGCGGGCCAGGAGAAGAAAAACGACGCCCGGCTTCTTATTGACGGAGGCAATAGCTTCCAGGGGGCCTCGGCGTCCTATGTGATGCATATGGAACGGGGAGAGAGGAACCCCGTGGCCTTGAGTATGCGGTATGCCGGCTATGACGCCCTCTTTTCCGGGAGCGCAGAGCGTTTTTTACGCGAGGAGACCCGGAAAAGCTTTTACAACAGCCTGACCGACCCCGCGGGAACCTTGTCCGGAACCTCGGTGGCGGTCCTTCAGGCAGAGACTGTGACGGCGGCGGGCGCGGCAGAGCAGGAGGAGCGGACGGCTCCCTTCCTGGTTCGCAGCTATCCGGTGGGCGGACGCCAGTTCCGGGTGGGAGTGGTGAGCCTGGAAAAAGCCGGGGATTGGACGGAGTTCCGAAAGAGCCAGGCCTGCGACCTGGTGGTGGCGGTGGCTCCCTCCGGGGTGCTGAACGAGAGTATGGCCAACACCATTTTAGAAAGTTCGGGGTTGGACCTGGTACTGATGAACGGTGGAGGACTTTCCGGAGTTATTACCCTGCGGGACGACAAGGGAAAGCGGGTGCCCGTGATCCGGGGAGGAGGTTCTACCCTGGTTCGGACGGAGGTTTCTGTTAATGCGAAGGGCTCCTTTACCCTGAAAAAGAGCGAGGAAATTGACTTGGCTGCCCGCCGGAGCGACGACGGTTTGGGGGCCCTGCTGACGCCCTACTACGAAGAAGCTCAGGAGTATGGGAAGCAGAAGCTGGGCGTTTTATCGGGGAGCTGGGACTGGGAAACGGATTTGAGCTGCGTCCAGAGCGATACCATGAACTTTATCCATGAGGCCCAGCTTTGGGCCTCCGGGGCCAATGTGTCCATTAGTGCTCCTCAGACAGAGGGAAACTTCTGCATCCGGCAGCTTTTGGAGGATCAGTGGATAGCGCCTATGGACCGGGGAAGCTGCTACACCATTTATCCCAATGAAAACGACCGCCTGGTGGTGGTGGAGATGACCGGGGCGGAGCTGAAGGACTGGCTGGAGCAGGCTGCGGAGGGATATACGGTGGAGGAGGACGGTTCCGTTACCGGAGGCAAGGGGATCAGCCAGGCTTATGGCGTCAGCTACACCGTTTGCCTGGGGAATCCGGAGGGAAAACGGGTGCTAAACCTGACCTATCAAGGAAGGCCGCTGGCCGCCGATACGGTCCTCCGGGTAGCGGTGAGCGAGAGCAGTCTTGCCGCGGCAAAGGCGGACCGGTCCACCTATCCCATTGTGTGGGAGGCGGTGATCACGCAAGGCTTCCGCCAGGCGGGCGGTTCGGTGACCTGGATCATTGCTGAATATATCCGCAGTCTGACCGAAGGGTATCGGCAGATCACACCTCCCAAGCCCCAAAGCCGCTGGACCGTCACCACCACCCCCAGCGGGGAAGTTATGGTCCCCGTGACCCGGCTGGAGTTTGTGGAGCGGCTCTATGATGCTGTGGGGCGGCCCAGCGCCTATCTGGACTTGAAGCAGACCTTTTCGGATATTGGGGGGGAGAATCCCGCCGCAGCCTGGGCTGTTCAAGCGGGCATTGTCCAGGGCAATGGAAAGGGGCAGTTTAATCCCGATGACCGCATCAGCCGGGAGCAGGCCGCCATTATGCTCCTCCGCTTTGATCTGGCCCGGAACATGGGGCCGTCAGGGGCCTGGGCGGTGGCAGTGCCCTATGCCGACGCCACGGAAATTTCCGCCTGGGCATCAGAGGCGGTCATGTGGAACGTGATTCGAAGCTACCTTCCCGATGATGGGAACGGGAACTTCCGTCCCCAGGCGGCTTTGACGACTCTGGAGCTGGAAGGGGCGCTGGAGAGGCTGGGAGGCTGAATAGAGGAACAAAAAGGAGCCGCTTCTTTGGAAGCGGCTCCTTTTTGCTGTTTACCATTTCTCTACGTGGCCCCGAATCCGCTCCACCAGCATATCCAACGCCACCGGGTTCCGTCCGCCTTGGGGAACGATGATGTCGGCGTACTTTTTGCTTGGCTCCACAAAGGCTTCATGCATAGGCTTTACCGTGGTCAGATACTGGGTCACCACCGAATCCAGGGTCCGCTCCCGCTCCTTCACATCCCGGAGGACCCGGCGGAGGATGCGGACGTCGGCGTCGGTGTCCACAAAAATTTTAATGTCCATCAAATCCCGGAGGGCGGCGTCGGCAAAGATGAGGATGCCCTCCACAATGATGACCCGGGTAGGCTTGACCTCCAGGGTTTTATCTGAGCGGTTGTGGATGGTGTAGTCATAGACGGGAGACTGGATAGCCTTGCCTGCCCGCAGGTCCTGAAGGTCCCGGACGATGAGGTCGGTGTCAAAGGCGTCAGGATGGTCGTAGTTCAGCTTGCTCCGTTCCTCGTAGGTCATACCCACGTGCTTTTTGTAGTAGTTGTCATGGTAAAGGACAGATACGTCGGTGGTAAACCGCTCCTTGAGCTTTTCGGTGAGAGTGGTCTTGCCCGAGCCGGTGCCTCCCGCAATGCCGATGACCATGGTATCCATACAAAACGCCTCCCAGTCGTGTATTTTGTCAAATTATATCATATGACGGGGGGAAAGGGTAGCCTTGCAGGAAAAAAACAGGACCGTAAATTTCAAAATTCCCCCCTTGTATAGCGAGGGCGAAAACGGTATAATGGTTGTATCTTTACAGTTTGAAAAGGGAGGTCGTTTCATTGGAATTTTTTCGCTGTGATAACCCGGACTGCGGCTTTGTGACCGAGGACCCCAACCTGGATAAATGCCCCCGCTGCGGGGGGGAGTTCTTTATTCCTGTGGAGGAGGATTACCTTTCCAGCGGCGACTGGCTGACCTTGGCGGACCAGGCCGAAGACAAGGAGGAGAACGAAAAGGCTCTGGGCTATATCCAACGGGCCATAGAGGAGGATTTCCCCCCCGCCTTTTACCGGATGGGAGTATGTTGGCTCCAGGGCAGACTGGGCCTGGAGGTCGACAAGGAGAAAGCCATTGAGTATTTCCAGCAGGTGGCGGAAAAGGACGATCCCGGCGGCTGGTGCGCCCTGGGACAGCTCTACCAGCAGGGAGAAGGGGTGGAGCAGGATTTTGCCAAGGCAGTGGAATTCTTTGAGAAGGCCGCCGAGGCGGAATATGCCCCAGCCATCTGCTGCCTGGGCCTTTGCTGGGAGTGCGGCGAGGGAAAGGAGCAGAGCTGGGAAAAGGCTACGGAGCTTTACCGTCAGGCTGCCGATATGGGCTACGCCCGTGCCCAGTGCAACCTGGCCTGGTGCTACGAGTTCGGCAAGGGCGTGCCCCAGAGTATAAAGGACGCGGTGTACTGGTACTCTATGGCCGCCGACCAGGAGGACCCCAGGGCCTTGTGCAATCTGGGCCTGTGCTATGAGAAGGGAGACGGGGTAGAGCAGAGCTGGGAGAAGGCAACCGCCCTCTACCGGGCTGCCGCCGACAGGGGCTATCCTCCCGCCCAGTGTAATCTGGCCTGGTGCTACGAGGCGGGCATGGGAGTAGAGAAGGACCAGCAGGAGGCCCTGAAATGGTACACGAAGGCCGCCGACCAGGGAGACCCCCGCGCCCAGTGCAACCTGGGCCTGTGCTTTGAGCGGGGGGACGGGGTAGAGGTGAGCATGGAGAGGGCCACCGAACTCTACAAGCTGGCCGCCGACCAGGGCTATCCTCCCGCCCAGTGCAACCTGGGCTGGTGCTATGAGGCCGGAGAAGGGGTAGAGCAGAGTTGGCCCGAAGCCATCAGATGGTATACCGCCGCCGCTGAGCAGGGCTATCCCCGTGCCCAGTGTAATCTGGGCTGGTGCTATGAGGCGGGCCAGGGCGTGGAGCAGAGCTGGGAGAGCGCCGTGGCCTGGTATGCCAAGGCCGCTGGACAGGGAGACCCCAGGGCGCTCAACAACCTGGCCTGGTGCTATGAGAATGGAAAGGGGATCGGCAAGGACATAGCGGAGGCGGTGAAGCTCATCGAGGCCGCAGCCATGCGGAATTATCCTCCCGCCGTCTGCCGGTACGGCCTGTGCTTTGAGAACGGCGAGGAGGTGGAGCAGAGCTGGGAGAAAGCTGCCGAGCTGTATCTGCAATCCGCCCAGGCCGATTACGTACCCGGTATGTGCAACTATGCCTGGTGTCTGGAATTTGGCAAGGGCGTGGAGAAAAATCTGGAGGAGGCCTTCCGGTGGTTCAACACCGCCGCGGAGCGGGGTTTCCCCCGGGGATTGTGCCGGGTGGGCCTGTTTTATGAGGAAGGCGAAGTGGTAGAGCAAAGCTGGGAGAAAGCCACCGACTATTACCGGAAAGCCGCCGAGAAGGACTACGCGCCGGGCCAATGTAACCTGGGCTGGTGCTATGAAGCGGGCAAGGGCGTGCCCCAGAGCTGGGAGGAGGCCGCAAAATGGTACCGGGCCGCCGCCGAGCAGGGCTATCCCCGTGCCCAGTGCAACCTGGGCTGGTGCTGCGAGGCAGGCCAGGGTGTGGAACAGAGCTGGGAGGAGGCAGTCAAGTGGTATGCTGCCGCCGCCGAGCAGGGCTACGTCCGTGCCCAGTGTAACCTGGGTTGGTGCTATGAGGCAGGCAAGGGCGTGGAGCAGAGCTGGGAAAAGGCAGTGTTTTGGTACCGGAAGGCCGCCGAGCAGGGCCAGGCCCGCGCCCAGTGCAACCTGGGCTGGTGCTACGAGCGGGGCAAGGGCGTGGAGGTCAATTATAACGAGGCCTTCCGGCTCTATACCCTGGCAGCCCAGCAGGATTATCCCCCCGCCCTTTGCAACCTGGGCGTCTGCCACGAGATGGGCTGGGGTACTCCCCAAAGCTGGGAAAAGGCGGTGGAGTGCTACCAAAAGTCTGCCGATATGGGCGACGAAGCTGCCCAATGCAACCTGGGCTGGTGCTATGAGGCGGGCAAGGGCGTCCCTGAGGACAAGGTCAAGGCTGTGGAGTGGTATAAAAAGTCCGCCCAGCAGGACTACCGCCGCGCCCAGTGTAACCTGGGCTACTGCTATGAGGCCGGCATCGGCGTAGAGAAGGATATGACCGAGGCCATCTTCTGGTATACCAAGGCCGCCGAGGGCGGCTATGCCCGTGCCCAGTGCAATCTTGCCTACTGCTATGACGAGGGTATGGGGGTGGAGCAGGACTACGAGACCGCCGTCCACTGGTATGAGAAGGCGGCGGAGCAGAACTATCCCAGAGCCTTCTGCAACCTGGGCTACTGCTATGAGATGGGCCACGGAGTGCAGAAGAACTTGAGGGAGGCCGCACGGCTCTATGGAAAGGGAGCCGAGGAAGGAGACTCCGTATCCCAATGCAATTTGGCCTGGTTTTATCTGAACGGCACCGGGGTGGAGAAAAACTTGGAGAAGGCATTTGAGTTGTTTTCCAAGGCTGCCGAGCAGGGAAATTTGCGGGGCAAGTACAATGTGGGATTATGCTATGACAAGGGCGATGGCGTCCACAAGGACAGGGTCAAGGCCGCCCAGTATTTCCAGGACGCCGCTGCCCGGGGTCACGTGGGGGCCATGCTGAAGCTGGCGGAGTACACCGAGCATGGCCTGGGAGGACTTACCGCCGACCCCGCCAAGGCTCTGGGCTGGTATCAGCGGGCTGCCGATACAGGGGACGAGAACGCGAAAAGGGAAGTGGATCGGCTGCGGAAAAGCGGCGTGACCGTTTCCGCCGGGCCTGTGCCTGAGGCGGTTTCGGCTTCCGATGATGCGCCGAAGCCTGCGGCGGCTCCCGCTCCTGCCGCTCCCAAGCCGGCAGAGGAGAAAGAGAAAAAGGAGGAGAAGCCAAAGGGCGGATTCTTCAAGAAGTTCTTTGGATAAAAGGCGGGGAATTTGGGTTAAGTGCAAAAAAATCTTGCATTTCTCGAAAATGTGTGGTATCATAAAAGCCCTGTGAATGAAAAGGGCTTGATTGCCCGGGGTGGAAAGGAAACGAGGAGCTATGATTAAAATCGTTTTGACTGTGATCCAGGTTATCCTGGCTATTTTCCTGATTGCCGTAGTGTTGCTGCAGGAGGGCAAGACTGCCGGTCTTTCCGGGGCCATTTCCGGCGGCGCCGATACCTTCCTGTCCAAAAACAAGGCCAAGAGCTGGGACGCTAAGCTGGCCCGCTGGACCAAGTGGGTGGCCATCGCCTTTGTGGTGCTGACGCTGGTCATTTCTCTGGTGTAAGAAAACCTGAAAACGCCCTCCCACAGCGGGAGGGCGTTTTTCTTTGGAGCAGTTGGGGAATGATAGAGAAAAAGAAGTAAAGAGGTTTTGACGCATATGAAGGAAGAACAAATTATACAGGGCCGCTATCAAGGCTCGGGCCGGGGGTTCGGCTTTCTGGTCCCGGAAGGGGCCCAGAGCCGGAACGAGGATTGCTTTGTGCCTCCCCATCAGGGAGGCGGAGCTTGGGATGGGGATAGAGTGGAGGCCCGTTTGTCCCCTGAGGACCCTACCCAGCCGGGACGGCGCATAGCCAGCGTTACCAGGGTCATAGAGCGGGGCAACCCTACCGTTACCGGGACCATCCGGAGGTTGAACAGGGAAACCTGGTTAAAGCCGGATAATGAGAGGCTTCCCGAAGCCATTAAGGTCATGGGACGGGCCAAAGTCCGGGACGGGGAGAAGGCCGCTGTGGAGGTGAGCAGCTACGGCTCTGCCGCCGCGCCCCCCCTGGGAAAACTATGCGCGACCTTTGGCCCTGCGGGAAGCCGTGCCGCCGCTGTGGAGGCCATCCTATACCAGCAGGGGGTGGAAAGGGAGTTTCCCGATGAGGTGTTGTCCGAGGCGGAGGCGGCCCCCCAGTCCGTTCCCGAAAAGGAGCTGGAGGGGCGGCTGGACCTGCGGGAAAAAACGGTCATCACCATTGACGGAGCCGCCTCCAAGGATCTGGATGACGCCATTTCCCTGGAAAGAGAAGGGGATAACTGGGTACTTGGGGTCCACATTGCGGATGTGAGCGCCTATGTAAAGCCGGGAACGGCCCTGGACGGGGAGGCGTTCAAGCGGGGGACCTCGGTATACTTTGCCGACCAGGTCGTGCCTATGCTGCCCGTAGCCCTGTCCAACGGTATCTGCTCCTTGAACCAGGGGGTGGACAGGCTCACCATCTCCTGCTTTATGACGATGGATAAAAATGGGGCTATTGTGGACCATTCTGTGGCGAAAAGCGTCATCCGGTCCACCGAGCGGATGACCTATGAGGACTGCAATGTGATGCTGGCGGAGGAGCCGGGGGAGCAATACACATTCCTGGCAGACCGCTATACCCATATTCTGCCTATGCTCCAGGATATGGCGGCTCTGGCGAAGAAGCTGGAAAAGCGGAGGAAGGACCGGGGCAGCCTGGAGCTGGAGACTCAGGAGAGCTATATCCTCTGCAACAGTATGGGCCGTCCCGTGGACATTGTGGCCCGCCGCCAGGGACAGAGTGAAAAGCTCATTGAGGAGTTTATGCTCTGCGCCAACGAGACGGTGGCGAAGCACCTTTTTGACCTCCACCGTCCCGCGGTGTACCGGGTCCACGAAAAGCCCTCCCAGGATAAGACGGACACTCTGCGGGCAATGCTCTCTCCCCTGGGGTACAGCATCCTTCAGGCAGACCACGGCTCTTTGCAAAAGGTACTGGAGGCCGCCAAGGGGAAGCCGGAGGCCCCGGCGGTATCCATGATGGTACTGCGGAGCATGATGAAGGCCCGGTATTCCACGGAGAATCTGGGCCATTTCGGGATCGCGGCGGACTACTACTGCCACTTTACCTCCCCCATCCGGCGGTATCCTGACCTGATGATCCACCGGTGTCTTCATTCCCTGCTGGACGGCAGGCAGGGAGGGACAGCGGCAAAAAGGCTGGGCAAGGACTGCGAAAAGGCCGCCGTTCAATCCTCCCAGCGGGAGCTGGCGGCTCAAAGTGCCGAGCGGGACATTGACAAGCTGTACTTTGCCGACTATATGCGCGAACATATCGGGGAGGAGTTTCCGGCGGCGGTGTCCGGGGTCACCCGGTTTGGAGTGTTCGCCGCCCTGCCCAACGGAGTAGAGGGCCTCATTCCCGTAGAGACTCTGCCGGAGGACCGCTATGCCTACGATGACCTCCATATGAGCCTTACTGGAGAGCGGACGGGAAACCAGTTTACCTTTGGCATGGAACTGACGGTGATCTGCGTGGCAGCGGACCCCTCCACCGGACGGGTAGATTTTCGCCTGCCGGGCCGGGAGGAGGTTGCCGCCAGGGAACGCCGGGAAGAAATATTCCTGCCTGCAAGCCGGGGGAAAGGTCATTCCCACGAGCGGAAAAAGCGGGGGTCCCGCTCTGCCATGCATGTGCCCAGGCGGGGAAAACGGGGGAAGCGGAGATGACAAAAAGGAATATTATACTGCCTATATTACTGTTTGTGTTTATTTTCGGGGGGTGCCGGGGAGAGAAAACTACCATGCCTACCCCCACCCCATCCCCCAAGGCAGAGACTGCCTCCTCGCCCACGCCGGTGCCTGTTCCCAGTCTTGACCCCATGGGGGAGCGGATCGCGGAAATGACTGTGGAGGAGCTGGCAGGCCAGCTATTGGTGGCGGGGATAGAGGGAAAATCGCCGGGAGAGGATGCAAGGCAGGCCATAGAGAACCTCCACGTGGGGGGAATTATCCTCTTTAGACGAAATGTGGCGAGCGGGGACCAACTGGCAAAGCTGACAAACGCGCTGAAGGCCCTGAATACCGGGGCGGGGAATCTCCCCCTGTTTCTCTGTGTAGACCAGGAGGGGGGCCTGGTGTCCCGGACGCCCCCTGAGGTGGCGCAGCTTTCCTCGGCCTATGATTTTATTCAGAAGGGCGGGGACCCGGCCGCCCTGGGCCGGGTCCTGGGTGCGGAGTGCGCCGCCTTTGGCTTCAACGTGGATTTTGCCCCGGTGCTGGATGTGTGGTCAAATTCCAAGAATACAGTCATTGGAAAGCGGGCCTTTGGGACCGGGGCGGAGGAGGCGGCCCAGGCGGGAACGGAGTGTGCCCTTGGACTGATGGAGGCCGGGATTATCCCGGTGGGGAAGCACTTTCCTGGTCACGGGGACACGGAAACCGATTCTCATTTGGGCCTTCCCGTGGTAAAAAAGGGAGTGGAGGAGCTGGAGGAACTGGAGTTGATTCCCTTCCGCCGGGCTGTGGAGGGCGGCGTTCCTGCCCTGATGGCGGCCCACATCCTGATGACGGAGCTGGACCCCATCCTTCCCGCATCCCTGTCTCCGGCGGTGGTGGACGGACTTCTCCGGGAGGAGCTGGGCTTCGACGGGCTGGTCTTTACCGACGACCTGACGATGGGGGCCATTACCCATAGCTACGGCATGGGGGAGGCGACGGTAAAGGCGGTGGAGGCCGGGTGCGATATGGCTTTGGTCTGCCACGGCCTGGACAATGTGAAGGCAGCCTACCATGCCCTGTTGTTTGCTGTGGAGGACGGGACCTTAAGCCGGGAACGGCTGGAGGAGAGTGTCCGCCGTATTCTGACGGTGAAGGAGGCGTATGGGGTAGACGATACCCCGGTGGAAATCCCTGATATAGAGGCGCTAAACGATAAAATAAAAAAGATTACCGGGTAGGGACAAGCCATTTGTCCCTACTTTTTTATAAAACAGGGATTATTTTATTGTTTTCTCTTGCCAATAACAGAAAAAGAGGTATAATGAAAATATAACCATAAAAAAATATAATGAGAAAATTTAGAGTAAAAAGGAAAGGAAAAGGGACAGATGAAACGAATAGCAGCACTTCTCCTCAGTGGCGCAATGTTTTTTTCCATGGCAGTTCCCGTACAGGGAGCGGAAGCGGCAAAATTTCCTGATGTCTCCGGTCACTGGGCTCAGGAGACCATTGGAAAATGGCAGGAATACGGCGTAGCAAACGGTGATAAGCAGACAGGGGCCTTTCGTCCCGACGACGCGTTGACCAGAGCTGAGTTGGCCACGCTGCTGGAGCGGATCATGGGGTATCAGGACAAGGGAAGCGTCCGGTATACCGATGTAGCCTCGAACGCATGGTATGCCCAAGACCTGTCCCGGCTGAGCACGGCGGGAATTCTGACGGGATATGGGGATGGGACGATGCGTCCCACCGCTCCTGTGACTCGGCAGGAGGCCGCGGTGATGCTGTGCCGGGTCTTTGGAATTGAGGCAGCCGGCGGTACGGCAAGCTTTGAGGACTGGGACCAGGTGGCCGCCTGGGCGGCGGGATCGGTAAAAGCCCTTGCCGATAAAGGTGTGGTCCAGGGCTACAAGGGCCGCTTTGAGCCTACACAGGCGGTGACCCGCGCCCAGGCGCTGGCTATGCTGGATAAGCTGGCGGCGGGAGTGGTGACCCAGGACGGAACCTGGACCCAGAGTGCCCAGGGGAATTTGATTGTCAACGCCAAGAATGTGACGCTGAAGGACCTGACAGTTACAGGGGACCTGATCGTAGCCGAGGGCGTAGGCGACGGAGACGTAATCCTGAACAACGTAACCGTGAAGGGCGACGTGATCCTCCACGGCTGCGGGGCCAACTCGTTCCATATCCAGGCGGGAACCAGCTTGGAGGGACGGATCATTGTGACCAAGACTACCACGGGACTGATTCGTGTGGTGAACGAGAGCGGTGAGACCATTCCCATGGTGTATGTTAACGACGGCGTAAGCGGTGTGACGCTGGAAGGAAACATAGGCACAGTAGTGGTGGCCTGCGACGCTCCGGTACGCGTTCGGGACGGGAAGGTAGACTCTCTTTCGGTGACGGCAGCCAACGCTGACGTAACGGTGGAGGCAGGCAGCACCGTGGGCCGGCTGGACGTGGGCGGAAAGGCGGCTGACTCCAACATAACGGTAGATGGAACAGTGGATACGCTGGTGACCAACGCCCCGGCCAGGGTAAACAACAACGGAAAGATCAGCAAGGCCCAGGCGGCGGCGGACGGACTGGTTTTGGACGGAAAGAAGCCCTCCAAGGTGACGGTGGACAAGGGCGTGAAGAAGCCGGTGGACTCGACTGGAAAGGAAATCTCCACCAGTGGCGGTAGCTCCGGCGGTGGAAGTTCCAGCAGTGGCAGCGGCTCCAGCGGCGGGGGCAGCAGCTCTGGCGGTACTACCGCGCCAATTACGGTATCCACGGTGGAGCTTCAACTGATGGCTCCTGCCTTTGGCAATCTCCCCGATACTGCCGATGAGCTGGGAGTGGGGTACACAACCGGGACCGAGTGGAAGAATGCCGACGGAACAGCTCCCAGCTACCGGTGGAACTCTAATACTTTTACTGCTAATCAGGCCTATATGGCCATTGTGACCCTGACCCCCAACAGCGGATATACTTTTGCTTCCTCCGTGGCGGTAAAGGTGGTGGATGGCGAGGGGAAGACATATACCCCGGAGTCCGTGACCGCCGCCGGAGATAAGCGGGTGGTCACGCTGAAGTATGCTCCTACCGAGGACCATGACGCAGTAGAGAAGCTGACCTCCAGCGGGCCTGAATTTATGATGATGAATTCGGAGAGCAAGATCAGTGCGGTTTTCCAGGATAATCTTCTGACGGACCCCGCCACCTATACCTATCAGTGGTATAAGAGCACCTCCGAGGAAGACATCGGAACCGCTGTCAGCGGGGCGACAGGCAAAGAATATACCATTACCTCGACCGACACCCAAGCTGAGGGGACCCTGTACTTTACTTACAAGGTGACTGTGACGGTGAACGGAAAAGCGAGGGAGTATACCTCGCCCCAGTGGCCGGTGGAGGTAAAGCCGGGAAATCTGGACCCAAATCTGATTCCGAAGGTACAGCTTTCTGACCCTGGCGTATCCTGGACATTTATTGATAATCAGTGGTACAGCAGAATAGATGATACGAAATACCGTGAGTATCGGGATGAAGGGTTTTCTTTGAAGCCATCCGTTGCGATCCATTCTGTTTATGATGGCGACAGAAGGTACGAAGTAATTTATGATATGGAGGTCACGCTGAAAGAGCGTTCTGTTATAACCCGTTTAGACGGTACAGTAATCGGTACTGCTGAGCATACTTTGAATAGTAATGAAGGCTACTATCCTCCCAAAGAGGGCGACATTATCTTTGCGGATGATCCTTATAGCACGGTGCACGTATATTTCGAATATGTCAATGAGCAGCATGATGATTACTATAATCATATTGACGATTATATAGTAGACAGTATGATTTATGGTGGTACGATAACTGTGACGCCCAGAATTAAGAATTTGGAGGCCAGTGGGTGGGTAAAGCTGCCCGATAAGAGTGCGGTGCTGGAGTTTGATTGGGAAAAGAGTGGGGAACAGGATAAAATTCTCCATGTTATCTGTGCAGGCTCCGAGGTTCCGCAATGGAACGTGCCGGCAGCCATGGATAACAGCTTTGGCCCGGCCAGTGAAGAGCCGTTAATCCTTGATTTGACAAAGGGGACCGTTTCCTTCTCGGTGCCTCAAACGCTGTCCGGCTCGGACGGGACGTTTATGGAGTGTGACGCAATAGCGTGGGTCGATTGGATTCAAAGCGTATATCCTGACCGCGATGACTGGAGCGACCCGCATGAACGGAAGGCATTAGATTCTGCTGGGCGTCTTACCTTATCCTTGAATCCAGATGAGTATGAAAACTGGTTGTCCGGCAGCGGCGTCGCAGGTGGTAACGCTTACCTGCGCGGTGGGGTATCCTTCTATTCCACCGAAAATCTTCTTGATTCCAACGTACTTGACATGAGTGACAAAACAAATGTCGTCTTTCTGTATAACTACTATTTTGACAGCAATAGTGGAAAAATCATAATTGAAAACAGCCAAGGCTGACAGAGTAAAAAAAGAAGGCTCCCGGATGTATTCCGGGGGCCTTCTTTTTTATTTTACTTTATCTTCCGATCCACAGCAAATTCGCGTCGCTGACAAAGTTGGGCACCGAGTAGAGGACCAATGCCTGGTTGATGCCGTTTTCGGCAATATACTGGCTGGGAGAGAGCTTGCAGTAGCGGAAATCCATCAGGTGGATTTCGGAAAAGTGGGCCGTCAAAAAGGGCACCAGGGAATCGGAATAGCTGTCCCGGATGAGGAGCAGCTTGGGCTTATCGGGGTTCCCGGTCTTTACCACCCCCAAGGACTGCTGGCCGCCCAGGAACATAGAGTACTTATCCTTTTTGGAAAGGTAGCTCTTGTCATAGAGCTGCCTCGGCTCCTCCACAGGATTGCCCTTGCTGTCATAGGTGTGAGAGACGACGGTAATGCCATCCTCAGGCACATAGGTATCCATTTCATCGGGTTTGACCCACCGGACCCCGGAGGAGGAAAACACAGTGCCGTAAAATTCGGTGGAGACGGTGGTCTTGGTATACTGCTCCAGAGGCACAGGGGTATAGCCAAGAGCCTCCGCCAGCCCCACATAGCCGTAGTAGGCCCCCAGGGAAGTCCAGTGGTGGTCGGTACGGTAGAAAATGGGCTCATCCTTGTGGGAGGTGAGAGCGGCAGACAGGTCTACGAACCGGGGGGAAACGGACTGGGCCGCCTGCTGCATTACCAGCTTCTGGTCGTAGTTGGGAGCCCCCTGGGGCAGCTTGTCCGCCCACACGCTGGCCTGGGTGGGAATAAGGCCAAAAGTGACGGGCACGCCCGCCTTATCGGCAAACGTGTTCACATACCCAATGTTATTGGCAAGCCGCTTTTGATCCGGTTCCTCAAACCGGGTGATGAGGGTGGAATCGTCACAGAAATAGACCCCGTTGTTCTCCTGCTTGCCCACCGCCTTTTCCAGATAGGCCTTGGCAGCAGTCCAGCCGTCCCGGGCGGGGAACTGGTCGGTAATATAGCTCTCGTAGTCCGACATGAAGGCCCCGGTACGGACAGTCTTCCAGGAGAGGGCGGGCCGTTGGGCCAGGGCACGGTTCTCAATGTCGGAAAACTCTCTGTCTGGAGTGAGAGCGTTGGCGGTGACCGCCACGCCTAAAAAGGCGCAAAAGAGAGCGGTGAGAAAAATGGAATATTTTTTTGACATGAAAAAACCTCCTTAAAAACGGAAATAGAGGAAGGGATTATAGGTAGCGTCCACCAGATAGCAGGTACAGATAAGAAGCCCCGCCAAAATCAGCACGGGCAGCAGGAGCATCCGGGGCTTTTCCCCCAGTTTGTCCCAGGCCTTTTTCGCCAGGGGGGTGGAGGACACGGCGGCAATGACCAGCATGGGAAGGTAGGAGCGCAGATAATAGAAGAAGGCTCCATCGGTAAGCCCCCCTCCAGCAAAGCCAAACATAGCTCCCAGGTAGGGCCCCAAGTGGGAGAAATCTTCTACCGCAAAGAGAGCCCAGCCCACGGCAATAAAAAAGAGGGCGTAAACATGCTGCAGCCAGCCCGGCCAGCGCTCCAACCAGCGGTTCAGGAAGAACTTTTCCACCACCAGCAAGAGTCCGTAGTAAAGGCCCCACAGCAGAAAATTCCAGCTTGCCCCATGCCAGATACCCGTGGCGGCCCAGACCACCATCAGGTTAAAAAGAAGCCGGGGTTTACTGACCCGGTTGCCTCCCAGGGGAATATAGAGGTATTCCCGGAACCAGGAGCCGAGGGAAATATGCCACCGCCGCCAGAACTCGGTCAGTGAGCGGGAGATATAGGGATAGTCAAAGTTCCTGCCGAACTCAAAGCCCAGCATCCGTCCCAGGCCCACCGCCATGTCTGAGTAACCGGAAAAATCAAAATAGAGCTGAAAGGAGAAGGCCAGAATGCCAAGCCAAGCCCCGGCGGTGGTGAGCTGGGATACCGGAAGGGCCTTGTAGGCGTCCCACAGCATCCCCAGGTTATTGGCCAGCAGTACCTTTTTGGCTAAACCCACCACAAAGACCTGCACTCCGGAGGCAAACCGCTCCACAGGATAGCTCCGCTGGTCGATTTGATCTCCCAGGTCTTTATACTTAATAATGGGCCCGGCGATCAATTGAGGGAACAGGGTAACGAAAGTACCAAAATTCAGGATGGATTTCTGGGCCTTGGCGTCCCCACGGTACACGTCGATGGTGTAGCTCATGGTCTGGAAGGTGTAGAAGGAGATACCGATGGGCAGTGTCAAACCCAGCCGGGGCATCACATTCAGTCCCACGGAGGCCAGGCTTCCCGCTATAAAATCCCAGTATTTAAAGAAAAACAGCAAAGCCAGGTTGAAAAATACCGAGGAGCAGACCGCCAGCCGGGCCCCCTTGTCATTGCCTTTTTTCTTGCACCGGTCCACCAGAAGTCCGTGGGTGTAGTCGATGGCGGTGGAGGCAAACATGATGACGATATACACCGGCTCCCCCCAGCCATAAAACAGCAGGTTCAAAACCAGAAGGGTCAGGTTCCGCCAGCGCAGGGGAGTCAGGTAATAGGCCAAAAGAGTCAGGGGCAGGTATTGAAAGAGAAAGAGAACGCTGGAAAAGACCAAGGCTTGGCCTCCCTTCGGAAATAATGGGGGGACAGGAAAAGGAGCCGCCGTTTCCAGCGGCCCCTCTATTTTACCCGATTATTCTCATTTTGTATAGGTGTTAAATTCAGTGACGGCGTCCCCGGCGCAGTCGGCAATGGCAAACAGGATGTAATCCCCGTTGGTCACGAGCTGGTAGTTCTGCACCAGCTCAAGCTGGTCGGGAAGGTACTGCTTCCACTGCTCAATGAGGTCGGCCTGACGCTTTTCCAGGGCGGCCTTTACCGTGTCCATCTTATCCGGCTGGACCTGGGCAATAAAAAATTCCGTGGCCTGGGTGTTCATAAAGGGCATTTTGCCGATGTATTCCACCAGGTCGGCGGCGTCAATGCCATAGAGCTGGGAGAGAATGTCGTCGTCCAAGTCCATAAAGTAGGGCAGCTCCCGGGTGGCGATGGCATCCCATACGGCCTGAACCTTAGAGCCTTCGGTGGGGGCCTGGCTGGGCTCCTCCGTGGGAGCAGGAGGATTAACGGGCTGGCTTTGGACGGGCTTCTGGGACTCCAAGGGCTTTACCACCGCGTCGGTTTCGGCGGGCGGGGTAACGACGCTGGCGGACTCGGAGGGTTCTGGAGTATCCGCTTCTGGAGTGGCGGTAGGGGCTACGCTCTCCACTATATTTGGGGTAACGGTGGCCTCAGGGGTGGGGGTGGCCTCCGGTTCCTTGGGAGAGCATGCCGCCAAAGCAAGGATCAAAGTCCCGGTAAGGGCCAGGGCGGAGATAGAAATTTTTTTCATCGGGTTCAAACTCCTTTTTTTGATTGATACGATACCTTTGACGGCGGAACCACGAAAAAGTTCCCGGAATTTTTCGCAAGGAAAAAATATCTTAAAAATCCAAAAGAGGACTTTCTTTCCCAAAGAAATAGTGATAGAATAAATAGGTATGTGACGGGTGAAAAAAGCTGCCCGGATAATCAAGAGAAGCGAGGAGAATTTGATATGAAAACAAAAAACAATCGCGTTACCGCTCTAGTCCTGGCTGGTGTCCTGAGCCTCTCCCTGAGCGCCTGCGGCGGTAAGGGCCTCACTACGGAGGATGCCTCCACCTGTGTTCAGGTAGAGATGGACTCCACCTACAAAGGAAAATTTGACGGCTTTGTAGATTTTTACAGCAACGTGACCACCGATGACGCCAAGGCCCAGTATGACGCCAAAGTTGAGTATGAGGCCGCCTACTTCATGGACATCTATGGCGTGCCCGACATGGAGGATACCACCGCCAGTCTGGAGCCCAGCGAGATGCAGGCCAAGCGGTCCCGGGACCTTTATAAGGAGGTCTATGCCAAGGCCGACTACACCATCGCGTCTTCCAGCAAGCAGGATGACGGCACCTTTGCCGTGAAGGTGAACGTGAAGCCCTTGGACATCATCAAGCTGGTGGACGACAATTTTGACGCTGCCTTTGAGCCTTTCTGGGCCAAGTTTGACGCGGTGGATACCGAGTCCATGTCCGACGACGAGTTTGCTGCCTGGTACACCGATACCTTTGCCAAGGAGTACTACGACACCCTGTTGGACCTGCTGGAAGCCCAAATCCCCAACATCGGCTACCAGGACGAGAAGAACATCGTCATCCAGGTTCAGCAGTCCGAGGATGAGTCCCTGTTCATCAGCAACGAGGATTTCAACAACTTGGACTGGCTCATCATTGACTACAACGCCGAATAAAAACAAACAGAAGAAATGGGGCGGGGCGGCATGGGACGGATTGGCTTTGATAACGAGAAATACATAGAGACCCAATCCCGTCACATCAAGGAGCGGATCGGCCAGTTCGGGGGAAAGCTGTACCTGGAATTTGGCGGAAAGCTCTTTGACGACCATCATGCTGCCAGGGTACTCCCCGGCTTTGAGCCGGACAGCAAGATACGGATGCTGACCCAGCTCAGCGACCAGGCGGAGATCGTCATTGCCATCTGCGCCTCCGACATTGAGAAGAACAAGGTCCGGGGTGACCTGGGTATTACTTATGATGTGGATGTGCTGCGGCTCATTGACGCCTTCCGGGGTATGGGTCTGTATGTAGGCAGCGTGGTCATCACCCAGTATAACCACCAGGGGGCCGCCAAGGCCTTCCAGAAGCGGTTGGAGGACCTGGGGGTAAAGGTCTACCGCCACTATCCCATCGAGGGTTACCCCCATAACGTGCCCCTGATCGTCTCTGACGAGGGCTACGGGAAAAACCAGTACATTGAAACCAGCCATCCCCTGGTGGTGGTCACCGCTCCCGGTCCCGGCAGCGGCAAGATGGCGGTGTGCCTGTCCCAGCTCTACCATGAGTATAAGCGGGGAGTCCAGGCGGGCTATGCCAAATTTGAGACCTTCCCCATCTGGAACCTGCCCCTGGACCATCCGGTGAACCGGGCCTATGAGGCGGCTACCGCCGACCTCAACGATGTGAACATGATAGACCCCTTTCACCTGGCGGCCTATGGCGAGACCACGGTGAATTACAACCGGGATGTGGAGGTGTTTCCCGTCCTGTCCGCCATTTTTGAACGGATCATGGGGGAAAGCCCCTACAAGTCCCCCACCGATATGGGGGTCAACATGATCGGAAGCTGCATTGTGGACGACGAGGTGGTTTGCGACGCCTCCCGGCAGGAGATTTTGCGGCGGTACTATGACGCCATGTGCGACAGGCGGAGGGGCAAGGGCAGTGATGAGATCATCTACAAGCTGAAGCTGTTGATGAAGCAGGCCGAGGTAACTCCCTCCATCCGCCCCGTGGTGGGAGAGGCCCTTGTGGTGGCTGAAACCACCGGCGGTCCCGCCGCCGCCATTGAGCTTCCCGACGGACGGGTTGTGACGGGCAAGACCACAAACCTGATGGGTCCCGCCGCCGGAGTGGTCCTCAACGCGCTGAAGGCGCTGGCTGGGATTCCAAGAGACCTGGACCTGATTTCCCCCGAGGCCATCATGCCTATTCAGCATTTAAAGGTGGAGCACCTGGGCAGCAAGAATCCCCGGCTCCACACCGATGAGGTGCTGATCGCCCTGGCCTCCAGCGCCATCGGTAATCCCCTGGCGGATAAGGCCATGGACCAGTTGGCCCTGCTTCGGAACTGCCAGGCCCATATTTCGGTGCTGCTGTCCTCTGTGGATATGAGAATATACAAAAAGCTGGGCTTGCAGGTCACCTGTGAGCCGAAGTATGAAACGAAAAAGCTGTACCACAGATGAGAAAAGAACGGCTGACCTGGGTCAGCCGTTCTTTTTTGCTTTTCAGCCGGAAGCCTGCAGTCAGGACGAGGAGGAAGCCGTATTCTCCGGAACAGCCCAAGGCTGGAGATAGTCCTGAAGCTCGTCGTACTCAAACCCAAAGACCCAGTTTTCCTTAGGGGTGGAGTAGGTGAGCTGGATTTCCCGGGGGAGGAACAGGAGGGCCTGGAGGTCCAGGGCGGCGGCTTGGGCCCGCATTTCCGGGTCGTCGCATTGGGTTGTCATCAGCTGTGCCAGGGCCTGCCGGACCTCCGCCTCGGGCTGGGTGAACAGCTCTGCCGCCGGGATGTGACGGCCCGTTTTCCGGTCAAAGGCGGCGCAGATTTTAGTGGTGTGGGAGAGCTGTCCATCCAGGGGGGTAGTGACCTCGGTGCAAAAATAGAGCAGGGTATCATTGGAACCGGCAAGAGAAATACTTTGAGAGAGGTACCGCCTGCTCTGGAAGGAATCACCCGAGGCCAGATAGTCCTGGTAAGCCCGCTCCAATTCCCGGCCCACGTCGTAGAGAAGCCCCTGGTCCTCGTAGTAGGCCAGCACGGCGGCTTGGGCCGTTTCGCTGAGAAGATCAAGGTCCTCCTGTCCGGCCGCATGGACGTTTTCAGGCCCCATGGGTTCCCTTTCCAGCAGCAGCTCGGTCCCATCCTCCAAGCGGTAGAGGGTGGAGCCGTAGCCAAACCAGAAAAGCTCCGCCTTGGCGCCGTCGAATAGAGTTACGGTTTCACCCAGGGAAAATTCCTGAAAGGTTAACCATCTGGATGTATAGGCATTTTTGGGACCGCCCTCCTCCGGGTAGGACTGACGGGAGGGCTTGCAGAGGGCGGCGACCTTGGCCCCCGGCTGGAGAATGTCCCGGACGGCCCACTCCTCCGGGGCGGAGAACACCGCATCCTGGGTGAAAACCACTCCCACCGCCTTACCCTTTTCCGGTTGGAGAATGACAGCCACAGGCTCTCCGGCCTCGTTATGGACCACCGACGTCACTGTCCCGGAAAGCTCCCGCTCCTTACCGGCGGCCTGGAGTACGGACAGGCAGGCCAGTAAGAGGGCCATGCAGGTGCCCAGAAGCAGGGCCTTTTTCATCTCCTTCATGCGTTTCGCCTCCTTGCTTTTTTATTATAGTACAGGGGGAAAACGCCGTCAAATTTTTCTCCGTAAGCCGTTGACAGGGAAAAATGAGGCGAGTAAAATGAAACCTTAGAAAATCCCGGCGAAGGGGCCGGGGAAATACGCAGAAAATCCGGCAACGGGGTCGGACAGGAGGGAATGTTATGGCAGTCAAGTACATTTTCGTCACTGGCGGCGTGGTATCGGGCTTAGGCAAGGGCATTGCCGCCGCCTCCCTGGGCCGGCTCCTGAAGGCCAGGGGCTATAAGGTCACCATCCAGAAATTCGACCCCTATCTGAACATTGATCCCGGCACCATGAGCCCCTTCCAGCACGGCGAGGTATTCGTTACCGAGGACGGGGCCGAGACCGATCTGGACCTGGGCCACTATGAGCGGTTTATTGACGAAAACCTTACCGTCCACTCCTCGGTGACCTCGGGCAAGGTCTATTGGGCTGTCCTGAACCGGGAGCGGAGCGGGGACTACCTGGGAGGCACGGTCCAGGTCATCCCCCACATCACCGACGAAATTAAAAAGCGCATCTATCTGGCGGGACAGGAAACGGGGGCCGACGTGGTTATCACCGAGATTGGCGGCACCGTAGGCGATATTGAATCCCAGCCCTTTTTGGAGGCTATCCGCCAGGCAGCGGTAGAGGTGGGGCGGGAGAACTGTATGTTCCTCCACGTGTCCCTGGTGGTAGCCATCCCCGGTACAGGGGAGCTGAAAAGCAAGCCTACCCAGCACTCCGCCAAGGAGCTTCTCAGCCTGGGCATCCAGCCCGATGTGATTTTGTGCCGTTCCGATTACGATATTCCGGAAGATGTGCGCCATAAGATTTCCCTCTTTTGCAACATCCCCCCGGAGAACGTGATTCCCAACCTGACCGCTCCCATTCTCTATGAGGTTCCCCTTATGCTGGAGACCGAGGGACTGGGCCGCGTGGCCTGCAAGCGGTTGGGCCTGGAGGATAGGGAACCTGACCTTGCCCGGTGGCGCTCCACAGTGGAGCGGGCCAAAACGGCCCAAAACCATGTAAAAATTGCCATGGTGGGCAAGTATATGCAGCTTCATGACGCTTACCTGTCAGTGGCGGAGGCCCTCCATCACGGCGGCATTGAGAACGACGTCATGGTGGACATCGACTGGGTGGACTCCGAGCGGGTCACAGAGGAAAACGCTGCCCAGGTCCTGGGGGGCTGCGACGGCATTTTGGTCCCCGGCGGCTTTGGAGAGCGAGGCGTGGAGGGCATGATTGCCGCCATCCGCTATGCCCGGGAGCAAAAAATCCCCTACTTTGGCATCTGCCTGGGAATGCAGATGGCGGTGGTGGAGTTCGCCCGCCATCTGGCGGGGCTGACCGGCGCCCACTCCACCGAGCTTTGCGACCATACGGATGCTCCGGTCATCGACCTGATGCTCGACCAGCGGGGAATTACCGCCAAGGGCGGCACCATGCGCCTGGGTGCCTACCCCTGCCGCATCACGGCGGAGGGGGTCCGCCTCCGGGCGGCCTATGGGGCAGAGGAGATTCAGGAGCGGCACCGCCACCGCTACGAGTTTAATAACGACTACCGGCAGGCCCTTCAGAACGCGGGCCTGAAGCTGGCGGGCCTCAGCCCCGATGGGCGGCTGGTGGAGGCGGTGGAGCTTTCCGGCCACCCCTGGTTCGTAGGGGTCCAGTTTCACCCGGAGTTCAAGAGCCGGCCCAATAAGGCCCACCCCCTGTTCCGGGACTTTATTGCCGCGGCGAAAAAGAACAGTAAATAGAGGGCGGCAGTTCTGCGGATTTTCTCCCAATTTATACTTTTTTGCATTTTTCCGCATAGTATGCTATACTATCTCCATCTATCCCCCGTGAGACAAAAAAGGAGGAATTTTCTGTGGGCGACCCCACGATACCCTTACTTATCATTCTTGCTGTTCTTTTGGTGATTGCCAACGCCGCCATCGTCTATTTAGTCATCCGGCTCCGGACCCTCCATAAGCGGGCCAGCGAGGAGGACATCCGCCAGATGGTGGACATGGGCGAGGAGAAGGGAGCCATTGAGAAAGAGGAGAAGGAGCTCATCGAAAATGTCTTTGAGTTCAATAACTCCACCGCCGCCGATGTGATGATCCACCGCACCGATGTGGTAATGCTTTGGGTGGACGATCCGGCAGAGGAGGTTATGGAAACCATCCGCTCCTCGGGCCTGACCCGGTTCCCGGTCTATGAGGAGGATACCGACGACATCATCGGCATCCTGAACACCCGGGAATATCTTCTGAACGCCCAGGAGGAGCACCCCAAGCCCCTGCGGGAACTGCTTCGGAAGGCCTATTTTGTTCCGGAGACCGTCCGCTCGGACGTGCTGTTCCGGGATATGCAGAGCCGCAAGACCCACTTTGCCGTGGTGGTGGACGAGTACGGCGGCACCAGCGGCATCATCACCATGGAGGATCTGATAGAGGAGCTGGTGGGTAATATCTACGATGAGTTCGACCCCCAGGACGAGCAGGAGATCGTGCCTCTGGGAGAGAACCTGTGGCGAATTTCCGGCGGAGCTGCGCTGGAGGATATTGCGGAGGCGTTGACAATGGAGTTTCCCGCCGACGAGGAGGCCGAGACCCTGGGCGGCCTGGTCTTTGCCAAGCTGGACGTGATCCCTGCCGACGGCACCCACCCCACCGTAGAGGCCGGGGGCCTTCACATTCAGGTGGAGGAGCTGAATGACCGCCGGGTGGAGTGGGCCAGAGTGAGTAAGCTGGAGCCTGATCCGGAGAAGGACGAGGAAACAAAATAAGAAGCGGCGGACGGATTCCCGTCCGCTGTTTTTTTGCCTGCCCGCTTAATTTTAACTTTAACGATTCTTGCTCCCGGGCCCAAAATTTAGTATAATATCCCTCGCGCGAAAATCACAGACGAGGAGACCCCTTATGGACAACATCACCCATATTCTGGCGGCGGAGCTGGGCCAGCCGGAGCAGTATGTCGACAACGTGGTGGCCCTTTTGGACGAGGGCAACACCATTCCCTTTATTGCCCGCTACCGCAAGGAGATGCACGGAGCCATGGACGACACGGTGCTCCGTGACCTGTTTGACCGTTTGAATTACCTTCGCAACCTGGACAAGCGCCGGGAGGAGGTCAAGAACGCAATTGGAGAGCAGGGCAAGCTGACGGAGGAGCTTGCCGCCGCCATCGACGCTGCCGGGACCTTGGCGGAGGTGGAGGATCTGTATCGGCCTTACAAGCAGAAGCGCCGCACCCGGGCCACCGTGGCACGGGAAAAGGGGCTGGAACCGCTGGCAGAGGCTCTGTTTGCCCAGGAGGCGGACTGCCGGCTGCCGGAGACCTTGGCGGAGGATTATATTGATCCTGATTTGGGAGTGGAAACCGCCGCAGACGCCCTCCAGGGGGCCAACGACATCATTGCGGAGATGATCTCCGATGACGCGGAGGTGCGGAAGCTGCTGCGGGAGTATATGCTCCGCCACAGCGTGCTAGCCTCGGCGGCAACCAAAGAGGAGGACAGCGTGTACCGGCTCTACTACGACTTCCAACAGCCGGTGGTGCGGCTCCAGGGCCACCAGATATTGGCGGTAAACCGGGGGGAGCGGGAGGAATTTTTAAACGTCAGTATCCTTACCGACAGGGAGCAGACCCTGCCGCTTCTCTATCAGATAGTGGTGCGGCCGGGGTCGGCGGCCACGGAATTTGTCCGCGCCGCCGCGGAGGATGCCTATGACCGGCTCCTTTACCCCTCTCTGGAGCGGGAGATTCGGAATACCCTTACGGAGCGGGCCGACGAGGGGGCCATCAAAATGTTTGGGGACAATTTGAAGCCCCTGCTGATGCAGCCCCCGGTGAAGGGAAAGGTGGCTATGGGACTGGACCCCGGCTATCGCAACGGCTGTAAGGTGGCGGTGGTGGACCCTACGGGCAAGGTGCTGGATACCGCCGTGGTCTATCCCACCTTTTCCGAGGCCCGGAAGCAGGAGGCCATCACGGAGCTTGCGGGGCTGATCCGGAAGCACGCCGTGGAGGTTATCGCCATCGGTAACGGCACCGCCTCCAAAGAAACCGAGATCATGACCGCCGAGCTTTTGAAGGTAGTGGGCTCCGGGGTCAGCTACATGGTGGTCAGCGAGGCGGGGGCCAGCGTCTATTCCGCCTCCAAGCTGGCGGCAGAGGAGTTCCCCCAGTATGATGTGAACCTCCGCTCGGCGGTGTCCATTGCTCGGCGGCTCCAGGACCCCCTGGCGGAGCTGGTGAAAATTGATCCCAAAGCCATTGGGGTGGGCCAGTACCAGCACGATATGCCCCAGGCCCGGCTGGATGAGACCCTCTCCGGCGTGGTGGAGGACTGCGTCAACGCGGTGGGGGCGGACCTGAACACCGCCTCGGCATCCCTGCTGACCCACGTGGCGGGCCTTACCGCCGCCACCGCCCGGAATATTGTTACCTACCGGGAGGAGAACGGGGCCTTTACCGCCCGGAAGCAGCTTTTGAAGGTGCCCAAGCTGGGGCCAAAGGCCTTTCAGCAATGTGCCGGGTTTCTCCGGGTGCCCGAGAGCAAAAATCCCCTGGACCGCACCGGGGTCCATCCGGAGAGCTACGCTGCCGCCACCGCCCTTTTGGAGACCTGCGGCTACACGGTGGAGGACGCGGCGGCGGGGGAAATCGTGCTGCTGGAGGCCAAGGTGAGGCTATACGGCGAGGAGAAGATGGCCCAGAGGATCGGTGTGGGCCTTCCCACCCTCCGGGACGTGGTGAAGGAGCTGGCAAAGCCCGGCCGGGACCCCCGGGATGAGCTGCCCGCGCCCCTGCTCCGTACCGACGTAATGGATATGAAGGATTTGAAGCCGGGGATGGAGCTGACAGGCACGGTGCGGAACGTCATCGACTTTGGAGCCTTTGTGGACATCGGCGTTCACCAGGACGGGCTGGTCCACATCAGCCAGATCAGCGAAAAATACATTAAGCACCCCGGCGAGGTCTTAAGCGTAGGGGATGTGGTAACGGTCTGGGTCCTCAATGTGGACGAGGACAAGGGACGTATCGGCCTTACCATGATAAAGCCCAAGTAAAAAGGGATACCGAATCGTAACCAAATCGTCACCAGGATGTCATTGCTTTTGAAAAATGGGAAGGCTATCATAGAGGAGAAGGAGTGAACTCTATGAAACGCCGTCCCATTTTTTATTTGTTGGCAGGGGCTGCGGCCCTGAGCCTGACCGCTTGTAATCCTGAGGGGGAGCGGCCTGTGCCCGCCCCTGCGCCTACGGTACAATCCCCCGTGCCAACGCCCTCTCCGGAGCCGGTAGCCACCCCGGCAGCAGAGGGAGAGGTCCCTCCCGGCGACTACGCTCCCTGGCAGACGGCCTACGCTGCCTTTCTGACGGAGACCGTGGCGGCGGAGGCTCCCCTGATGGACTGGGCAAAGACTGCCACGGAGACGGATATTACCACCCAGCCGGAAAAGTGGTCTGCCGCTAACGACGTCAGCGACAGTTACAGCCTCTATGACGTGGACAAGGACGGGGTTCCCGAGCTGTTTATCCGCCACGGTCTGGGGGAGGCGGGCTATCACACCGTCTGTTATACCATTCAGGAAGGGGCGGTGGTGGAGCTGGGGGACTTTGGTTCGGGCCACTCCAGCCTTTATTCCTGGCCGGGGGAAAACGCCCTGATCCAGCAGCAGGGGCACATGGGCCAGGCCGCCATGGGAAAATATACAATCGAGAATAATGAGCTGGTCTTTGTAGAGTGGTTTCAGGAGGAGAATATCAACGAGACCGGGCAGGAATGGTATACCGACCCGGCCCAACTGGTGGAGGGGGCGGAGTATCTGCCGGAGTACAGTATCCGGCGGGAGAGAGAGGAAAGCGGCTCTCCGGCCCTCACCTTGCCGATCTACGACTATGGAGCCCTGCCCCGGTTGGCTCCATCGCCTTTGGAGGAGGCGGAGGTCCGGCAGGTCATGGAAAGGGTGCTGAGGGAAAACGGAGAGGTCAATGGCTGCTCCGGAGACAGCTTTTACGGCGGCGTGGGCCGGGTGGATTTGGAGGAATACCTGGAGCGGGCCTATCCGTACAGCCCCCTAACCATTATTTCCACCGCCTGGGCCGATGCCAATGGGGACGGGCAGACAGACTGTGTACTCCGTCTGAAGGGAAGGGAGGGGGAGAATACGCCTTCCTTCTACGCTGTGCTTCAGGTGCAGGACGGCACGGTATACGCTTATTTCTTTGGCTTTTTGGAGGGAGTGGGGGTGGACCCGGACGGTTCGGTCTATTTCCGGGAGTGGGAGGACTGGCGGCAGGTCTCCTTTGACCGGGAGCAGTGCTATGATTTTCCCGCCCTTCGGGACCCGGTGGAGGGCTGCAACTTAGCCTGGGATGCTTTTCCTTCAAACCCTTGAAAAATCAAGGGGCGCAACTTGAGGTTGCCCTAAAATTGTTCCAATTCCCACCCCAGGTTGGTAGCGTTTTTCCCACCGCTGCGGCAGAATGAGGACAGAAAAGGAGGTATCCGTAAAAATGACTGATTTTCCTCAAAATCTGTCCATTCTTCGCCGGAGGGCGGGATATACCCAGGAATCCCTGGCTGAAGTTCTGGGGGTGTCCCGGCAGGCGGTGGGCAAATGGGAGAGCGGTCAGGCCCTGCCTGAAGCCGCCACCCTGCTGACCCTGGCCGACCTGTTGGGCTGCACGTTGGATCAGCTCATGCGGGAGAAGCTGGCGGAGGAGGCAGCTCCGGCTGTGGCAGAGCCCGCTTGGGAGGAGCCTTATTACATATGGGACGCCTACTCCCGGCACATGAGCCAGTTTTCTCTTATGATCGCCCTGGGAGTGGGGGTGGTGCTGCTGGGTGTTGCTTTGACGGTGGCTGTCTATGGGCTGTTTGGAGATGAGTCGGCGCTCCCTGCCATCCCCCTTCTTTTTTGTGTTGCCGGGGCGGTGTTCCTCTTTGTGTTTGGGGGATTGGAGGATGAGAACTTCAAAAAAACCTGTCCCATACCGCCCCTGTGTCCCTATCCGGAGGAGCGGGAGAGGTTTCGGCAGCTTTTCCGTTTCGGTATGGCCGCCGCTGTGTGCGGCATACTGCTGGATGTAGCCCTGCTGGTGGGAGCCGCGGCATTTTGGGGAGAGAATGAAACCATGCTGTGCTACGCCTCGGCGGTGTTTTTCCTGTTTCTGGCCCTGTGTGTAGGCGGGATCGTCTATCTGGGCATCCAGTACGATAAGTATGACGAAAACTCAGCCGAACGGGTGGGCCGGAAGGGCCCCGATGTGGGTGGGGGCATCATGCTCACCGCCACCGCCATATATTTATTTGTGGGCTTTGTGTGGAACAAATGGCATCCCGGTTGGGTGGTGTTCCCGATCGGAGGGATTCTCTGCGGCATTGTGGAAAATCTAAAAAGAAAGGAATAAGAAAACCGGCCCCGTAAAATTACGGGGTCGGCTTTTTGCTCCCTTTTACCCTTTGTGTTGCTGTATATGGACGCCGGCGATTTTACGAATATCAGACGGAAATATAGCATCGGCTATTGTATAATCGGAGCAGCAAATCAGAATTTGTGAGGATTATATGGAGAAAAAATTAAATTCAAATCATTTAAAAATAATAGCTATCCTTGCTATGACGGTAGACCATGTCACAGATTTATTTTATCCTGCTTTTCCGGCACTGCCTTTACCAATTGCGTTACATATTTTGGGAAGGCTAACGGCGCCAATCATGTGGTTTTTTGTTGCAGAGGGATATTACTATACACATAATGTAAAAAAATACTTGTTTAGATTAGGAATATTTGCTGTTATCTCGCATTTTGCGTACTGCTTTGCGTTTGGAAATAGCTTTGTTCCATTCAAAACAGGGATATTTAATCAGACAAGCGTAATGTACCCTCTATTTGTAGCAGTATTGGTATTGTGGCTTCAAGATACTGAATCAAAACATAATGGGTTAAAGAATATTATTATTTTTCTTTTAATATGGAGTACCTTTCCCGCAGATTGGAGCTGCATTGCTGTATTGGCAATTATAGATATTTATAGAAACCGGGGAAACTTAAAAAAGCAGACATTCAGAATGATGGTTTGGGTTTTGCTGTATGCAATTGTGTCGTTTTTCTTTGTAAACAAGGTATATGGTCTAATTCAAATATTTGTTATATTAGTTTATCCATTGTTGAAACAATATAATGGCCAGCGTGGAAAAGCCACATGGTTAAAATGGTTTTTCTACATTTACTATCCTGTACATCTTATCATAATCGGTATGATAAGAGTGATAGTGTATGGGAATATTAGCATATTGTTTTAAATAAATCGGGATTTATGGGAGGTATTTCTTTTCATTTGGCTCGCCCGAAAGATAAGCAGGGAAGGTAAATTCCAGTTTATCGGGCAGAGAACCATTAAGGGTAACTGACGCTTGACTGTTTTGACGAAACATTTCAAAAATAAGCATTCAGCAACACGAAAGGGAAAAGGGAGTTTTTTATGATTGCTGTTTGTCCCGGAACCATTTCCAGCTCATATAGTAGGTAAGGATAATACCCCCCACAAGGATGGTGAAGAAAACCGCGAAAAAGACCTCCGCCGGGGCCAGCAGGGACAGGATCGCAGCGGAAAAGCCAGACAGAAAGAAAATCCAGCCCCCCAGCCGCTGGGTCTTGTTCCACACATCGGGGTCGCTGAGGGCCCAGGGGGTGCGGACGCCCATGAACCAGTTGCTCTTGATTTTACCCATCAGGTTGCCGAGGATGACAAACAAAATTCCAATCATCAGCCCGATGGCCCGCCCCACATTGATCCGTCCAGGCCAAAGACTCTCGGAGAGGGTGATGGCAATGCATACCAGCAGGATGAGGGGAACCAGAGGGCCAAAAAAGTCATAATAGGGTTGGAATTTCTCGTAATTTTCTTTTTTAGGGTCCAGCCGGGGCAGGAATTGCATCCCCAGGGACAGGGGAAGGTTAATGGCGCACAACAGCCACAGCGTAGCAGGGGAGCCGTACCCATCCACCCGTCCGCTCATTCCCCAGTGGGTGGGGACTTTTTCGGGCAGATAGGGCCAGGCAACCGCCACCAGCACAAAGGGGAGTAGGGAAAAGACCCACATCAGAGTGATAGCCTTTTTGTTTTTCATATCAGGCGTCTCCTTTCAACCCGGCGATCCAGCCGGTGATTTCGTCCAGCACGGACAGGTTCAGTTCATAATAAATATATTTCCCCCGCCGCTGGTCACTGATAAGTCCTGCTTCCTTCAAAATGGAAAGGTGGTGGGATACAGTGGCCCCCGTCATGTCAAAGGGAGCGCCGATCTCCCCGGCAGTCCTGGCCCCGTTCTTGAGAAGGTCTAAAATAGCCCGCCGGGTGGGGTCGGAGAGGGCTTTAAAGGTTTTTTGAAAGGCCATGGAAAACCTCCTTATTTAGAAATTCATCTAAATGATAGCAGAAAAGGGGAGGTATGTCAAGAGATAATTAGATGATTGTCTAAATAAAAATAATCCATTTTGATTGTCCCCACAAAAGGACAGTCCCCGGAAATTTTCCGGGGACTTTTTTCTTAGTTGTATTGCGCCGGGGCGCTGTTTGTGTTACTATAATCCTGCGAATAGAACATAAGTTCTACTTACGGCTGGCAGGACAGGTGCAAAAGAAATCGCCGCAAGCGAAATCCCGCTCACGGCGATTTGTAATTGGCGAACGATATAGATGAGTTGTCCTGGACGCCTTGCACTGCAAGGGTTTCAAAAAGCGTTGCCAAAAACGGTACGATAAAACGGACTGCAAACAGCCTTCAGGTCGGCCCTCTGCTATCGCTTGGGTTTAGCCGTCTTCTTAGACCTCTTTCTTTCTGCCATAAGATGCCCCTTGCCTAAGGCGTGGGCAACCTCTTTGTCATCAAGTCGAAAGTACTTGGTCAGGAGTTCTCCGATCCGGCTGTCAGGAACTTTTGCTTCAATCATCGCCGCGGCAGCACATATGGTACAGTACTCACGCTCTTCGTTGGCAGTCTTCAATGCCAGAGCATCTTGATCCTCTAAAACAGAATCACGCAACGACTCACACAACGCTTCCATGACCGAACCTGCATTCCTTTTCATCCTGTCAAATGCAGAACAATCGTCCACAGTCACCGCCCCCTCTGTCACCTTGCAAACAGTTCATTTTTAGGGTCTTAGGAGAAACTTCCGTTTTACATGCTAAGCATACTAAAAATCATTCCAATTTCCGACTGTAGCGGGCTTCCTCCTCGGAGGACATCTTTTATATCCCCCCACGCTTGGGAGTCCTTCTCTCTTGCGAAGGTTACAGCATCGAGATCCTCAATTTGTCCGGCAAATTTCTTTATTTCACCTGCGTCATCAGAAATCCGGTCGAGCGTACAAATGAGAAGCTTATCAGCTCTTCCATCCTTGACCATTTGGATGGCTTCGTTGAGGCCGTCACGATCAATGCCATGACCCAGGCAAATTTCAGAGCTTGTTCCTACAACCTTCATTTGCTTGGTCTCTGCAAATCGCTTGAGGTTCTCTATCTGCGATACAAGAGATTCTTCACTCAAACTGTCTCGCCCATATATCCACGCTCTTTGCATTTCCATTCCCCTTTCTATGCGTTAATAGTATCCTAAATTTGATTGTCTGTCAATCGAGGCGATTCTTAGCTTATCAAAGGCAGGGACTCCTCACAGTTGAGGAGCCCCTTGTGATTGCCTTTTTCAGCTCACCGCAATCTCCGGAAGGTCCTTTTCGGCAGGACTTTTCTCAATCCAGTCCAACAAGTTCTGGCACTCAGCCAGTTCCTGGGCCAGATTGAGGAGTACTGTGCGCTGCTCCCGGTCATCCACAGTGACAGCAGTCTCAAAGAGACCCCAGACGTTGTCTAAGGTTTCCATCCCGGTTGCATTCATGGGGAGTTCGTTCTCCGGCATGATGTGTTCCACATCTTCCCCGACACCGAGCTTGCGAACCACTTCCCGTTCCTGGTCAAGCATGGACAGGTTCGCTGTGGTCACCCCCTCGGGAAGCCCCCACGCCTCACCTATGAGCTTTATCACTTTCTCAAAGTGCGAGACGTGGATGTCATCTGCTTCGGCTGCGGTGCAGACATAGTCCCCGTGGATGACCATCAAGGCAAGGGCCTCTTTGGTGATGGCTGTCTGCAACTCCTGTGCTCTTTCGGTTGTCATTGTGCTTTTTCCTCCTGTTTTGGATTTGCCGTCCTTGTCGGCTTCCAACACAATGGCACAACTCTTTCCCGAAAGCTATTCACCAAAGTCAACAAAAAGCCGCAGGGAAATTTGCGAGAGATATTTCGCACATTTTTCTTGACACCCACTCTTTCTTGTGGTATATTTCGCACATAGGAGCGAAATGCACCACAGTCGAAAGGAGAACATCTATGAAAAAGCTATCTGTAACCATGGGGATAACGATTATGTATGCGGGAGTTGGGCTGTTATGGACTCTGCTTGGCATACTTCGTATCACCAACCTGGCGGCACGTGAGGGAGTTCTGGAGTATATTTTGCTCGGGCTGTCCATCATCGCCACGACAATCTCGTTGTTACCAAAGCGTGACTCGTTTGATGAAATGGCGGGAGATCATCTGCGCATGGCCCTCTCGATTGGGTTTATTGCAATCATGGCTACCACGGCGGTACTGCTTGTTGTGAATTCTCTAGTGGTTAAACTCGACTTCAGCCAGAGTTACTGCCTAATTGTCGGGGTTGGCGAGTTAACGGCAGGATCTGTCTTCTTCAAGATGGAAAGGGGGAGCTAAGATGTCTCCACTACACACCAGGCTCCACGAGCTGCGTAAAGAGAAGGGGTTGCAGCAAGCCGACCTTGCTGCCCTGGTCGATGTGCGGCGTGAGACCATCGGCAATCTGGAGAACGGGAAATACAATCCCTCGCTCAAACTCGCGCTGGACATATCTCATGCGCTTAACACCCCGGTGGATCAGATTTTCTACTTCGATGAACATGACCATATCAGCTTAAAACGCATAGTGGTCTGCCCCTACTGCAAGGCGAAAACTGTTGTGGACATGACCGATGAGTGCGAGACTAGCACCTATGAGCGGCAAATGGGTGAGGAGATCATGTATGAGTTCTCATTCTCCCACGAATGCACTTCCTGCGGAAGGGAAATGATTGTCTCCGGACATATTTGTGAATATCCTGTCGGAGCTTTCAACGATGAGCATATCGAAGTGAAATGTGCGGAGGGTTCCGAAGATGAGTAAAGCCCCAGCAAAGATACCTAGTAGCGTTCTTACCTCTCTCGCTAACTGCACAGATACTCAGACTGCGATGATTTGCGGAACGGTTGTTATTTCAATGGGACTCTTCTATCTTTATTGTCTGGTATCAGACAGCTCCCCCTGTATCGAAGGTCGGGATATCTGTATCAAATTTCAGAAAAACAGATGAAATGACGGCTGTTGGAGGAATGGCAAAGGGCTGTAGGAACTGATTTTCAGTCCCTACAGCTCTTTTTTGACAAAAAGGCAGGATGCTTAGATACTCGTTTCTCATCCATCAGCGAACACCTCGTTAAAGAATTGCTTGTAGTCGAATGGTTGGGGGTCTGCCATATCTGCTTTGACGTCTGCAAGCATTTTGAAGCGCCGATCTATCATCAGCAATGCATTGTAGATGTCGCCGGGTTCATCCCCAGCCAGAACGCCATCGTTTCCCCAGCAATCTTCTGCGTTGATGGGTTCCCATTGCTTTGATGCATCACTGAGATATTTGAGCCCGTGGAAGTTAAACTGAATGGCCCGAACGTATTCCCGTTCGAGCTTAAAATAGTAACATTCCACTCTCATCAAGCTTGCTTTAAGCTTATAAGGGACGCCCCAGCAGTTCTCATGGCTGTGCTGCCAATGACGGTGTACTTGTTCTCTCTTTCCTTTGAAGACGAGCCTTTTCGGGACACGGATTCCACCCTCGTTGACCCTTCCCGCCACAGCCTTGGATCCCAGGTACTCAACCTCGCCGCTGACGAACGAGGGGAGGCCGGGATCGAAGATTGTAACGAGTACAAATTCCTCTGGTATATCCATGTTTATTCCTCCGGTTCAATCTAGCTCCCATTTGTAATCAAAGACCTTGCGATACTGATTCCCCTTTCCATGAAGCGGATTCTTTCGAACTCTCTTTGCCGACTGGCGCTTGAGGTGTCTTTGCCGGTTGCTAGATTTTGGGTATTTGATGTAGACGCCAGTATGTAACAGGCTCTTTGTGCTAACGTCGCAGGTCAAGTATCCTCTATACGGGAAATATCCGGGAAGCCTTACCAGGGAGAGCAATCGGTCATCCTTTTGCTGTCCCTGGTATTTTCGCTGACTGCGTTTGGTTCTCTGCTGTTGCCGGTCAACCTGATTCTTCGGGAGTGCGGCGATCTGCCTGCTTAACTCGGTTTCGGTCATACGCTTTCCTGCTCTGCACAGTGCGTGTGACTGGATTGAGCCCCATCCAGGAGCCGCGCTTTTGGGCAAAGAAGCTACGCTGAGCTTTCTTGCTTTGCTTCCTCACTGGCACCAGTTGCTTCACAGGTCTTCCTCCCTTCGTCTTTGGTTTCTGTTTTATAGTACTTCTCGATTGGCATAGATGGCCTTCTGGCTTCCTCGGGACCTGTGTCAAGGCACTCATCACAGAACGGGCAGATCCATCCAGTAGTAATCCTAGTGGCCGGTTTGCCACAGGATACACAGACTCTTTTGCTGATCTCCGTGTATTTTTCAATGATTTCTGATACCTCATCCGGTGCCCCAGAGTCATACCAGCAGAGAGCGCCAAACTTCTCCTTTGTCTGCAGCACCGTGTACTCATCAAGCGCATTGGCCCTTTTCAGTGCCTGTTTGATTTCCCTGCAGAGCTCCATGCCAAAGGCTCGTCTCCACCCTTCGGGTAGCTCATCCAAATGTGATGCTTCGGAGTCATTGACCCGGAGGAAGGGGTAACGATGCAGAAAGAGCTTGCGTTCACCTTCCTCACTTAGTGGTTCCCACCCTTTTCTTCCTTCTCTGAGTTTATCAAAAACGGCAGTACTGACCTGGAGGTAGTCGGTATGGCCAAAGAGAAGCATCTTGTCGGGCAGTTCACGCAGGGCCTCCAGAAATTCATCCTCGTCTTTCTTTCTTACAGAACAAAAGACAGCCAGGTAGGAACCGTCTGGGGCGGCATACTCACATTGGAAGTTCACCGTGACCTGATGTCGGATGAACAAAGCATCGGCCAGATACTCCTCTGTGTCGAAGAACATATAGTGGCAGTTTAACAAAGAAAACTTCTGCAATCTGGTATAGTACTTGGGTTGGAGCACTGGCACGGCCTCCTTTTACATCTTTATTACAAATTGCCAAAGCCTATTGCAATTTACAGCCCTATCCGTTATCCTGTAATATCCCGCTTGTCGGGGTATTACTTTTAAGAATGGAGGCGATTGCCATGTCTGTGCTTCAGTTTCCTGTCATTGATTCGAAGGCAACCGGGGCGAACATTTCCAGACTGCGTCAGATGCGTGGTCTTAGTGTCCGTGATCTTCAGAGCTTCTTTGGCTTTGAGGCACCCCAGGCCATCTACCAGTGGCAGCACGGACAGAGCTTGCCGAGCGTTGATAACCTCTTCGCTTTAAGTGAGCTCTTGGGCGTACCAATGAATGAGATCCTGGTTTCCACAAACCGCATCGATCATATCGCTTCTTTTGAGCGGCAGGCTGAGGCTTGCCGCTCAGGTATTTCCTGGGGAGAAAATCTTTGGGCGCAAGGGGCATGGCAGAACTTCGAGGTTGCTTAGGCCCTTATCCACAACCTATACTTCCCCAAGGTTACCGTAGAGGCTCCCTCATGGCAGACAGGCTGTGACTTCGCTGAATTGTGTAGTTGCCTCAAAGGGCAGAAAGTGTTTGTGAAGCGATGAAGGGCTAAGTCGAAAGAAAGTCTTGCGGATGGAGAGAGATTGGCTCGGACGTGTAGCACTGGACGAAGCAGCTGACATATCTTTTATTTGAGTTTTCAAGCTCAATCAAGCATTTAGCAGATGCTTATCCGGAGGTGCTGGGGTTTGTGCAGCCTTATAGTTCATCTGCACCTGAACCGGCCCTTGCGCGCTCTCCATTCTGCCATGGCCCCTGCGCCCAAAATGGGCACAGGGTTTTTTAGTCCTTGGCCTGATTCTCAATGAACTTGGAAAACACCGCATCGAAGTTGTCGTTCACATCGAAGGGCGCCTCATAGCTCACCTCAGTATTGACCATGCACTTGTCCAGCTCGGCAGAGATTCCATCGGATTTCTTGCCCAGCTCGGCAGCCAAGGCTCGAACCTTATTCCGGTCGAAGTCAATGGTCGTGACCCTCTTGGCCTCGCAGTGATAGGCAACCTGGTTTCCCTCACCATTAAAGCAGAACCCGCTCCCGCCGTTGGGGAGAATTACCTCACTGCTTTTATAGCCGGTCATGGCACGAAGCGTAGAAGCAAACCGCTGACGCTCCTGGTTGAGAGCCACCTCACCATCCATGTCCACTTCCAGCGAAATCTTCGCCGTATGGATGGCTTTGGTAAGCTTCTCCTTCTCCGCCAAGAGCATGGAGGCAAATTCAACTAGAAGGTTGGCCTTACCAGCATACTCGCTGTTGGCATTGTCCTCGATTGTGACATCCTGGTCATCAGATCTGACCTTGCTGCGGAAGTGGGTGGTCGAGACTTTCAGGATGTTGGAGCGGTCCTGCAGCTCTGCGAGGGTACTCGAAAGCATGCTCTGGATCGCATTCTGGTAGCGAAACGCCTCTTTCAGATTCATGTCGATGTCCTCCTTGTCTTTGATGGCCCCATTCTACAACGGAATGAGATTACTGTCATTGAAGTCGTGCTTGAAAAAGGGTTAATCCGGCTCCTGCTCACCCTCGGCAGAAGTTTTTTCTCTCTCCTCCTGCCTTTTCTTGGCCCCTTCAATCCATTTCGAGGCATCTTTGGGGTAGTGGGCACACCATACAATGAACATCTCACAGACCTGTTCTAAGGTAAACCCTGTTCCTTCGAAAGCCTGTCTTGCTCTACACTCCAACTCTGGGTCGATCTGGATCTCCACAGTGATCATGTTATCCTCATTCCCTAGTTCCGGGCGCTTCAGCCCTTCG
Organism: uncultured Pseudoflavonifractor sp.; assembly: GCA_947383685.1. Lineage (GTDB taxonomy): Bacteria > Bacillota > Clostridia > Oscillospirales > Oscillospiraceae > Vermiculatibacterium. Next base: position 45,559 of record CANDEE010000001.1, read on the forward strand.
AAGAGCTGATGGTATAGCTTCACTCCCATCACGACATACTTCCCCACGCCCTCTTGAGCGATTTGGATGACGATGTCATGGGTTTCAAGGTAGTTCAGCACAGCGTCCATGTACCGTAGGAAATCCGTCTGCTCGATTATCTTCTGGGGAACTAAGTCATACTCCTTGGCCGGGGCATCGGCAAGCAATGCCTCTACGTCCGTAGTCTTGACCGCCCCATCTAGCAGAAAATCATAGAGGTCATTGGGATCCTGCAGGTCTTTCTCGATTTTCTGCCCGTCCTCCTCCCAGGACACGCAGTAGTCGCTTGCATCGTAGAGCCACCAGCCGATGTAATCGTAGGGGTCTGGCACGATTTCTTTGAGAATCTCCAACATGGATTCCAAGAAGGGCGTCCTATCGATGTTAAACCTCATGCCCAGCTTTTCCAGCTCTTTCTCTGCATTGTCTCGATTCTCGAATTCCTTTTTGATGCCCACAAGGGTATCTACGAACAACTTACGACTGATCAACTGTCCTTCACCTCTTTCCATGTTTGCTTCCGTGTTCTGATTGCCAAATCCATGCGTCGGTATATCTGTTCAGAAATCACGCCCTGCTTATAGGCGCAGTTGTTGTAGTAAAGAAGCCATAGCATTTCAGCGGCAAACTCCATCATCGCTATACTCCTTGGGCCGAGTTCGTCAGATTTTTTCACGCTAGTCACCATCCCATATGCCATCAGGCCGGAGTTGCGCCATGCCCCCATATAATTGAAACGCCCAAGTCTATGGGCATAGCGTTCCACTTGGGGGGGTATATAGCTTTGTCACGTCAGGGCACCTCGTTATATGAGCTCTAGTCCCGGCTCCTCCGAGTAAAACTCTTTCATGTCTTCAAGTCGCAGGCAAGCCAACCGACCGTTGGTAGGCATCATCCAAGAGATTTTCTGCTCGTCTGGCCACCCGGCCCCACAGTCGATACCAATTCGTCTCCCCTCACGCCAAATGCACATCGGATCATCCAGTGTGATGTGGCATGTGGGGGTATGGCCAAATACCAAGGTATATCCATCCAGTCGAGCATAGTCCAGTGAGGCTTCTCGGTTCCACACTGCGAAATGGGTCTGCGTCTCTTGGTCGTGCCCTTCTGGGACATATTCCTCATAGCGGTCAAGAGCAGCCGCATGTACCAGTTTGTAAGGGATTCCACCTACGACAACATCAATATTGAGTGGCAGCGACTTCAGATAGTCAAGGATCTCGGCCCGAACCACAAGGCGGGTATGCTTCCAGAAGTGATGTGTGGCATCCCCTCCGTTTCTATACCACAGTCGCAGAAATTCATCGGGTTCTCGATCCCGTATATCCTCTGGGCCATCATAAGGCTCGCCAATGGCTCGAAGCATCATATATTCGTGGTTGCCCAGAAGCATTTTGGCATTGGGCATTGCCATGATTTCCCGAAGGATCTTGATGCCGTGAGGATGCCGGTCGATCACATCGCCAAGGATGTAGAGAGTGTCCTCACTCTTGAGGTCGATTTGGCGAAGGATGGAGTGAAATCTCCTCATGTTGCCGTGGATGTCGGACAGAACGTAGGTCATTTGAGTGTTCCTCCTCTGGAGTGTGTGAAATAAGGTTTCGTCTGAGCAAGTCAGAAGTCAGCTCTACCAGCGATTCCTTGCCGGACAGGAATACCACTGAAAGGTATCCCTGCTCCTTCAGCCGCCCAAACAGCGGGGTCAGACTCTGGATAATATGGCCGCTTTGTCCCTCATGGCGAGTCAGCCAGAAATCGACTGTTTTGCACTCCTCATCCACTTCAATCTCCATTGTTCAGCACATCCTCACTTGCAGACTCGGAGTTCCCCTTTGATCTCTTCACTTTCAACGAAGGTATGGTAGTAGAAGCACATCTTTCCCACACGTTTGTCGATATGCCAGTGGCCACACAGCCAGAGCTTATAGGTGGCCATCTCTTCGATTTTGTCTAGCCATTCCTCTGTGCTGTCATCCACTGTACTTTGGTCGATGCCCGGAAGGAAGGCTTCTACAGGCTTAAATTTAGCCGGGCAGGTATGGGAGAGAATGATGTCGAAGGTGTTGCTTGCCACCTGCTGCTCCACATAAGCCTTGATTTCCGGGGAGGGCTGCTCGTCCGCCCACCAGCCGACACCCCTTGCAATTCGATAGAACTTGTCCACACTGTAGGCGCCGCCAATAACCAGGTGACGGATCCCCTCCATGGTAAATATCTCGCCATCTTTTGCAAAGAGGAGGTTTGGAAACTCAGGTTCAAACCAGACCAAGCCGCCGTTCCACTCCTTTTGTTGGTAGGTCGGGATGCTGGCCGGTCTCATTTCGTGGTTTCCATGGATGCAGAAGACTGTCAGGCCAAGGCTATCAAGAACCCTTTTGACCTTCTTGTCTGTCTTATTGCCATAGAAGTTGGCTCCGACATCGCCAAGGATCACAAGGATGTCATCTGCGGAGGGCTTGTGTTTTTCGAAGTATTCCTGGAGCCCTTGGGGGCGACCATGAATATCACCAGTGTAATAAATCATATTTTCACCTTCCTGTGGAAGCCATTGTAGCATATTGAATGTCCAATAAAAGGACGTTTTCAAAATCATATCGAAAAATCCAAAATCATATAAAAAACCTCTGAGGACATGCTAGGGGTGGAGTCCTAAACCATCAGTCAAGTATCTGACTGTGGGTTTCTTGCCTTTTCACGTCTCCAATGTATACTGGAGCCAGCTTTCAGGGTATGACTTATCGCCCTGGCCTTTTGTCATTCACAAACATACCAAGGTTAGCGGGAATAGTCGATATTCATATGGAACGAACAATTGCGGCAAATACTGTGAGATATGTGCGAAAGGCAACTACCTGCGGGTACGGACATAACCCCTGTTCGCTCTCAGCGAGGCTTTTGAGGCAATGACGATGTCCTCTAGGACGCGGCGCTCATATTCCGAGCAGTCAGCTAGAATAGAGGCGAAGCTGTGGTTGGACGCCTTCACCGTATTTTCCAGGCAGTCTACCAGCAACTCGTCCGAGGACACCTGGAGGGCATTTGCCAAGGCAACGAAGGTTTCGAGACTCATGGACTTAAACCCCGTCTCGATGTAGCTTATGTACCCTGGGCTTCGGTCCACAATTCCCGCAAGCGTAAACTGTGAGAGCCCTCTCTTCTTTCGGACGGTCTGGATCCTCTTGCCGATGGCCACGTTGTTGAGCGTCATAATGGTACCTCCTAAAAAATTTAGTCGGTACCATTATAGCGTATTTGCTATAAAATTGCTTTATGCGTTATATCAAAATTTGCCTTTCCGCTATATACTGTTTCCAATATAGCTTATATGCGATGAGAGGATGATTAACATGGAGAAGCTTGGAGATGCCCAGGCTAAGAGGCTGGGGGAGCGAATCCGTGCAACTAGAATTGCACAAGGTATGAGTCAGGCAGCTCTAGCATCCAAGGCAGGCATCGATCTTCCTCGAGTTAGTAATATCGAACTCGGGAAAGTCGTGATGCGCATTCCAACTTTCATCAAAATTGCAGAGGCTCTTGATGTCTCTGCCGACCATCTTCTTCGCCTTAACACAAGCGAGGGAAAAGCTGTCTATGAGGGGGAGTTCTTGAAAATTGTTGAGGACTGTACTCCCCAAGAGATAGAGTCTTTGCTTGCCATCGTTCAGCAAGTGAAACAGACTCTTCACGCCCAGACTTCCAAGGAAAAATAATCTGGAAAATAAGAAGCACCCCGTCCAGCATTGGCTGAGACGGGGTGCTTTTTTGCACACTCATATGCTTTTCTTTGCCAGATCGTCTATCTCCATATAGGTGTGGCGATATCCCGGGAGCTTGTTGCTCTCATCTAAGCGACTACAAATTGATTTGGCGGTCTCTTCATCCTTGGCATATCCAATAATATCGATACCATCGCTTTCGTATGTCCCGCTTCCATAGATCAAATACAGAACACCGTCCATTTTTTACCGCCCTTCCTCTTTGGTTTACTTCACAATATCATACATCCAACCAAATGTCTAGGTCTGTTTTTACCTCTTAATTCCACAAATAATCCTGCTTGCCCCTAGGAAAAAATGCATCTTCCCTCAACAATTTTTCAAATTTCTAACCCACAGTCAGCGACTTGACCGTGGGTTTGTTGCCTTCTGTGGCCCCAGCAGATACAATGCGATTATCAGCCCTATGTCTGGAGGTCGTGGCATGGAACAATTGGATATTTTTCAGAAAATGGGCGAAATTGGCCTGGCACCAACTTCCGCTTCAGAAATCCGGGCACTAACGGAACATGAACGGATGATTCAACGGCACAGGGCATGGTTGAGAGAAATCCGGCGTGAGCGTCCCAGTACCGAAAAGGCATATCGGATCGGCGTCTACATTCGCTTTTTCAACCAGACGAACTATGAGAATTATCTTGACTATCACAAGAAGATGTTTATCGACACAATCTCCCTGTGTCCCAAATGGACTCTTGTTGATTTCTATATTGACACCGGCTCAACGGCTCCAAGCATGGGTAAATCCCCTGAATGGAACCGTCTTTTAAACGACTGTATGGATAATAAAATTGACCTAATCATCACTCAGAAGGTATCCAATGTGTCTCGCCAGCCGTTCGAGTTGACTTTTTGCTCCCGTCTACTGGCGGCACACGAGCACCCGATAGGCATCTACTTTATATCTGAGGATATCTTCACCCTGGCCTCCTATTACCTAGAAGATCTAAAAGACCCTTCCTTTTTTCCTTCCCCTGATTGGCTGCCCCTGCCGGATGAAGACGCAGATGGGAGAGAGATGCTGAATGATTGATAACCACCGGCGTGACGAACGCAGAGAAGAGAAGGAGCGAGTTCGTAGGCGCATACATGTCACAGTGGACCCTTCCAAACATGACTACTATCCCGAAAAAAAGCAAGCGGATTTCTACGATGATGATGTCCACCAGCGTGTGGCCATCTATGTCCGTGTTTCCACAGATGATATTAAGCAAACAACTTCTTATGAGCTTCAGAAGAAGTATTACGAGGAATTTGTCATAAAGCACCCAAACTGGGAGCTTGTCGAGATTTATGCAGATGAGGGTATCAGCGGCACATCCCGAAAGCACAGGGATGCCTTCAACCGCATGGTAACTGACTGCCATGCGGGAAAGGCCGACATGATCGTCTGTAAAAGCGTGTCCCGCTTTGCCCGTAATGTTGAGGACTGTATAGGTATTGTCAGACAGCTTGCAGCCCTAAACCCTCCTGTTGGTGTCTTTTTTGAGTCCGAGTGCATCTTCTCTTTAAAGGACGAATCCCAAATGGGACTGAGCTTTCAGGCGATTATGGCAGAGGAGGAATCTCACACAAGATCCCGGAGCATGGAAGCGTCTCTTCGGATGCGCTTGGATAATGGCATCCCCCTCACCCCCAAACTGCTGGGCTATACCCATGACTCAGAGGGTAATTTGATAATCAACCCTGATGAGGCTCCTACAGTTAAGCTGGCCTTCTATATGTACCTGTATGGATACTCCACACAACAAATCGCTGACACCTTTAATTTCATAGGAAAACGCTCTTATCTTGGAAATACCAATTGGACGTCCAGCGGCATTAGTCAGATTCTGAGGAATGAGCGTCATTGTGGTGACGTACTTACGAGGAAAACATACACTATTGACTATCGGAGCCATAAGAAAAGGGTAAATCGCGACGGGCAGCGGCCCCAGAGTCGGTACAGAGATCACCATGAGGCCATTGTATCCAGGGACGATTTTATTGCCGTCCAACGGCTGCTTGACAATGCAAAATATAAGAACAAGTCGATTCTGCCAGAGCTCATGGTTATCGACTCCGGGATCCTAAAGGGATTCGTTGTCTTGAATCCACGCTGGGGCGCATTCAGTGCAGAAGACTACCTCCGGGCTTCCATGAGTGTGTATCCACAGCTCGAGGAAACCGAACGCCCTGCTTCGTCAGGCGGCAAGGAAGTCCAAGTGGAGGCGGAGGCCGGTTCATTCGATCTACGAGGATTTGAGATAGCACGATCCGAGCTTTTTGATTCTCGAAGCCATCCTTCGGTCTCATTTTATGATAGAAAGGTCAAATTCAGCGGATCCTGTGTTGAACGCTTTGGCAAGCAGAATTTCGTGGAGCTTCTTATCAACCCGGTAACCAAGATGTTTGCTGTTCGGCCGGCAGAACGTGACAACCGAAGCGGTGTGGTTATTTCTCGGTATCAGGATGGAAAGTTCCGCCCCAGGGATATACCCGCAGCGGCTTTCAGTGATAAGCTCTATACTCTGTTCGGTTGGAGCATAGACAGGAAATATCGAATCACTGGTTGCCTCTGCAAAAAGGACGAAGAGTTAGCATTCATTTTTGAAGCCGGGGACTCTGAGACCTTCTTCAAGCCCTTCATGATAGATCGTGGGGATGACGCAGGGCAACCACTTACTCCTTCGGGAAAGCGGATTCGAGCCGTACCTGTTGAATGGACGCAGTCCTTTGGGCAACAGTTCTATCTGCATGAGAGGTCTTTCTCTGCACTAGCCGAGCAACGCAAGGAGGACTGGGCTCTGCTCTTGAAAGGCGAGCTGTTCGATTCAGGCAAGAGACTAAAAGTAACTGATTTCGAGGTTTTGAAGGACTATATCCAGTCCCAAATAGGGGACATCCCGCTTTCGGAGGTGGAATTAACCCATGGATGAATTTAATGGTCAGAACGCTGTAAACCTGCCTCCCCAGCCAGGGGAAGCACTCCCAGAGGGTGAATTCATTCCCTCCCTGGGAATCGATGATGAACTGCTCCGTATGGACGGGGCACTTGATTTGGAGCAGTTTCAGGTGGTCCGACGCGAGTTTTTTGCTCATCTTCAGGAGCCCTCAGTTACGTTCAATAACTGCAAGTTCTATGTGAACGCTGCTTGCCTGAGGAAGTTCCCCACCGCAGACTTTGTCCAGGTCCTAGTCAACCAGGAGACAAAAATACTTGCTCTTCGCCCCTGCCATGAAGGAGATCGTGACTCGTTCATGTGGTGCAGTATGTCCAAGGGGAAGCGAGTCCCTCGGCAGACCACAGGGAAGTTGTTCTCCGCCAAGATGTTTTCCCTCATGAATTGGAACCCTGATTATCGCTATAAAATGCTTGGCAAGGTCGTATATGCCAAGGGCGAGTATCTAATTGTATTTGACCTCACTGCGACCGAGGTGTACCAAAAGACGTTCCGCGAGGGCGAAAAGCCCAAAGTATCACGGACCCCCGTGTTTCCTGCTGAGTGGCAGGCGCAATTTGGCATGCCTCTCAAAGAGCACCAGCAATCGCTTCAAATCAATATCTTTGATGGCTACGCCGTTTTTGCAATCAAGGATCAGACAAAAGGTGATTCGGAAGCTCAACCTCAGGCCACGCCTGGTCAACTCGCTATAGGTACAGAGCAGGAGGGATTTACGAATGGCTGAGACAAGCCGTCAATTGGCCCAGATATCCATAGACTTGAAAAAATCACGCATTCGTGTCCACAAGGCATCCCTTCACCAAATCGGCGACCCGCGCTATATTCATCTTCTTGTCAACATTGAGGCCCGACAAGTGGCAATTCGTTCTGTCGATGCTCAGAAGTTCGACAGCGCAGCCCATAAGGTAAAGCCTTCGGCCATGGATTCAGATTTCTCGTATGAGATTTATAGCCAGCCTTTTGTTGAAAAGCTCCGGAAGGAATTTGACTGTTTCCACGCTGGGACAAGCTATAGACTGACTGGTGTTGTCATCCCGGAGGAAAAGATGTGTGTCTTTCCTCTGAGTTCTATTCACCCCATAGAGAGTGAGGTTCAAAGCAACCATGTCTAGGCCAAAACTGATTGTCGATCCTGAGTTCAAGGGACTTATCCGCCCCCTGACCACATCGGAGCGAGAGCAGCTTGAAGCCAACCTCCTTGCAGATGGTTGCCTGGATTCGATCATTGTCTGGGATGGAATTATTGTGGATGGCCATAACAGGTACGAGATATGCACCAAGCATGATATTCCATTCTCCACCACAGAGATGTCTTTTGATTCACGCGAAAGCGCTATTGCCTGGATTTGCGCCCATCAACTTGGGCGACGAAATCTCTCCGAGGCAACACGCAAATACCTCATAGGCGTTCAATATGATGCGGAGAAGCTTTCCGCAGCCCACAGAAACCAAATGGGTCTAAATCAATACGGGCGCCTTGATCCAGAGAGCGAAGCAGAAATTGAAAGTCCAAGTCCAAAGCGTCCGTATACTGCAGAGCGGATTGCAAAGGAGAATAACATTTCTCCAGCAACCGTTCTGAAATACTCCATTTATTCCAGGGCAGTTGAAAAGTTAAAGCAAAAGGTACCTGAAATCGTCCCTAAAATACTGTCGGGGAAGTACAAAATATCACATGACAATGTGATTGAACTCGCTGAGCTTTCTCCACAAGAAATTCGAAAGGTAATGCGTGGAATTGAAGCTAAAGAGGAAGCAAGTAGTCGCTACAAGGTGCCCCGTTCTGCAATGCAGGAGGTCTCCCAGGGAAAGGAGCCGGAACAAGAAATGCGTGCAACAGTGAAAGACATGCCCCCCTATGATCCAGACGCGGAGCTTGTCGGACTGACATTGACCATTCCATCCTGGGTGAGTTCCCTGGATCGGCTCCAGCAAAACATTTCGCTGAACAAAGTTACTCCACGGGCCAAGCTACAGCTCATCAAGGCTTTGGTAACGCTTGACGACAAGGCAATAAAGCTAACTCAATATTTAGGAGGTGGCCCTCATGAGTGAGGGAGAGTATAACTTCTTTGTTCCACAGGTACATTTTGAACTGATTCCAATCTCCAATCTGGTTTCGAACCAGAACTATCAGAGAGACCTCTCCCAGACGCATATTGAGAAAGCTGCCATGAACTTTGATCCCTACCAGATAAATCCTGTAAAGGTCAGCCGCCGGGATGGAGTGAATTATGTTTTCAATGGTCAACACACCATTGAAATCGTTGCACGGGCTTCTGGCTCTCGCGACACTCCTGTCTGGTGTATGATTTATGATGATCTAAGCTACGCCCATGAAGCAGATATATTTGCCAACCAGCAGAAATTTATCAAGTCACTAACTCCCTACGAGGTGTTCGTTGCAAATATAGAGGCCGGAAATGAACAGCAGATGATGGTTAAGGCACTTGTCGAGTCCTATGATCTTGAACTCGGCGGGAAACGGCAGAACGGCATGATTTGTGCCATCTCCACACTGGAGGCCATCTTCCAGCGCTGTGGTTATCATGTCCTGGATCGTGTGTTGCGACTGATTGTAGGCACATGGGAAGGGGATGTGATTTCTCTCTCAGCCAATTTCCTCAACGCCGTGGCCCGCTTAGTTGAAGTTTATGGCGACAAGCTGGATGATCAACAGTTCAAGGAAAAGGTGGGGGCATTGAGCGCCAAGCACATTTCCCGTACTGCAAAGGAACGCCAAGCCGGGTCGATGGGCTACGCCGAGGCCATGGTGCTTCAGTATAATGGACGGCGGAAAAATAGTGCATTTATGCTCCCCATCAAATGGCTCTATTCCAAGCGGGACTCCTCCTCCATTTTCGATGTCCTGGAGGAACCAGATGGAGATGATTCTGACGATGACAGAGACTCAAATGGTGAAGAGGATAGCTCTCCCGATGATGGTGACTGGGACGAGGATTGAGGTTAACCAGCAAGGGCCACCGGCAGCACTCAGCCGGTGGCCCTTATCGTCTTGTCTAGATGCCTCGCTCTACTCATCCTTGATGTCCTGCACGATGCTTATCCCGCCTCGGATAATGACCTCGATTCTCGTTGGGGAGAGTACTTTGACTGTATCCACAAGCTGACGAATGATGCTGTCATTCCACTCTTGAAGTTCCGTGGCACTCTCTTTCATGATGGTCACAGCATTTTCCACCCGCCGTGCCACCTCACTGCCTGTGGAGCCTTTGGATAATAGTTCCTCTCTCTTTTGCTTGAGGTCTGTGGTCTCCTTGACAAGAGCTTTTAGCCGGGTGGATTCCGTCTCAGTCTGCTCTCCGCGGGCAGCGGCCTCTGTAACGATGGCCATAGTCTCTCGGCTGATCCCCACCAGCCTGGTATCGATATCACCGATACTCAGCTCCTCACCAAGCCTGGGTGCGAACTCAACCTCTAGGGACTGGGTGATTTCGTCTATCAGCTTATTTCTATCGCTCATGGCTTTGTTCAGAGCAGATAAGATAGCATTCTGGAGAGGCTTCTCCTTGAGAGTCGGGGAGTTATGGCAGTATTTCTTCCCATAGTCCAGTCGGCTTGTACACCGCCACACCTTGTAGCTCCCCTTATAGTTCCAGGTGCAGCGGCGGTACAGGGTTCCACATTCGCCGCAAATCAGCCGGTCGCTCAAAGCAAGTTTACTGGAGTACTTCCCCTTGCCCGTTGGAGCCTGCTTTTTGGAGGGGCTTCTTCCCGCATTTCGCCTTGCGAATTCCTCTCTTACTGCATCGAACAGCTCCCTCTCAATGATGGCATCATGGTGGTTCTGGATGAGGTACATGGGGAGCTGGCCTTCGTTTTTGACCACCTTTTTGGAGATGCAGTCTTCACTAAAGGTCTTCTGCAACAGGACGTCACCGCAGTATTTCTCATTGGTGAGGATTCCTCGGACGGTAGTTTTGTACCAGCCTTTTCCCCTGGCGGGGATCCCGTCCTCAATCAGCTTTTGTGTAATTGCTTCCAGGCTGGCACCAGCGAGGAAGGTCTTGTAGATCTGCCGGACAACTTCCGCTTCCTCTGGGATGATTTCTGGCGTTCCGTCCTCTCCACGGCGGTATCCGTAGAGGCGAGTGTATTGGATGATTGCTTTTCCCTCACGCATAGCTTGCCGCTTACCCCAGGTCACATTTCCGCTGATGGACTCGCTCTCGCTTTGGGCAAAGGCTCCATACATAGCCACAAAAACCTCACTGCTGACCTGCATGGTATTTATGTTCTCTTTCTCGAATATAACAGCGATTCCCATGCTTTTTAGAAGCCGCACATAGGTCAGGCAGTCCACGGTGTTTCTTGCGAAGCGAGAGATGGACTTGGCTAAAACGATGTCAACCTTCCCCTGCTTGCAGTACTTGATCATCCTCAGGAACTCAGGTCGCTTTTTTGCGGAGGTACCCGTGATCCCTTCATCAGCAAAGATATCAACCAAGGTCCATTCTTTATTTCCCATGATCTTATCGGTGAAATAGGTCTTCTGAGCTTCATAACTGGAGAGTTGCTCGTCTTCCTCGGTAGATACACGGCAATAGGCTGCCACTCGAAGCTGTCGCTTCACAGCTTGTTCCTTGGCAATCTCGGTTTTGGCCGGGATTACAATGACCTTTGGTTGCTTTCTCTCCACGCCGTTCACCTCCCTGGCTGGTATTCTATGACTTGTCCGCTTTTCAGCGTAATACTGGCCAGATTTCCGTTCTCCACCGTGACTTTTGAGATGGCTGTTCGTAGGAGATCGGCATCCAATGCCTGTTCTGGCTTGGCCTGTTCAAATAGATGCCGAAGGCGTCTAGCCTCATATTCTCTTGTCGGGATATTCTTGTAAGCGGCGACCGCACCCTGGGTTATCAGACTTTTGGCGCGCTCCTCATCTACCGGGAGCTGCCGCAGCACCTCATCAAGTTCCTCTCGATTGGGCGTCACCCCATATTTGTTCCAATGTCTAGGGAGCTTGATTTCCTCTGGATTTCGTACTACCCAGTTGAGCAAGGCCAGAAGCTGACGCTTAGCTTGGTCTGACAATTGCACATCGCTCAATTGCCGTGCTACACGTTCGCCTGCGGTGGGGATTTTGGCCTTTGCTTGGGACTGGCGCCTTTTCCGTGCTGCGTTTAACACATCAATCTGAATGATGGCTGGGAAGCCTTTCTTCCCTGTGTATCGCTCATCTTCCAGGAGCCGTGCGACCATATTCTTATTCCAGGGCTTAGTCCCATCAAAGGGAACGGAGTGTTCGGTCAACCATAAGGCAATTGCTTTGAAGGATGTCCCGGAAAGGTAGTCTTGGAATATCAACTTTACATATCCCGCTTCCTCTTCGTGGATACGAGTCTCGCCCATCTCCATCTTGTATCCGTAGGGGAGCTTGCGGTATCCCATGGTCACGCCTCCTCCTGGGTCAGTGTCTCAGGTAGCTCCAGTCCATTCTTTAGCTGGATCACAAAGTGGTCATTATCGACCACCTTGATCTGCTCGACAAGCCCATGATACAGCTCTGGTTCGATTCTCTCGATGAAGTCTGGCCCGTTGTCCAAGACTTCCACCATATCCTGGGTCCTGGCAATGGTGTCATCGGAGTCGCTGTCCAGAATCCGCTCCTTTTGCCGTTTGATTTCTCTGAGCTGTCTGGCAAGGGCATTACTTTGGGCAATAAAAATGTCAGGATCGATGAGGCCCTGTTTCTTCAATGAGGCCAACATCTGCTCCTGACTGGCAATGTCTGATATTTTCTTGTTGAGTGCTACCACATCTTCCCTCCACAGCAGTCTGTTCTCAGCAGCCTTTCGAAGATCCGCAAGCATTTGGGAAAGGATGGGATAGTGTTTTAGCTTATAGTACATACGGCAGAAGAGAATCTCCACATCTGACTCTCGAACCGGCAGTAGGGTACATTCGGTATTCTTGTCATCCCTGGACCGGCAGGTTCGGTAGCCAACTCCCCTGATGGTTTTTCTACGAAGCAAGCATCCACAGTGTTCGCAAATCATGCTCCCTTTGAATACAGAGCTGTTGGCTTCAGTACTTGGAGTCTTATGACGGTTCTGCTTACACATAAGAGCTTGTGTCCGGTCGAAGGTCTCCTGATCGATGATGGGAGGGTGGGTGCCTTCAGCGTAATACTGCTGCCGCTCCCCGCGGTTCTTCACCTTCTTGTGCGGGAAGCTTTCAGTGGTAATACGTTTCTGCCACAAGGAGTTTCCTGTGTATTTTTCGTTCTTGAGGATCCGGGTCACACCCTTGTACGTCCACTTGATCTCCCGTAGCTCTGGGGCAACCTTGGACTGTTCAGCCATATAGTGAGCAATGTCCAGAGTACTCATCCCCGAGAGGTAAAGCGAGAAAATGGTTCGAATATGCTTGGCTCTGAGCTCATCCACTACGATCTGTCCATCTATCACACAGTAGCCATAAGGCTGGCTGCTGGGGATGAATGTCCCATTCTCCATCCTTTTCTGCCATGCCCAAGTCATATTCCCCGAGATCGATTCGCTCTCTTGCTGGGCGAACGAAGCAAAGATGGTCAGCATCATCTCACTGCTGATGCGGCCAGTGTCAATGTTTTCTTTCTCGAAGTAAACGCTGATGCCCATGGCCTGCAGCTCTCGCACAGACTCTAGGCATTCAGTGGTATTTCTTGCAAAGCGGGAAATGGATTTGACCAGGATCTTGTCAATCAACCCCCGGCGGCAGTCTTTCATGAGTCTCAGGAAGTCAGCACGTTTCTCCATCGAGGTGCCGCTGATGCCATCGTCTGCATAGATGTCCACCATTTCCCACTGAGGCTTTTCAGTGATCTGACTCGTATAGTACCGGGTCTGTGCTGCCAGAGAATTCTCCTGGTCTTCGGAGTCTGAGCTGACTCTTGCATAGGCTGCAACCCGAAGTTTGACATCTTCTGGCTTCTTGGTTGCCTCAATGGTGATGATATTGTAGCCGCTCCGCTTCCGTGCGGCGGTACCTTCGACCAGGGCTGCGTCCACGTCCAACTCACCTCCTCGTATGCAACACTACCACAGAAGGATATGGATAGCTATGGCCAATTGCAACGAAAAGAGAGCATTTCATTTGATCTAATAGTACAATCTAATGTCGGTCATTCCTTAGGCTTGGGTGGTCCTTTTCTTCCTCTTTTTTGCCCCTCGTTCCCAGTCACGCTTGGGATAGCATGGCGAGGGGCAATTGGGGTATCGCTTACATACTTTACAGGGACAATTTTTCTTGCTGGCCCCCATGGTCAACACCTCCTCGAATTCAGAAAGGGAAAAGGATGTCCGCTCCGATTCGAGCGGCGATCCGTCTGGCGACCTTTTGGGCTTCAGCCTCCGTACAAGCGTTGGCATCTACCAAAGCCCTGATAAGTTTTACAATCCCGCAGTAGTCAAGATTGGCACTAGTCATCGGCAGCTTCCCCCTCCTGTGATAATTGAGTCTGTCTTGATCGCAGAAGAACGGGCACCGGCCATTTGGTGCGCCGGTGCCCGTGGTTTCCATTATCAAGACAATCGTTTTCTTTCCTGATTGCCTGCGCTCCTGTATTCGACACTACTTCCCCAGAAGCAAGACCCTTTATGAAGGGCCAAGGGCGAGAGCCTGAAGTCCGGCTGGTTAGGCCGTGTCATGGGTAACTAGCCCCCGTGAGGATCTCTCACAGCCGCCCTCCTTGCGTGATCCCCATTTCACTGGGGGCTGGGACGGGACGGAAGTATCCACCGGCAGAGGTCATGGCGAAACAGCCTACCACAAGCTGCTTTCAGGTCGGGCGGGGCCGCTCTGCACCTTCTTTGGCCGTCATTGATGTGGAGCAACTCCACACAGGTGGTCATGGCGCACCCTCCTTTGTCGCTTCAGCCTTTTCTAGCCTTCTGCCGGTAACGTGTTCAGGATCGGATATTCAGTTTTCCAGGTTCAGTCCAGGGGGCTCTACTCGTTGCGAAAAAGATTCGCTATGGCTGGTGCTGATAAGCACCTATCTCAACCGAGCTTAAAAGTCCCCTCACTGTCCATACCGACGAAATCCGCTTCTATGCGGACAATTTTATAATTTCCCGATGGCTCTCTTGAGTTTTTTGAGGGTCGCATCTCGGCGCCGGGACACTGTCGCCTGGTTTACCCCCAGTTCTTGCGCCAGTTCAGTCTGGGTGTAGCCATCATAAAACAGCTTCGTGATCAAGCTGCGTTCCTCATCCGTCAGGGAAAGGAGTGCAGGGAGCAGCATCGCTTTCTTCTTCTCCCAGGCCAATTCCTCCTCCTGCCTTAGAATGATTTCCAGGCAACTCGGTGTGCAGGGCACTCCAACATAGTCCTCTCGCACCTCGTCCTCGGCGAGCTTTTCCATGGAAAGCACGGTAAGAGCAGGTCGTTCATCGAACATATAGCGCTCCTTCCTATTCCCCTGGGCGTAAGCCTGGTAGACTTCCTTGCTCACAGGGATATCTCTGCCATCAATGCGGATAATCCAGCCTATGACGGCCCCTTCTGCATTCTTTTTTGTGTAATGGTTCACGGTTCGCTTCCATCTTTTCATATAGGGTGACTCCTCTCAGTTTTTTGGGGGATTGCTCGAGCTGAGAGGCTCACCTAAGGGTACTTGCAGACAACCGCCTGCCATTGAGCTATATCCATTGCCATCTCCATTTCTGGAGCGGCAACAAAAAATGACCGGCCACTAGAGGAGAGGGCGGTACTTCAACCCGTCTGCTCTAATGTCCGGCCATTTGGTGACTCATGGGCATCTGCCCATGGACCCGTTGCTCAGTACGATTAGATCATATTTTGTTGTCACTTCCTGTATTTTGACTGTATGCGGGGCCTGATTTGCCTGTAGCGAATACTTCGCCGAAGAGATAGATCGACCGAGACCACCTTGTGGCACTTGGGGCACTTGATTTCAATCGTCCCGGAGGTCGGAGTGACCTTATCCATGATGCGCCAGCCACATATTGGGCATTTTACAACTACATGGAACGCCATCACCCGTCACCATCCTTTTCTATATCAACCATGGACTGAGGATTACGGAGATATTCCGTTTTCAGAAGGCCCAGACGTCTCAGCCGTATGGCCAGAGCTTGCTTTGAGGCGCCAAGATATTCAGCCATATCGCAAAACCGCTGGTATTCCTTGGGCCGATATATTCGGTTGAGAATATCAATCCCACCCTCCAGTCCAAACCTGGAAAGGGCGGCATTGACAGCGAAGGCAGGAAGCAGAAGTGCAGAAGCCATGTTATCTGCCTGCCATTCGCCCCAGTCTTGGCTGGGATGTTGCTGTACGATACCCCGATAGTACATAACTCGGCAGCGGCATCCACCTTGCTCCTGGGGAGCCATCCGATCTAGGATTTGATGCGCTACTTCATGGAGAACAGTAAAATTATACCTCCCCCGCTGTGCCGGGTCGCTGACCAGTTCCTTCTCCACCAAGAGGGTTTTGCCGTCAAGGTAATAGATGCACGACTCCCCATTGTCTCCATAGATCTCTACGCCGACCTCACTGTTTGCTGTCAGCCCAAGAATTGCCCCATTTTTTGACAGACGATAATGATCGATGGATAGCTCCAGCAAATCGTGAGCCAGAGTATAGGGGTCGATCCGGTCTGTCCCCTGGCCATCAAATTGAGGCAGCCGGGTGTAGTCCGCTGTAATACGCCCAGCAATATGCTCAATGTCACTACGAGATAGGTACAGCATCTTTTTCCACGACCTCCTGAATTACTGGCACTTGGCATCTATAGCTACGCATCGTCCCTACAAGGACGCCCAAAACAGAGCAGTCGCTGGTGACGATGTCTGGAGTAACCCCATCCTCTCTGCGGATACGAACCATGTCGCCCTCTATGAAAACACGGCGGCACTGGTACTCTCCCTGGTGAAGAATACAAGCGATGTCACCGTTCCTTACCTCCTGGGCTGTGTCTAATATCAGGTAATCCCCGGAATGAATACCTGCGTTCCTCATCCCATCTCCACTTGCCTGGAGCAGTACGCAGTCATCTACGGGGCCAAAGAGCTGTGGATCAATGATTGCCATCTGGTGTGGACCATTCGGACACCCTGCGGGATGTATGGCACTTGACTTCCTCTTTTTCATCGCTGTTCCCTCCAAATTATGGCTTTCCTACAATCTGAGCGAACAATCGGGTGAGCCCTCATTTTTTCGCCCACTATTGACAAAACATGAAATAAGGCATAGAATAAATGCAGTTGAACTTCATGCTTGAAATTATATGCAGTTCGATTTCATTTGTCAAGAGCAAAATGCAATTAAGTCTCATTTTGGAGGAGAGCCTATGAAATTCAGCGAAAAGCTAAAAGAGGCGAGAAAGAATGCTGGGTTAAAGCAACCGGAGCTTGCGAAGGCTGTAGGAGTCTCTGTCAGAACGATTGCCAGCTACGAGACAGGAGAGACCTATCCTCGGAAGCGGGAGACATACCAAGTCCTTGCAGATGCGCTGAATGTGGATGTTCATTACCTGATGAATGAGGAGGAGACCTTTGTCCTCGCTGCCGGGCAAGAGTATGGATCCCGTGGTGCTAAGCAAGCGGAGAAGCTTATTGCCGACATGTCTGCCCTGTACGCCGGTGGTCAGCTATCCGAGGAGGACAAGGACATTGTCATGAAGGCTCTCCAAGATATCTACTGGGAGTCCAAAGCTCGAAATGCCCAGAAGTACAGCCCGAAGAAGGCTGCCACGGAGCAGTAGTCCAATTCTGATGGGGGGGAGCAGTTTCTCATGATGATTAGCCCAGATGCGTATTACGAGAAGGAGCTAAAAGGGAAAACCAAAGAACAGGTTTTTTCTCAGATTCGAAGCCTAAAGTGGCAGATTGGGAACTTGAAAAATCAGCTCGAGGGCCCTGACTCCGATGAGCGTGTGTCTGAGGCACCCAGTGAGAAAACACGAATTTCTTGCCTTCGGGCCTACTTGGATCGTGCTAAATTGGTCTACGCCCAGCTTGGCGGAGAATACAAGGAATCCAAGGCAGAGCTAGCTGCCCAAGAGTTTGAACGCAGGATCCCAGAGATATCCGAAGCAACCCTTATCATTGGAGGCTTTTTTTCTTCCACCGAGGTTATCGAGGCCACCGTGGGAAAGCGTAAGGTCACCATCAAAAATACACAACGCGCCCCCGGCCTAAACCGAGAGAGCGATTGGACTCTCCCTTTGTTCTCTGTCCCCAAAGAAGATTTTTTCACTCAACTCGAAGAATTACATATTGGGGAGTGGAGACCCTTCTACTCTACCAGGCGATTCGGGTATCAGGTGATGGACGGCATCCAGTGGGAGCTGTCTTTCACATACGCCGGAGATCCCAGGGACAGAGTCAGCTTTCACGGCGATAATTCCTTCCCATATAACTTTGGTGAGCTCTTGTGCCTGATGCGGGGTACGGATGATGACGAGGATGAGGCGCCTGTCGAGATTCTATTGACCGGCGAACAGGAAGCCCTGATGAATAAATTAGCCGACTATGTAGCCGCCCTGCCCGATGGGACGGCCATCACCACGGCACAGGCGGTGGGGAATATATTCTCTGATTTTAACTTCAAGGAGGGCTCCTATAGAGGAATTGACCTCTTTGACGTTCATATCGTCCTGTTCGAGAAGCTCAGAGAGCGGGACATTTTTCCTGATATGAGTGCCCATGACGGCTTAGTGGAGGGGTTGCCCTACAATCTGGACTTCATTGTTCACCATATGACAAAGGACTAATAGTCCCGTTTATAGGACAGCTTGCTTGATAGAATATTGGATGCAAGAGGAGGTGACTATTCTTGGATAAGCGGTATGATGATATTTTTAGGAAAGCTGACCGTCTCGTTCAGCGGTGCGGCACACGGGATCCAATTACCATTGCCAATGAAATCGGAATCTACATCCACGACCTCAACGGCCTTTCCAATCTGCTGGGCATGTATACCTACAGGAACAAGGAGCGTCACATCCTTCTGAATGCCGATTTGGATGATATTCATAGAAGAATGGTTGCCGCCCATGAGCTGGGGCATGATGCTCTGCACCGTGAACAAGCCAAGGTCGGGAGTGGGCTTCAAGAGTTTTCTCTGTTCTATATGCAGACCCGGATGGAGTATGAGGCCAATGCCTTTGCCTCCCATATCCTGATCGATAACGAAAAGCTGGTGGAGCGGCTAAAGGACGGATACGATGTTATACAGGCTTCAAGTGCCTTCGATGTCAATATCAACCTCATGCTTGTAAAGCTCCACGAGTTGCAGCGGCTGGGCTACAGCATCAATCCCTTGGACGTCCCCCGAAGTGACTTCATGGGAAGAATCGGTATTGGGAAGAAAGAAATCTATCTGTAGGAGGTATCCACCATGAGTATCTTCGGGAAGCTGTTTGATTTCGACCATGATGGCGAGGTTTCTAGCGGCGAGGCTATGATGGGGCTAGGGGGAGCTGCGCTCATCGCAGGGATGGCCGAAGAGCAGGAAAAGGCCCAGAGAGAGCAGGAGTTGCGAGACAGGCTCGAAACTCTTGTTGATGAAATAAACGCACACTCTGACGAATCAGGGTTTCATGTAGAGCTTGAGGACTCCCTGGAAGATGACGACCGGGAAACCCTTAAGGAAATGTTGGATGCATTCCAGGCTCTTCTGGACGAGGTCGAGGAGAACGAGCCAGATGATATGGCCAGTGAAGCCTATGATGTCTGGGAAGAGAAACACGATGACCTGCTGGCCAAGATTGACGAGATCGAAGAACGGCTAGACGAGATGGATGACTAGCCCCCCTTAGGATACAAGGAGAAATCAAGATGATATTTGAGCGCCTATACTGGAAAATCCGCTACGACATCGAGGATCGTCACTTTAGGAAGCGCTGTACATCACTCGGCCCAGGGATTTACTATGACAAAAAATATCACAGATACTTCACGCCCTCCGTAATGGGCGAGACAGGCTCTGTGGAGTATGTTGCCGGTGAGCTCGTACGGTCTGGGCTGGTCTTCCATTATTCGCTCCAAGGGACCCTCAACCACGCCCACACCTTCGATGAGGTACTCTTGGCAGCGTATAACCAGGCGGCTAGCTTTGGAATCCCAGACGAGTTCAGAAGCGAATATAGCCAGCAGGAGCTTCAGTTCATCGAGACCCTTGTTGATCGGGGAGTCCGTGATCGGACAAGTGAATGAGCATTAAGGATAGGGCAGGTTTTTCTTGCTGTGGAAGGGGAAGCAATTTGTGATATACCTTTCAGAAATCCAACTCAAACGGGATTTGCCACCAGGAACCTATTTGGACGAGCTGATGGTAGTGCGCTATCTGCTGGAACAGGGGTGCCTGGCTTTCGACCGACCAGTCACCTTTCTGGTAGGGGAGAATGGGGCCGGGAAATCTACCTTGTTGGAAGGCATTGCGGTGGCATGTGGGTTCAATCCAGAAGGGGGAACACGAAACTTTCTTTTTTCCACCCAGGATACGCATTCGCCCTTGGGACAGTACCTGACTCCGGTTCGAACTGGGTATTTCAAGGATGGGTTTTTCCTACGGGCGGAGAGCTTTTACAATGCAGCCAGTTATGTGGATGAGCTGCAGAAGGAAGATCCCTCAACGCTGTTTAGCTACGGCGGCACCTCCTTACACAAGCAATCCCATGGGGAAAGTTTTCTCGCTTTGGTACAGAACCGTTTCGGTGGAGATGGATTGTATATCTTGGATGAGCCGGAGGCAGCACTTTCCCCATCTCGGCTGTTGACACTGATGGGCGAGATAGCGCGGCTGGTTGAAGCGCACTCCCAGTTCATCATCTCAACTCACTCGCCCATCCTGATGGCTTTCCCCAATGCCAGAATCTATCTTCTGGACGAGGGTGGGATCCGGGCGGTAGATTATCATGAGACTGAGCATTTCTGCTTGACCAAGCGATTTCTCAATGATCCGGAGGGCATGCTGCACTACCTTCTGGATGGCATTGACGCTGACGGACTCACCTGAGATGTTAACGACATGAAGGAACTCCATTAAGAACCCGGCTGCTTCCTTTTTGGAAGCAGCCGGGTTCTTA
>CANDEE010000002.1 GCA_947383685.1 uncultured Pseudoflavonifractor sp.
CAGCGGCCTCCTGAACCCCATTCAGGCGCGATACCAAACTTCGCCACACCCGGATATATTTCTGTCGCCCTCAGAAAGGGCACAATTATATTAGCACACTTCCGCCCGCTTGGCAAGACCTTTTCCAAATTTTTTCTCCGCCCCCTGGCCTCCCTCACTCACCCTTCTTTCGCCCTAGCATAGACTGGGTTTGGAAGGCATTGTCTTTCCCCATTCTCACTCGGGAGGTAACAAGTATGCCTGAAAAGGTCATGCCCGGCCCCGTTTCGGATACCGCCGGTATTCGGGAGGCCGTATGCGTACACACTAAGAAAATCATGGACGCCTGCCGTGAGGAAGATATAGCACTTTAGAAGTATATGAATATCCACTCCCTTTTTGGTAAAAAGCGAAAGGACCCAACTCAATGAGAGCTGGGTCCCTCCACTTTTCCGCCGACAATATCCACAGTATCCTTGAGCGCCGCAATCGTCCTTCTGAGCCACTTGGGAATAGGCGCCCCCATCTTCCCTGCGTTCTCTGCAATGGACCCTGCCTCGGTGAGGATATACCATGTAACCATCAGCGGGCAAAGGATAACAGTATAACGGAACGGCAATACGGCCCCCATATTAGCCAACAGCAGGCCCAATACCAAATCCAAGAGACCCGCTAAGGCCACATTGGCCACGCAACCGCCCTTATGCCACAGTCCATCCCGAGCCAATTTACTGGACCACTCTCCTGCTTTGATGGCGGCAGCGGAACCTGTGAGATAGTCCAACAGCATAGCAACGATCCAGGCGATGACTAGCCAACCGAACCAGCCCCAGAGGGCTGTCAGCAGACCAAGGACGGCTGTCACAGCCGCTTTGATGTGATTAACGTGTTCCATGTCAACTCTCCTCTCTGGAGCCGCTATCGGCCTTCTCATAGCGTTTGAGCATTTCCCATACCTCCGCCCGGGTGCAAGTTTCCTCCGGGCGGGTACCATCAGTAATTCCCTTGTCCTTGGCCCAACTCCTGGCTTCTGCGTACCAAGGGGCAACCGGAGGGCTACTGGGCTCCAGCCGCTTCTTAAACGCCGCCCAGGCGGCCTTGTCCATAAAGTAGGCCGGACAGTGCTTCCCTGTCACGTCAAAGTGCCGCACGACCCGTTCAATGGGGATATTGTACTTTGCCATCAGGGCACGGCCCAGCTCCGCCGCCCGATCCAGGGTGGCCTCCGTAGCCATGAGCCGGCCGTCTCGGCTGGTGTCGCACAGTTCAATAGATAGGCTGTTGGCATTGGTCACAACCCCGTAGAGACTGCCGCCTCCGGTCCGGGGGCAGTCGGACCACTTTTTGCCCCCCACGGCCCAAGCAATCCCCAAGTCTTCCACACTCTGATAGACAGCGGCATCATCTACGAAGTAGTGGGCGGAGGCTTGTACCACGCTATTTTGGTAGTATTTGGCGTTGTTGGCTGCCTTATCTCCATCGTTGCCTGTGTAATGGATCACCAGATACTTGATAGCCGATGCAGGACGGCTTCCGCCCCGGTTCTTGGGATGGCAGGGCACAGAGATTGCCTGATTCAGGATGCTCATTTTTTTGCACCCTCCTTTTTGATTTTGGCCGCCTGGGCTTTAGTCAACTGATCCTTTTTTGTAGCTTGATCCACCATGTCATCTGTCCAAAGACCCTGATCGTACCATCGTTTAACTTTTTCAACATCCAGCATGCTATTTCTCCTCCAGTAGCGTGTCTGTCATCATGGCGGTATAGGTCACCTGAGCCTCCAGCCGCTCCTGTGCAGTAGGAGGATGAGCGGAAATGTCCACCCGGTCAGCGGCAATTTCTTCCTCTGTTCGGGCAACAGCCTTTCCATCCACCCACTTATAGAGGGGAACACCGTCCATCGTCCGTATGGTGGGGTTTTCTCCCCCGTTGGGGAAAAGGCGGAACTGATAGCCTCCCTGGTCGTTGATACAGATAGCTCCGGCAGTGTCCTTGTCAGGGTAAGGCCCATCGCTCCAGCCGTCTGTAATGCGCCCTTGGTCGTCTATAGTTATGTAGTGCTTATTGTAATAGCTATACATGATCGGCCTCCTATAATTGGGCATCCAGCCGCAAGAAATTGCCGACTGCATTAAATCTTAATATCGTTCCATCTGTGGGTGGTGACGAGAAATCGCCTCTGATGATGATATAAACAGCACCATCCTGTGTCATCTGCTGGGCGTCAATTCTTGCGTTATTTACGAGGATCGTTTGGCCACCCCCTTGGTCATAAAATGGCAGGTTATTATTAAATAAAAGCGTAGCTATCGGTGGGATTCGCATGGACGATGGGAATGGGAACGTTAATAATATACTTTCAAAGCTATATGTTCCTAGCAAACCCACACCAACGTCCCTCGAATAGTATTGGCACTTCGCCAGTTCTTCTCCATAGTCCGGGATGGAGTTGAGCACCCAGTTGCCGTCCATATCCTGGTGGGCAAGGTGCTGGGTGCCTCCCAGTTCCAACATCACCGCAATAAGATCAAATTGTGCGGACGCAAAGACGATTTGGGCGGTATCGTTACCCGTCAGGTCTTCTGGTACCACATAAGTGGTGCATAGCAGTCCAGATTGATCGGAAGTTGCCTTCATTTTTGTCATATGACCAATACTTATCTCCCCTGTATTTTCCTTAAACAAGCAAGACAGGGTGTAAGTACCAGCCTTCAGCATCTCCATTCGCTGAAAAATATAGCTTTCATCCCCAGACCCAATAAGAGACACGCCCGTCGGGGTAATCTCCATTTGCATATCGGCGGATATTATCCAGCGGTCAGCACCGTAAGTAAATGGAGTGCTATATGTAGATTGTCCCTTCTGGTTGATGGAAAAGTTGGGGTTGTCTATCATGTTGTGCCCTATTCCCCCACTATAAATCCACACTGCCGTAACACCATTGGAATCCAGACAGGTGTACTCAATATTTCCGTGGGCCGTGTCGATCCACCGTTGGCCGGGTGTGCCCAGATCAGTACGACGGGGGCCTCGGGGTTCCAGCCGGGGCTTCACAACCACAGCATTCACACCGGTATCCTTGTAGGCACTGGTCTCAATGTCCCAGACCCACCAGGTGTTATTCTCTATTATGGGGCCTTTGCCAATAGCAGCTTCAAACTGGGCAGCGGGATACTGGCTTTCATATAGTTTAAGATCGGTGCCTCCCGGGAGCATAATATCAGACATTTTGCGTTTCCTCCTTTTGTTCAGCCTCGGGGCGGCGGGAGTAAACAAAAATTGCGCCTGGCCCTCCGGCCGCACCAAAACTTCCATAGCCGCATCTGAATCGGTATCCAGCTACTGTCTCCAGCGTGCCTCTAGTCAGTCCCTTCTTGACCTCATTGACAGCAGCTGCCACACCAAGGGCCCCATTTCCTCCGCCACCGTTCCCGCCAGCTCCACCTTCTCCAAACAGTGTGGAATCTGCAGGTGGAAGTGCATCAGCGCCGATCCCGCCCGTGGTACAGTGCACACGAACTAAGCTTGTAAATTCTCCCGTTTTTTCAAATACACCTAGCACGGATGATTGTGTGGGATATTCTCCGTTTTGACCATTCGCCCCAAATGCGGGACCCCCACCGCTTGCTCCGTAGCCTTCATAGGTAAATGCTCCGTATCCAGTATCCCAGTTTCCATGCTTTTCCCCTAAATATATCTTTGATTCATAGCCAACACCTGGTATGAAAGTCTGGCCGTCAATGACGAGAGTGTCACCCGGCACCGGTTCAATCTTGACTACCTGATGACCCATTTCCGTAACCCTCTTTGCATTAACGCCACTGCCGCGTCCCCCTTTATACCCAGCCTTTCCTGGTTTTGCATAAACAGTTCCACTCAGGGGCTCTGTCCAGCCGTATGGATGGATTACCCCCTCCTCACTGCTGTGGTCAGCAAAGGTTGACGCTGCGCTTGCTCCACCCGGCAATCCAACTTCCGTGCCTGCGTTGCCGGGAGTGCCGCAGGCAAATGGGATTTGTTGGCCCGGAGTAACCGGCATTTCAAACTCAAAAATTTTTCCACCGGAACCTGGTTTGCCGGATTCTCCGCCCTCGCCGCCAAGGCCCGACATGAGAACTTCATAATAGTGCGTGCTGTCACTATAAGAGTTGGAATATTGCTCCTTTGGTGGCGCAGGAGGCTGCTGTCCATCCTCTCCACGACCTCCACCCTGTCCTGACGCCATCACAGCCACCCGGAGGAGATAGACGCCTTCCGGCACGATATAGACGCCTTTGCCTGTCAGTATGTCCAGGTGAGTAAAGTTTGGTTTCTCGGGCTGTGGTTCATAATCTGTAACGATAGTACACTGGGCTTTTAGGTTGGATGAGACATTGATTTCCAGCCGCTCCAAGAAACCAACAGACGCCTCTCCAAATGGGTCTGAAAGGCTCAACTGGTCCCCCGCCGCTTCTCCTTCCAAAGAGATGGCGGCAGAAATCGTTTTTGCAGAGCTGTAATAGTCCAGTAGCCGCTTGGCCACGTTACTGGAGTTGGTCAGGTTGACCAGGGTAACATCCGTGACCCGTTTAACATTTTCTGTCCCAGAATCCCTTTTTCCCATGTTCAGGGTAACTACCTGGGTTAAATGGGTATAGGGCCGGCCAGTAAGGGTCCCTATTCCGAAAACCCTTGCCCAATTTACTCCATTGTCCAAGACCTGAAGGGAACCCGTGGCCTGGAGGTCAAACACCGGTGCCTCATCAAAAGCTACAAACTGTTCCTGGCTCACGCTACTCACAATTTCCGTGTTGTCAAAGAGGGTCACTGGGTCAACCGGAAGAG
The DNA here is from genome assembly GCA_947383685.1 of uncultured Pseudoflavonifractor sp. GTDB lineage: Bacteria > Bacillota > Clostridia > Oscillospirales > Oscillospiraceae > Vermiculatibacterium. Next base: position 4,804 of record CANDEE010000002.1, read on the forward strand.
TACTGTAGCTATGCTCTGTTACCTCCACGCCAGTAGCCGGGGAAGAATAATCGACAGAACCACCATAGTAGATACGGTTATCTGGGACAGCCTTCTGAGTGTTTTCCCCAAGATAACAAAAGACCATATTCCCATCATCATCTTTCCCTACGGAAACCCCATAGGCAAATAGTAGTTGATGGAGATTTTTTCGTTTGGTACCAATGGGGAGCCAGCCATAAACTTTAATCCGCGCCACGGCTGCCGTGCATTTGAAAGGAACCACACCACCGATAATTTCAGTGGCTACCACGTCAAACGTCTGCCCGGTGTAGATATTCCCCAAATGCTGCTGTTTGTCCAGCAACCCTATGGCTGATACGGCGTTAATCTGGTAATAAGGCTGTGCCACCCGCTCCACATTGTGTGAGTAATACTTTCCCTTCAGGGCTCCGTCCCGATACCAATATACTGGGGTAGCGTAAGGCAGTTTACGAAGCTCCAACTGAGGAACCCGGTGGGCAAAAAGGTATCCGTCCGCCGTTTTGACACCCTGGTATCCCTTTGGAGCCCACAGTTCAAAAAGCCGCCCGGAAAAGAGTACGACAGGGGTCAGCTCATCCACGGACAAACGGTTGCCTACCAAATCTACCGCAGTTATCATCGAGAGTGATTTAAGCCGACTGTCCTCAAAGGTATAGAGGGGCTCAGCAGGGTTTCCGATAATGATAACATCTCTGGCGGGCATTGCGCTCCCTCCTATTCCGGATACCGCTGAGGTCGGATTGGAACAAATAAGATGGACAGGCCATGCCAGCGACGTTTCCCAGCCAGTTTCCCGCCGTCCTTCATCCGCCCGCTGTGGATTTGAGCATCGTAGGAAATGGTATCCTGCCCATAAGGAAGTTCCACACGGTGAGATGCTACAGGGGCAGATACAGCGTGGAAGAAAGCGTCAAAGTCCTCCGGGAAGAAAGGATCCGGCTCTACGTCCATCTGGTGGCTGTACTCCGTTCCCTTCATATCTCGATATGTCTCCCAGTTCAGCATTTTCCCTGCATTATCCCCCTCCTGGAGTTCAAAGGACAGATACATGCTGTCATAGACCACCCTGATCCGGTATTCCTTTCCGTCCATCTTGATGGGTGAAAAGGTCATTCTCTTTACCCTCCCTCAATGAGACTGTCTCCCAGCCGTGTGCTCTCCACATGAATGAGGGGCGTCAGCGTCCGAATCAGGGGAGCCAGCGGTCCGGTAAAATCCACCGTGACCTTGGTAGCCTTCTGCCCTCCAGCCACTCCGGCCAGCTCCTCCCGCATGAGCCCCCGAAGCATAGATTCAGGAGCCGCCACCTCCCGCTCGGTCTTGTTATCCCCAAGGATCCCAAGTGTAGGGGCATTGGGGGCAAAAACAGCGCCGGAAGCAAAGCCTTGGACATTATAGGCCCGGCCGCTCTGGCCGCTGCCTACATCCGGGAGGCCCAAGCTGATCCCGTCACCGTCCACACTGTCGACATCCTTTTTGGCACCAAACAAGGCATTAAGGGCTTCCACCAGCAACCAGACAGCAGCGACAACACCGCCAATGATTAACACCCATTTGCCGATTGTCAGAGCGAATGCCCCCGCCCCGATGGATGCCGCCCCGCTTGCCGCTGTAAAGGCTCCCATGACCGAGGTAATGGATGCTATAGTCTGTGCAACAGGGGCCAGTAGAGCAACCCCTCCAACAAGGCCAAGGATGCCACCCTGAGCGGCAGTGGGCAAATTGGTAAACCACTGAATCATATTGGAAAGAGCGCTGGTCACGCCAGTAACAATGGGTAGGAGAACCTCTGCGAGTTGGGCAGACGCTTTCTGAAACTCATAAGAGGCTGTTGCATTATTCACCAAGTCCTGGTTATTCTCCTCCCAGGCCCGGTGCGCCTCGCCCAGCCCATTTCGGGCAAGCTCTTGCAGTGCGTAGAGCTGCCGGCCCTCCGTGCTGGTGGCTATCTCCATATTCTTGTTGAGTTGCTCGGTGGAAACGCCCAGGCGATCCAAAAGCTCCGCATACTGGCCCGTAGCCTGACCGGTGGCAATGGTTTCTTGAAGACTATCCGCCAGGCTTTCAATCTTGAGGGTATCAGGAAATGCCTCAACAGCGCCGGAGATTTCCTCCACGGCTTGTCCAAGACTGTTACTTGTAAAGCCCGCTTGGAGCAGATTGGACAGTGTCTCAATGGCGGAATTGGAATCACCAGAGACGGCAGTAAGGGTTTTCATGTGGGTGTCAATTTCATCCATGCCTACGCCGGCCCTGGTTGCACTCTCCTCCAGCATGGACATCTTGGTTCTGAACTCATCTGTCGCCGGAACCGTGGCAAAGATAGCAGCACCGATAGCGGCAGCAGCCTTAGATACCGGAGCAAGTGCCTTGGCGGCGTTCTTAGCTTTGCCGCTAAACCCATCCAGGGATTCCGCAAGCTGGGCAGAGTCAGCCTGGGCCTGGGCACTCTCCACCGAGAAATCCTCCATGGACGCCGTGGCGTCATCAAGACTGACCTTTGTCTCCACAAGCTCCCGCTGGAGCTCCTGGTAGGCGTCAACGCTGATGGGCCGCCCCAGTTTCTCGTAGGTGTCAGCCATTTTCTGTCTAAGTGACTCGGCCTTCCTTTCAGTGGCCTCCAAGTCTTTCTGGTAGGACGCCCACTCTTTGCCGGACTTGTCAAAGCCCAGGTCTTCCATGGTGGCAAGCGTTTTTTTAAGACTGGCTGCGTCGTCCTCCGTCTGCTTCAGTCGGGTCTGAATCTGGGCCTGGGAGTTGATCCACTTCTGGTAAAGCGCATCGTTCGGCGTGGCGTTTTCCAGTGCTTGCTGGAGGGTGGCATACTTATCTCCCAGCTGCTCGGTGGACTTCTGCAAAAGCTCTTGCTTTTGGGTCAGCAGCTCCACATTCTTGGGATCGAGCTTGAGCAGCTTATTCACTTCTTTCAGGCTGCGCTGGGTCTTTTGGATGGAGGTATCGGCAGTCTTAAGCGCTTTATCCAGTTTGGTAACATCGCCGTTGATCTCAATGGTGATGCCCTTAATAGTCTTGTTAGCCATGGCTCTTCCCTCCTCTCCGGTGTTCTAAATGGACACCAATGGATCACATCCTGGCAAACCGATCCATATCCTCCTGATCTGCGAGCGTTGCGTACTCCCCGTCCCGGTCATTGTTGGCCTCTGCATACATGTCATTGACCATGCCAATGGTGAGGAGCTCCAAGTCGCTGAGAGAGATGCCCAACTGCACAGCCCGCAGGAGGAAGAGGGCAGTGGTCATCTCACGCTCACTCGCTTTTATTTTTTTTGCGGGAAATCGGTCTGGTGCATATTGGCTGTCCACAGCTCCTCAATAACCGGGAAGACCTGATAGATGGACATACTGCTAAAACCCTCCAGCCACTCATCGGCAGTCGCCGATACATGGTCTGGGTCTGCGTGTTTTGCCATCGCGTAGGCAAGGTTTTCAAACAAATCCAAAGCCTCCAGGGGAAGTGAGCTTATGGTCTTACCATTTCCCTGCTTCTGTACTAGCTCTACCAGTTTTTTCATATCTACCAGCACATCCCGCCCATAGACCTGGCGGTAAATTCGGGGCAAGGCAGCGGAGGCCTTAAAACGAACCTCCCTGTCATCAATGGTGACTGTCCTCTCCATTGCCGCCAGCCCCCTTACTTAGATGCCTTGGCTGCCTGGGGCTGCTCCTCGGTGGAGGCGGTTTCCTTACTGGGAGGCAGAAGGACGGACTTGTACCAGTTCTGGTAGGTCTCTGCCTTTGTCTTGTCCGTGGTGGAGGCCTTCACATAGCCATCAGTCCGGGGGGCGGCGGTGATGGTGATGGTCTCGGTCTGGGGCTCCTTGCTCTTGGTCGTGGTCTGTCCGGAGATATTGGGGCGGGTTGCCGTGCACATATAGAGAATGTGCCGGGTGGCGTTGGCGTCACCGCTGAACTCAAAGAGCAAAGCGAACTTAGCCGGCTCCACGGCGGCATTCTCAAATCGAACGCCGGAGTCGGTATCCACCGTCTCGCCCAGGATGTCTTCCCTGAAATCGTCATGGATCATAGCCATTTCAAGGTCGCCCTGGTAGCCCTGATTAGCGGCGGTGGAGTAGAACAGGATATCGTCCGCATAGAACTCCACGCTGTCGCCCTGGGCCTGCATGGAAAGGCTCACGCCGCCCAGCATTCTCTTAGGCGGGGCGTAGGTGCCAACACCGGCGTCATCCTCCGCATATTTGGAGTAGTACACATTTTTCAGGCCAAATTTGACCTTATTCATCTTGCCTCTCCTCACTTTCTGTTGCAATTGGTTGGAGCACAATATCCATCCGGTAGGTTGTCATGTGCATCCTTTCGCTGTTCAGATACTCCCCATCCTTTTCGTAAGGGAGATCAAGTTCTTCCAATTTGGTCTCGATCATGCCCTCCAGAGTAAAGTCCTTGCGTGCTGTGTAGAGCTCAATGACCAGGCTGCGAATATGGACATAATTGTGGTCGTCGGCGCAGAAGTCATCGTCGCCGTCAAAGTACCAGGCCAGGAAGGGCGGAGCCTTGACTGTATCGTCCTCAAACTCACAATAGGCGGCAGGAATGCCAAAGCCCTCCATGATGGTCTTGATCTCTTGGACTGTCACCTTTCACACCCCCTGGATAATGACCTTTTCAAACTCTTTGATAATGGCATCCTCCACCGGCTTGATATGGATTTTCCCCTTTGTTCTCTTCCCGTTGCGGGTAAGGTGAGAGTGCTCCAGGAGGTGAGGCAGGCTCGGCAGGTCCTTGTTGTAGATAATACCTTGAGCCCCATGTTTTCCTTTTACAACCTTCGAGGCCCAGCCCTTGGCGTACGCCCCAGAACCGCCAAAGCTCCGCTTTGCGGCCTGTCTCACGGCTTTTGCACCAGCCTTTGCCACCTCCTTGACTGCCTCGTCCACATGGGTCTCGATGTCTTGGGCGTATTCGTGAAGCGTTTCCCGGATGGTTTTCTCCAGTTGGTCAACCGGTGTCTTTCGGGATGCCATTCGTACCTCCCTGCCTCTCTACATAGAGCTCCATGTAGTCGGTTCCATCGGGGTGGTAAGTGCGGTAGATCGCATAGGTCAGGTCGTTGTATTGGAGCGTCCGTTCCCCCTGGTATTCCCCGGCAAAGATATCGAAACGGAACTCTGGGTTGAGCCCATTCCGCCCACCAGCGAAAAATTCTGAAGACGATACAGAGGTCTTCTGGGCAAGGACTTTCCTGGCCTTTATGCTGCTGGGCTGTTCGACTCCATACTCATCCTTTGTGTAGGTTTCCTGGATCAGCTCAATCAGGCAGTCCACTGGAATCACCATCCTTGTGCCCGGTCTTGCCAATGATTCGGTTGTTGAGGGTGTAGCGCAACATTCTGGGCATGCCCTCCCCGCTCTCACGCTTGCGCCAAAGCCAAGCGGCGTACATAACGCACAGCTGAGCATCCTCGATATCATCGAGATTAAGCACGACGCCCTTGGAATTGATCCGCCTCTGGGCATATTGGAGCAGCTGCTGGAGCCGCTCATCATAGACGGTCGTGGACAGGATTCCCAGGTCCACCTTGAGCATATTGAGCATGGTATCCATATCCTGCCCTCCTCTCTGCGATAGCGGTGTCCAAATCGGACACCATAGAATCCTCCCAGGGCAGTCCTCAATAGCTGCCCTGGGAGAAAGCTGTTCACTGTCTTAGGACTTCTTAGCAGGCGCCTTGGCAGACGCACCACCAGCGTTAGCGGTATCGGCAGCAAATGTCATCTCCATCGTGGGAGCTCCCCCCAGGCCGATGGCCACAAAGCCCTCGGCAATGACGGGCAGGCCGTCATACCGTGCGGTGACCTTGACTACGGTGTGATCCTGGATGTAGAGGGGAAGGTCGCTGTATCCCACACTGGTACCGGCACGCTCAGTCAGCAGGTACAGATCACCGTAGCCCCCGATGATGGTGTTGTCCGGGACAATGTTGTCACCGAACACCACCACGTCGCCGCCAATGACGGGCATGGTGCCCTCCATGCTGGAGACAATGGCACCGGCGGCATTGATATCCAGGGCAGCCGCCTGAAGCTGGGTGTAAGTGGCCTCGTTCATAGCCCAGAACTTATTACCCCGGGAATACTTGCCCTTTGCGTTGCCGGCAGCGATGAGAATCGCCTTGAAAATCTCTAGGCCTGTGGCACTGGCGGGGATGGTGATAACGTTGGAGGTATGCAGGTCATCCCAAGGCCGGGCGTTGGCGGGGTAGTCGCTGGGAGCGGCGGTCTGGGCCAGCCGGGTAGCGATACCCATAGGCATCTTGACGCCAGTGCCGTAGAGGATGGCCTTGTCCACCGCAATGCCGATAGAGGCCCCAATGCCCTCAATGAGATCAGAGAGGAGGCCGGGAGCGTCATCCAGGAGAGAGTTGCAGACTGTGACCACACCGCCTACCTTGAAGCCGTCCACTTCCACCCCATTGACGGTGAAAACCAACTCGTTGAGGGTAGCGCACATCTCAGTCCAGACAGCCTCAGGGATGGTTCCCATGATGTTCTGGCGGGCTTTTCCGGGGACATGCTCAAAGTGAACCCGGCGGATCAGTTTGGAGTACTCCAGGATGTTCTGACGGATGAGATCCAGCATTACCTCCGGGATCATCAGCTCGGCACCGGTGACAGCCCGCTTCTGATCGCCGGAAAAAAAGGTACGGAAGCGCTGGAGAAAGTCCTGAATATCCTCCCGCTGGACAAAGGCAGTACGCTGTTCGGCGGTCATGTTGCCGAAAGCGCGGTAGCGAAGATTGGGCATATGGAACACATCCTTTCTACGGTTTTTGGGGTTGGTAGTGACAGGATCCAACCGGGGCTCCGGATCGGAGCCAGTGGCAGTCTTGGGCTTGGGTTGCTTATCCTCCTCATCCTTCAAGTCCTGCTTCAGTTTCTCAATTTCAGTACTGAGCTCGTCCAGTTCCTTCTGGAGCTCGTCCCGATCCTTCTCAAACTCGTCAATCAAATCCTCCAGGGCCTTGCGGTCATCATCGGTTTGGGCCTCGTCGATGGCGTCGGCCAAATCCTTCTCCCGCTTATTCATGTCGGGCTCCTTCCGGCGGAGATTGGCCAGCTCCGCCTCCTTGGCGTTGATCTGCTGCCGGAGCAGCAATGCGCGCAGTGCCATGTTATTTGTCTCCTTTCAACTGGTTTTTCATTTTTTCCTTCCATGCCTCCAGAGAGCGTTTTTTTGCGGTCTCTGTGTCAGCCTTTCGGGCTGCCACGGATGTCTCCTGATAAGCCGGAAAGGTACATATGGATACTTCGTACAGACGCCCGACTTGGGAAATCGTCCAATGGGCGGTGCCGTCCTCCTGGAAATCTACCGACTCCTCACCAATGTCAAAGCCAAAGGAGCATTGATCCACGTCTCCCCGCTGCACCCGGTGGTACAAATTCATGGCGTCCTGGTCTTCCTGGTTAATCGTAATCCGGCCCCATAGGCCCCGGTCATCCTCCCGGAGCTCCAGGGTGCGGGAACGATTGCGTCCCAGAACTAATGTGGAGTCGTGATTGGTTAAGGCCCGGACATCGTCATTTAGAACTCCGGAAAAGGCGCCCGGCTTGATGCTCTCCGTGATGCCGGGGCACATCTCGTAGATGCTGTCGAAGACGGCAAAGTAACCCTCAATGTAAGCCCCCCGGTCATCCTCGTCCGCCCGAAACTGGGTGGAGCGGCATACCATGTTGCGTTTTTCCATTTGTTTCACCTCATTCTTTGGGAGCGAGCTTGGCCTGCTCCCCGATTTTGTCCAAGGGGATATAATTCTCAAGGATCACCAGGTCGTCCAGCCCCGGCTTGGGGCCCAGCCCGATCCAATCCCGAACCTCGTTACCCGTCATGATCCCCCGCACATAAAGGTCGCTGCCGATTTTAGCCAGGGTTCCGATGTCGTAGGAATAGAGAGACCAAGGATTCAGACGGAAAAACATCTTTTCGGAGATCAACAGCTTCCGGGTCAGTTCCTGCTCAATTCCCCGCACGATGGGCAGGACGGTGGTGGTCACAAAGGCATTCCATTCGTCCCGAGAAAATGCCCCGGCGCCCACTACCCAGGACGGAACACCCAAGATGGCCGCCACGGTCTTTTTGTCCAAGGTGACGGTGTCATTGATGGCCAGGTCATTTAGGGAAAGAGGCCGAACCTGCTCCACCTTGAAAAGCGATGCCGGGATCATCCAAGGCTTCCCCACCTCGCTGTTGGCCATGTACTGCTCCAGCAACTTGTCCCGGCCCTCGCTGTTGGCCAACTCCTCGGCATCGGAATCCACCATAACGATTACCGAGGGCTTCCATTTGCTCTCCATAAAGCCTTTTTTTGTGGCCGCGGCTTGGGTCAAATTCTTCACCACATCCTTGAGGGCCACCCGGAATCCATTTCCCTTCCAAGGGTAAACCGGGTCAGGGTTAACGGTAAAGTGCAAAAGCCCGTTTGGGTCGTGATTTTCCCCGTTGATATTGATGTCGTACCCAAAGATATCTTGGGGCACAAAAGATACCGACGTATAGGGAACCGGTATTAGGTCACCCAGGTATCCGTTGTGAGTGGTTGGAATAACTACAGCGTTACCGTTTCCGTACAGGAGAAGGGTCTGGATGATCCACTCCATGAGGCTCTTGCGGGACATACACCGGTTCGGAGTAATGTCCACCTGACGGGACAGTTCATTTTTGATACGGATATCTCCCTGATCGCTGTTGGCCATCAGATGGATGGTCATGCTGCCAATCAGCGAGGCAATCTTATTGACCGCCATGACCACCTCCGGGTTGTCACTGAGCCGGGTGTAACCGGGGATGCAGATGGTATCCTGGTCACCACGAAGGTAAAATCCCACCGCGGATCCCTGCCCCGTACTGGTGGCATCCCGGACGTTATTTCCGCCCTTGCGTTTCTTGCCCAACTGGTATCACTCCTCTCTCGTCCACTTGCGAACTGCTTCCGTCTTCTCCATGTTCTCCAGGTAGGCGCAGGCGGCAAAGACCGCCGCGTCAAAAACGTCAATGCGGAGGTTATCCTCCAGCTTTTCATACATGACCATATCGTCTGTCTTCTCCACAGCCCGAACATTTTGGACGCAGTACTCAAAAGGCTCGGCATGGCAGTAATAGAGCGTACCGCGTTTGGCGCTGGCCTCCAGGTACCGAAATCCTTCACTTTTTCGGGTAAAGAGCTGGGGCTGATCCTTGATGTTAAACCGGGCGGCCTTCATCTCTAGGAAATACTCCCGGCAGAACTTCCGGTCATGGCCTATGACAGCCATCTTAAATCCTTCGGCCCGACGGGCCTTGTACCACTTGACAACATCGCTGTGGTTAAGCACCGGGGAATTGCACATATTCAACCACCCGTCATCCTGCCAGCCAAAGAGGGGGATGTGATCCTCCTCCGCCTTGACAACTGCCGCGGAGACAGGAAACCAACAGTGGGGGATGATGATGTCCACCCCTTTGTAGTTCCCAAAGAGGCAGGCTGCCGTGAGGTCGTGGAGTTTGGAAAGATCGGTGCCACCATACCACTTGATGGGTAGCTTGGCCAGTTCCTCTAACGTCCAGTTGTACTGTTGATCACTACGCCGGAATTCCTCAACGTCGAACCAGGCCCGGACGGCCGCTGTAAAGACGTTGAGAGATTTTTGTAAAAACTCGGTGCGGGTCTGAGGGTCATCCTTGGCCTGGTTGGCATCGTTTATCATGTCCTGGGGTCGGATGCTGTGCCCCCATCCCGGATTGCAGGCAGCCAAAACTTCCGGGTTGAGATAATCCACACTGCCATCACTTTGAAGCGGTGCTGCCGCAATAAAGGCGAAAATGGAGTCCGCAGCATCTCCCGTAATCGTGCCGTTAAGAATTTTACGGCAATACTCCACCCGCTGGGCACAAAATCCGGTAGCCAGTTTACCGCCGGAGGAAATCCCGATCACCAGCTTGTTTGTATAGGCTTTGGTGGCATCCTTCAAAACCTGGTACTGGGTGGCACTTTTGTAGGTGTGCATCTCATCGGCAATGACCACGTTGCAGTTGAAGGAATCCTGCTTATCCGTACTGGCGGCCAAGGCGTTGATAGAGATAAAACCATCTCCCACATCGCCAGAGATTGACCGCTCCATATTGTTGTTGATGACCCGTAGACCCCGCTCCGGGTCATCGTCCACTGTAAGATGCTGCCGGGTCACGTTGTATCGGAGGAAATCAAACCCCTCCAGGGCCTGCTTGAGGGCGCCACCCACCTCATAGACCTTGGAGCCGGAGGCCCGCTCGTAGAGGGCCAACGCCCAAGCCAGGGCGGCGGCAAAGGTAGTCTTGATATTCTTCCGGGGAACAAAGAGCAGGGCCTCCTTGTATCGCCGCTCCTTGGTACCTGCCAGGTGAAACCCCATGATGTTGTAGATCACAAACTTGTGATAGGGCAAAAGGATAAACGGTGTGCCGCGGAGTGGCGTAGCGTCCAGGAACTCACCCTGCTGGTGGCAGATGGTGGTTTCAATAATGGCAATAATCTCATTGGCAGGCTCAGCCAAAAACTTCCACTTGTGGTTTTGGATATCCAGCAGGTATCGTTCACAGGCCTGCTTGATCTCCTCGGTGGCGGGAATATCCCCAGAGAGACATCCCTCCACATAGGCATCCACCTCCGAGGCATACTCAGAGGCGTGTTCCTCGGCGTGGTCGTGGGCGGCAGCCAGAAGCTGCTCAATACGACTGTTCCCCCGCTCCGCGGCCGGCTCCGCCATCGCCTTGGCCCGTTTGAGCCCAACGGGAGTGAGCCCCAACTGATTGCGCATGGTCTGGACATCCTTACGGAGCTGATCCACCACGGAGTAGTAGGGATCCTTGGCGGTGTAAGTCGCTCCAGTCTTGTTGACCTGCTGAGCCACCATCTGACCGCCGTTGGCTCTCCAGGTTTTCTCGGCCCTTGAGAGCTCACGCTCGGTCTTGGCCAGCTGCCGAATGGAGGCGTCAAAGATGGGGCTATAAACCCCCACAGCCTCCATGTTAGCCTTTATCATCGCCTCACGTCCCATGCCGGCCTCCCGTTAGCCACACTCTTTGCGCGGGCGCGTCGTTTGCGGGCGCGTCCCGCCCAGGCGCACGCGCCTGGGTTTTGTTTTCCATCCGTCCATGAAACCCCCTCCTCCGTTTTTTCCGCCGTCGGAATAAGTCCCCTCCTCCGGTTCCCGGGCAGCTCAGGAAAACCCCGTAGGGGTGGGGGGGTGTACCCGCCGCCGCCAGTACTCGCCCAGTACGGTTAGTTTGCCAGTCTCCCGATTATGCATGGAGTTGTGGCAGGCACTACACAGGCCGACCAGATTCCAGTCACTCCAGGCATAGTCTGGAAAATCCTCTGCGGGCCAGGCGTGATGAACCGTGGTGGCCTCTGCAGTCTTGCCATAGCGGCGGCACTCTTGGCAAACGTACCCAGCCCGACCCAAGGCCTGCCTTCGTAAACGCCTCCAGCGTTTTGACCTGTAATCCATCCTGTCTCCTCAGCCATAGATGCCTTGTTCTGGTGTTCGACTTGAACACCATAGGCCTTGCGCCTCTGCCCACTCGCTGGGCTGTCACCTCCCGGTGGACAAAAGAAAACGCCGGAACCCACGATTTGCCGTACTTGGCAATTCATGGGCTCCGGCGTTCAACGCACTGGCCTCTCGCAATATTCAGGACGATGGTCTGTTTACAGTCCCGGCAGTATACCGGGAGATTCTCCGCTACGGTTTCGTCCGTGATGCGGAGCAAATGCCGATTCCTATGGCACACTGGACAGGAAATCCATCCGTCCTTTACGACCATTTTAGCGGATTGTTGGTCCATAGTCAACCCCCTTATGAAAACGTGACTAAATACCGTCTACATTTCAAGATTGAACACGCGCGCGTGCGCGCGTATTTAGTAGGATAAGCCATCTGGTGCCTCAATCCATGTAGCATAGTTATAGGCACCAAAATCATTTTGCAGCGACCTGCGCCGCGCCCACACAGAGGAGGTCGGGATTTCGATATCACCACAAGTATCCCGCCACCGTTCTACTGGCGGCACCTTGGCGTTAAGGCTCTTGGAGCATCCCCAAGGGTGACGCCCAATCGGAATCCACACCCCATCCGTGCGTTCCTTGTTCAGGTACTCGGCTAAGCGGCGGTATCCACCATCGCACACGGTTGACCACTCCCCCGTCCGAGCATCTCTGACCGGATGTGTCAATAGGACGGGTTCATCTTCGACGCCCCCGTTACGCCAGAGGTAGCCGACCTCTGCGGGACTCAAGTCTAAGTAGGAGCACCCAAAGTGGATATGGAAGCGGTGATCGCCATGAAGCCCTTCGATGGCATAGACATAATCCAAAGGCTGTCCACCTCGCCATCGTCCCACCCGTCCCATAAAGGCCCGCCAACTGCGGCGAACTCCGGCGAAATCTCCAGGAAGATGTTCTTCGCCGTATGACAGGGTATAATGAGTACCTTGTGGCAAAAGTGCTAAGCGTATCTCAAGCCGGTCCACCTGGCGGCGGTCAAAACCGCCATGCTTGTATCTCTTTAACTGGGCCTTGTCCCGGCGATCCTCAACCGGTTCCTCTGGCAGGTAGCGAGGTCGGAGTGCCCGGCACTCCTTGACCAGCGGCCCAGCCCGCTGGCGGTAACAGTACCATACTGCTTGATTTCCTTCCATTTCTTTCCCCCTCGCTTTAAGCTTTACCTCTTTCTTGCTTTTTTTGTTTACACGCTATACTATTCCTTATCATTGGGAAGGAGCTCGTTTTGTATGAAAACATTTGGATACTTACTGGCCGTGTCGAACCGGCACAGGCCCGCTGCCCGCATTATCTTAGTGGCGATCTTCACTGCCCGGCTCTCCACTGTCTCGACCTTTCTGCTCATCTGGCACCCCCCCTTGCGGATCGTGGTGGCCCCACCACCGGCAAAGAACCTCCGGCGGCTACCGTGTCGCTTTTCCACATCGGCAAAGTCCCCTGTCTGCCCGGCCAGCTTCCTGGCCTGGTCGATGGCAGTCTCCGGGTTCTTGTGGAACCCGGAGAGCGTACCATTGCGATCATAGACGAAGAAATCAGCCATCCTCATTTCCGCCCCGTCCATCTTTGCCCCGCAGTTGGGGCAGTAATTATAACCCTCTGTAAGCGGGGTGGCGTACCGTTGCTCAGTCATAACAATAAGGAAACATTCCGAACAGACCCATTCCCTTTCCTGTTTGACCCACCGCCCATGCTTCACCGGGTCGACAGCGGGCATTTTCTTAATGCAGTCACTCAGCGTTTTAATATCCACAAAATCGACTGGAGCCGTTCCGGGTATCGGGTGAGAACAGGATGAAATAGCAAACAGCACATCATCCCGGCTTATCAGATCCATGTCAATCATCCTCCCCTCTGGCCCGCCAGATCGGGCAGTAGTAATTCCGATTGAAGTGGCAGAGCTTCTCCTCCACATAACCGTGGAGCTGCACAGGGGTCAGCTTGCAGATCACATTGGCGGGGCAACCGGCGTTGTAGACCCCGATGAAAGCTGGACAGCCGCCCTCTTCCTCTAAGAATTTGCGCCGGGGCTTGTGGAGATGAGCATGGCCCCCTTCCACAAGTTGCGTTTCATCAGCCACGGCCTGGGCAAAGGCGTCCGGATTGGCGATCAGCGCCACGGCTTCATCAATCGCATCACACTTGATCGACCACGGCGACAACGGGAATATTGCCCGTTGCCGGGGATATGGAGCGGGGACTTTAACCTCATTCATCGACTTCGTCCTCCACCGGAGGGATCAGCAACCAACGGATAGGCGGCATATCCACTTTGGAGCCCCGCAATAGGTAATCGGCACCGTCGAAGGTACACTCTATCCGGTGAGCCTTTCCATCGCCCAGATCAAAGTAAGCCAGAACTCGACTGTCTTTTGGGGGCGGGGTGGCAGCCGAAACCCACCCACCGGAAGCCGCAGCCATGGTCTCGGTGGCCCCCTTGGGATTGTCTGTCCGACAGAGCAGGTAGTCGATGGACACCCCCAGTGCATCAGCAGCTTTGATCAGGGGCCGAATCCGCCACTCATCAAGTCCATCTCCGCCAGCGTAGGGCAGACCGCCGCTGCTCTCGGTAATTTTCTGGCCCCGCTCAAAGTCTTCCACTTTCTTCTCCCGACGAAAAGCTCTGACATCCGCCTTGCGGGCATATTCCTCAAAAGAGAGGCCAGCGGCAGCTCGTGCCTCGCCAAACCTTTTCCAAAGCTGGATTCTGGGGGCAAGCAGGACCTCATCCCGCTTTTTCTTGTCCTCCAGTTCCGAAGCCCGCTTGGCCTTGGCGGAAGCCTTAGCCTTGGCCACCTCACCAGCAAGACGAGGGCAGGCAAATTTACAGGTGCCAATATTAGGACAATCATGGCAGCACTTTCCGCTGCCGCAGTGGTCGCCCCACTCACCAGCTCCAGCTATTCTCCGAAGTCGGGCATCATGGCGGTGCGGCGAATATGGTCAAAGACCGGCAAACCGCTATTCTTCAAAGTCTGCTCTGCCTCCAAAATTTTGGGGGAATTATACCACATGGTAGGCAGATACCCCACCACCTTGAGCCCGGGGTTGATCTCCCGCATATTGGATACCTGCCGGGCCATATTGGCCATCCCCCGGAGGGAGAAGGCGTCCAGCTTGATGGGGATAATAACCTCATCGGCTGCCAGCAAAGCCGCCGCTGAAGCAGCATTAAAGGCGGGGGGACAGTCGATGAGGCACCAGTCAAATTCGTCCTGCTCAGCCAGCACCGACACCATATTCCGTAGGGCGGTAGCCTGCACAGCTTTGGTCTCCACCTTGGTAAGGTCCAGGTCCATAAGGCTGTCGTCTCCAGGCACCAAGGACACGCCCGGAAATGAAGTTTTTGCGATGTAGTCCTCCACACAGCCATTAAGCCCATCCCGGGTTTCCCGCAGGAAATCAGCCAGGGTAGCGCTTCCATCATCTACACCCCAAAAGAACTCGGTGGTGTTGCATTGGCTGTCGGCATCTACCAGCAATACCCGTTGCTTGTAGTCCTGGGCCAGAATGGCGGCCATATTGATAACCGTGGTGGTTTTAGCCACGCCGCCTTTGAGATTACATATTGCAACCGTCCTCATAGTTACCTCCCAATTTAATTTTTCAGAAAGGGCAATCCGGGTCCGCCCCCGGCAGTTCTTCAAACTGCATCTGTCTATTCTCCGGTTCCTTTCGCGCTGGCGGCGGCTCCTGATTCATGTGTCGGCTAAATCGCTGGGTCGCGCCGTCAAAATAGAGATACATGGTCCCCAACTCACCCTCCTTGTTCTTCTCCAGATTCAGAACGCGGCGGGAGTTGGGGTCGTCCTGGTTCTCTTTGTACAGCAGGAGAATAGCGTCAGCATCCTGCTCCAACTGCCCAGATTCCCGGAGGTCCCGCATTCTCGGAGCCCTTATCTTTCCACCGGTCCGCTCTGGCCGGGTCAGTTGCGAGAGGGCGATAACGGTCATACGATTGGCCCGCGCACCGTTGTGGAGAGCCATGGATATGCCGCTGATCTCCTCTGTCCGATTCCGCCCTGAGGTAGGCCGGACGAGCTGCACATAGTCGATGTAAATTACATCGTACTTGCGGTAGCAGGAATAGGATATGATATCATTAGCAGTCATGCCGACGGCGTCAACAATCTCCAGTTTATTGCTGATAAACCCAGAAGATAGGGCCGCCACCGTGTCATAATCCTCCTGCTCCAAGGCCTGATTCTTGATTTTGCCCATGGAGATCAGCCCCACCCGAGCCACAAGACGATCCATGATGGTATCGTCATCTGTCTCCAAGGAAAAGAATCCGACCCGCAAGGTCTTTGCCTGCTCCCAGGCCATCATAAGGGCCAGAGCGGTCTTGCCATCAGAAGGATATCCCCCCAAGATTCCGAATTTTCCTTGCCGCAGTTTAAGGCGGCTATTGAGATCGTAGAGGCCCCAAGGGAGATATTCCACTTTCTCCTTTTGGCGGTCCAGGAAACGCCCCAGGCCATCTTCCATGCTGGTGAACTTCACTCCGGGCTTGTCCACCATGAGGGTGTCAAGCTGGGACACGATATCCCGCACCTGAGTAGATGTCTTGGTGTCCATTAGGCGCATCGCCAAAGCCTGTGCCCTGGCTACCCTGGCCTCCTCCCTCAGCAGGGGTATGTACTGTTCGATGTTTGCCGCCGTTGGGGTTTCCTCCATGCAGGTTTTTACGAGGTCGTAGAGCCCCTCTCCGTGCTCTCCTGCGACCTCCGCCAACACCGTTACAGGGTCCACAGCCTTGTTGCCGTTGTAAAGCCGCCGAATGGCCAAAAACAGGATGCGACAGTTGGTATCCAGGAAGTCATCTGCCGCCACTCTGGAGAGCACCAGAGCAACGCACTTTTCGTCGATCAGCATGGAACCGAGAACAGCTTTTTGGTTTGCGCTCACCATTTTTGAAGCCCCCTGTCCTCCACCATGCCTCCGCTTTCAGCAGGCCGCATACTTTCACCTTCAGGAAATTCATCCTCCCACCGTCGGCCATTGAGCCAGGTGGAGGGCAGCGGAATATATTGCTTTCCCTTCTGCCATTGTGGGCTTTGCTTCTGAGCCTCCAGGGCTGCCGCCATCTTTTGGCAAAGCTCCAAGTTTGGCTGCAGCTTGTCCCACGCCCGAATAGCTTTTACCTTGTCCGCCTTCCGGGGATACTTGGCCCAAAATGCATCGAACCATCTCGGCTGATAACGAGACGATGATTCCCCTTGGGGGGTAAGGGGGGTATTATTATCTATGTATCTATCATCCTTATTACAAACGACAATTTTGTCGGGGGTCCCCCGACATTTTTGTCGCCCCCTCCCGACAATTTTGTCGGGGGTCTTCTGCGTTACCGACATCCCGCAAAAAATGCGCCGTTCTTTCCCGGGAATCTGCTCTATCCGGATGTAACCTTGCGTCTCCAAAGCCGCCAGTAGGCGCTGAATTGTGCGGTCTGACCACCCATAAAGGCCCATCAGATACTCATTTTGAGCATAACAGTAACCAGTTTCATTCGTCAGGGCGCTCAGGTCGCCATAGAGCAATTTTGCATTTGCGGGAAGCCTATCATCCCTGCGGATCACAGCCGGGATCACTGCCCAATATGCTTGTTGCGGAATCTCCATTTGACAGGCCTCCTTATCTGTGGTAAAATTTTAGTGTTCTCATGGAGGCAATGCCTCCCGCCCTTGGTGATGTACCCGCATCGCCAAGGGCTTTTATTTTTCCTCTGCTGACCCTATGCGGCTCATTAAAGCCGCTCTTTGTTGCCTTTGGCAAAAGAACTCTCCTCTCTCCCATTAGCATACGGGGTCCTGGTCAAGGGAGGTAATTTCTCCGTCCTCCTGGCGGATATACAGGGTAACGCTGCCGTCTGGCATGGTGGCCCGCAGGGCGTTAGGTGCAACCGTCTCCAGCTCCCTCGGAGCGATTCCATGCTGGTTTAACCAGCGTAGGATACCGTATTGCTCCATCGTCTCAAGTGTTATCATAATCTTTTCTCCTTTCCAGCTTGTCCACCGGCGCAGGGTCACGCCGGTCTCCCGATCTTGCCCCAAAGGCCCTGCTCGGTAATGGCCTGGATGGCAACCTGCCGGATATGCTCCCGGCCTGCCTCCCGCTCCGCCTCCGTGGGCGGGGTCTCTGGGTGTCTGTCGTAAATCTTGGTCATGCCCAGCTTGGAGCCATAGTCCAAAAAGGTGGCCTCATCGGCCAGGATGGGCTTGCCGTCCGGGCCCTCATATTGGCAGAGGCCTACCCGCCGGGTAATGGTGACCGGCAGGAGCTCTCCGGCAATCAGCCGTTCAGTCACCTCAACCGTTTCCACAACATCCCAGCTCCCGATCACCTTTGGCAACGCTCCCACATCCGGTCACCTCCTTTTATCAGGCTATTTGTGGCAGGCTTGTCTCATGTCTGCAAATGAATGGTTTCAAGCCCCCTACCGCCCCTGCCCCCCTGCCGGGAGAACTTAAGCTCCATTGCTGCCTCACAAATTGCGTGAAGCTCCTCCATGATCTGGTCAAACTCCGCCCGCTCCTGGTCGTCAATACAGCCGTCCGCCGACATGGCGATCAGCCGCCGGTCAGACCGTCCCTCGGCAAAACGGCCCATTTTGTCCAGCAGAGTTACCACCGCCTGGGGCAACGGCACTCCCGGCTGGAACTCCGGAAAGGTTGCCGCGACACTGCCCTGGGACAGCTCCCGTAAGTACATTCCCGCCAGCCACGGGGCTTCGTAACAAACCGCCAAGGTATCCAGCACCTCCACCGAGGCCCGGCGGGTACCCGCCTCCCAGGCCTGGATGGCGTCCACGCTGTAACCCGACATTTCCGCGGCTTTTTCCTGGGTGATCCCCGCAGATTTCCGGGCACGTTTGATAGCATTTGTCTGGTTTTTGTCCATTGTCAGGTCTCCTTTTCTGGGGTATGCTGTGCGTAGAGCGTATCAGCCCAACGGCCCCACACACCCAGGCACGCCGGTAAGCGGATTAGCTCCATGAACACAGAGTGGCTCATCGTCCAGGAGGTCGTCCACCGAGCATTCCAAGGTCTTTGCCGCCTTGACCAAGCTGCTCAGGGCGGGCTTAGTCGCACCTGTTTCCCACTGGCAGACGGCTTCAGGGCTGACGCCCACCCGGGCCGCAAGCTCTGCTTGGGTCATCTTGGCCTGCTCGCGGTAATAACGGATTTTCTTCATTTTTTCACCCCCTTCCCTTGCCAACGGTTTGCTTTTGTGGTATCCTGAATATAAGTATTGCTTAGCCCTCAGGGGACCAGGAATATGAAACAAATTAGATTGACAGCGGAAGTTAACCGACTATGCTGATAACTTGGTTGCATCCGGGAAATATCCCAAGACCGATCATATCCCAATAAGCCAGATTCCCGGCGCCCCCGTTCCCCAGATCACCGCCAAGGGTGGGGATGGCGTCCGGACCATCCCCCTCACCCCAGAACAGTAGAAGAAAATGGACGAGGAAAAGGCCAAATTGCCAAAATAGACCTATTGTATTATGATTCATGACCACATTATTTCCGACAAAAGGACAGGTTGTTGTAATTATGTCTGACACTGTACTTGCCGCTCTGATTGCCGCAGGCGCCGCCCTTCTTGGTGCATTTCTCGGCCCATTTACGGATTCACTTAAGGGCAAACGCGCCATGAAGCAAAAGGTATGGGAAGAGAGGCATATATGTTACTCTGAATTTATTCAGCGGTATTCCCTCTTTGTTTCTGCGATGAACG
The DNA here is from genome assembly GCA_947383685.1 of uncultured Pseudoflavonifractor sp. Lineage (GTDB taxonomy): Bacteria > Bacillota > Clostridia > Oscillospirales > Oscillospiraceae > Vermiculatibacterium. The sequence goes on from CANDEE010000002.1 coordinate 24,123, forward strand.
TTTACCAAGCAGTGCGAGATGAGCGCCACCGCAAAGATATGGAAGATACCTATACCAATTTCAACACTGCATATTGTAAGGCAATCCTAATTTGTGAGACAGTAAATATACCCACTCTATCCGGCTACTTTCAAGAGGTGCAGAAAGTTGCGAATACCCAGCAAATCCCTCAATCTCTAATGCCTAAGTACAGGGCCGCTGTCGAGGCTATGCGCAAAGAATTGCTTCCCGACAAAACAATTTTCAAAAGAATTTGCGAATTTATTTATAGAAAGTTACATTCTTGACCTATGTTCGATTGGCTCGAGGCAAATGCTTAAATGTGGGTAGCTCCCTCCTTTCTAAGTTGTGCTTATATCATAAGCAATAAATTTATTCTCGTCAATACCAAGAAATGAATTTATTCTTTTTTGGTAATCCTGCCGAATTTTTTATTTTAAGGTGGTGATACCCTTGGATATGGCTCTTTTTATGCAAAATGTCAAAAAATATTGTCAACTCCAAGGGGTAAAGCCTAAAACCGCCTGCCGCGAAAGTGGGGCCGGAGAGGGCCTTATGAACAACGTGGCATCAGGAAGCGCCCCGTCTGTCGAAAAGGTGCAGCTCCTGGCCACCTATCTGGGCGTCACCACCAGTGATCTCCTGGGGGAAAAACAAAACGGCCCCGACGCCATTCCCACCGGTGATGAACGCCTGATGAAAATGGAACGTCTCTTTTTGTCTCTCCCCCAGAAACGCCGAGAAGAAGTTCTGCACTTCATGGAGTACCTTTCAGCCCAGCCAGACACATGACTAAGTGTGACTTACATTCATATCATAAATCCAATATTTTGAATTGTCAATGGCATAAGTTCAAAATATTAAATTCTGTTGAAAACGCCAAATTCTTTATTGTAGGTGGTGATAGCCTTGGATTTGCAAATTTTTGTTCAAAATGTTGAATCGCGTTGCAAGGCCCTTGGCATCCTCCCCACCGTTGCCTGCCGGGAAAGTGGCGTTGGAAATAGTTTTCTTTCAATGGTTAAAGCTGGAAGTGCCCCCTCTATTCTCAAGGCACAAAAACTTGCTACTTATCTCGGCGTCACCACCAGTGATCTTCTGGGCGAAAAGCAAAACGGCCCCGGCGCCGTTTCCGACGCCGAAGCCGCTCTAAACCAGGAGATCATCTCCCGGCTTGTGCAGTTGTCTCCCGAGGAGCTGGAGAAGGTGGACGCTTTTGTTCAAGGGCTTTTAGCAGCTCGTTGAGCTTCTTCTTCTCTTCAAAGGTCAGCCCTGCTATGTACCGCCTGGCTTCATCTTCCGACATATGCCCACCCCTCTTAATTAGAACATCCGTTCTATCTCTGCTTCTCATTATAGACCGAACGCTCCCATCCGTCAAGCCCTATATGGGGTAGGCGCTGCCGTCTGTTGCCACAAGAAACAGTTCCTCCACGGGGAGCATAAGGGCACGGGCCAGCAGGATCGCAACATCGACCCGGGGGATATGCCGCCCGGTCTCAATGTCGCTGACGGTATGCTGACCGATCCCGGCCATTCGGGCCAGTTCGGTTTGGGACAAGCCCAGTTCTTCCCGCCGTTCCCTGACTTTAATTACCATTATCTGCACTCCGCCCCTAAATAAAATCATATTCAGGGAATAATTTTACACGATTTTTGTCGAAAGATACGCCCTTAGCGGATAGTCGCTAAGATTCCGTCATTTTGCAGGGCTTTGCCCCGATTAGTATTGGCACCATCCGCTCTGCTATGAGCGGTAAAATTTTCCGGTGTTCAATTTGGACACCGTTGCCTTGTAAACAGATATAAAGGGTGATATGTCGTGCGCTTTTTGGTTATTGACATAGAGACTCCAAACAGGCAAAATAACAGGATATCAGCCATAGCCTGTGTAATCTTGGATGGCGGAAAAATCACGGAAAGAAAATACTCTTTATGCAATCCCGAAGTCCCTGTAGAACCCTTCCATGAGGCATTAACAGGTCTTTCCGACAAACTGTTGAATAAAGCCCCTACGTTTCTCGAGTTGTGGCCCACCCTTGCACCTCTGTTTGAAAACGCTGTTATTGTCGCCCATAACGCTCCCTTTGATTTAAGCGTGTTGCAAAAATGTCTTGCTGATTACCAATTTCCCACGCTTACAGGCCAGTATTGTTGTACTTATAAAATGGGACGGCGCATGTGGCCGCAGCTGGAAAACCACAAGCTAAACACTATCTGTAAGTACCTGAAACTCCCTCTTGACCATCATAAGGCCGACAGTGATGCTTCAGCTTGCGCCAATATTCTATTAGCAATGGCAAACAATGGTTTCCCCATTGAGGAATATATTTCCTCAATCCCTTCTAATTATGCCGACTCATCATGTAGTCCTACACTCCGGGTAAAGCCTTCTGAAAAGACAGAAAAAATAAATGAACTTCTGGGAATTCTCTCTGATATTTCGGCAGATGGGAGCTTAAGCGAAATAGAGATTCAGCGCTTGGTTAATTGGCTTACACGGCATGAAAATCTGCGTGGAGAGTATCAATTTGATGAAATATATGACACGATCTCTTCATCTCTGGATGATGGGTATATAGACAGTGATGAGTTAGATTCCCTATTATCCCTTTGCCAGTTCCTCACCGATCCCGTTGGCAATATAAAACCTGTGGAGAGAATTGATTTACAAGGAAAATCCGTTTGTCTGACAGGCACTTTTGACTGTGGAAGCAAAGCTGAGGTTGAAACACTCATTAAAAATCGAGGGGGAGCTGTGCTCCCGAGAGTTGTTCAAACTCTGGATTTTCTCATTGTGGGTGGACAAGGAAGTTCTGCCTGGGCTTCTGGGAATTACGGCACAAAAGTCAAAAAGGCATTAGTTCTTCAGTCCAAAGGGAATCCAATACAAATCGTTCGTGAAGAAGATATCTTTGGTGTTTGTCGGAAGGAGGCACTACCAAATGGAGAGTCAAATATACTTTCCGGGGCTGGAACCACCTGACGCCCAAGAGCTTTCTTATCTGCAATCCATTGAACAAAATATGAATGATGCGGTAGAAACTCAAGGGGGAAGTGCTAGCCTATTATCATACAAATCCAATAAATCTGGGTATAGTGTTGTCATGTTTGGAGTCCTAACTGTCTTTCGCCTTCGGCTTCGTGGCAAGCAAAACTCTATTTCTGTCCCCACTAGTTTTGAGGATTTGATCCCCGCATCATGGCCAAGAAAACAGTTAAAATCTGAAGATAAATATATTCGGATTGAAATTTCCCCTGCTGCTTTGGATAGCTATACGGAATTTCTCTCCTCTCTTGCCGGAGCCGCTGTGAACCGCTACCCCAAAGAATGGGACTGCTGTTCTCGTTATGTGGAATGCAGCAATGCCAAACGATGCGTGCATCCTGATCCTGTGTTCGCTTTGTCATGTGGCTACCGAAAAAATCTCAACTCTGGTCAAATCTTTTACGGAAAAAACCGGAACATCTGAAACAAAAAAGGCGGTGTCCGATTTGGACACCGCCTTAAACCCCACTGGGAGGTGATTGCCGTGGAGGCTGCTCAATACCTGCGTAAATCTCGGATGGAAGAAGGCATGGACACCCAGGAGGTCCTCTCCCGGCATCGTCAGGCTCTTGGAGAATATGCCAAGGGCCACGATATTCACATCATAGAAACCTACTATGAGGTGGTCAGCGGCGAAAGCCTCTATGCCCGCCCTGAAATGCTGCGGCTTTTGGAAGATGTGGAAGCAGGAAAGTATGAGGCCGTCCTGGTCATCGACCTGGATCGGCTCTCCCGGGGACGGATGAGGGATCAGGGCATTATCCTGGATGCCTTCCGGGAGAGCGGGACCAAAATTATTACCCCCGAAAAAACCTTTGACCTCAACGATGAGGTGGACGACGAGCTGGCGGAGTTCAAGACCTTCATGTCCCGCCGGGAGTACAAAATCATCAATAAACGTCTCCGTCGCGGGCTCAACCAGTCTATCCAAAACGGCTGCTATGTCGCCAACGCTCCCTATGGGTACCGCAAAATCTATGTAGACAAAAAACCCACTTTGGAAATCTACGAGCCCGAAGCCCAGTATGTCCGCATGATATTTGATCTCTATCTCCATGGCTATGGCTGCGTATCCATTGCTCGGGAATTGACCCTGCTGGGCTCCCGCCCCCACCGCTCTGACAAGTGGAACCGCTCCAGCATTGCCCATATCCTCCGAAACCCCACCTTTACCGGGAAAGTTGTGTGGAACCAAAAAAGCCACATCAAGAAGGGCAGCAAAGGAAATCCCAAGCACATCACCATTTACAACCCCCGGGAGAAATGGACGATTACCGATGGCCTACACCCAGCCATCATCGACCAAGCCACCTATGACAAGGCCCAAGAGATCATGGCAGGCCGATACCAGCCCGCCAAAAATGACGGTACCGTCAAAAGTCCTTTGGCGGGACTGGTTCGTTGCTCACAGTGTGGAATTCATATGCAGCGTTATTATGCCGCGGAGCAACAGGGTAAGATACCTTATTTGATGTGCCGTACCGTTGGTTGCTGTGCCGCTGCCAAATATACCTATGTAGAGGCCGCTGTCTTGGACCGTCTCCGCCAAAAGCTGGAGGAGCTGACGGTTCACCCTCCGAAAAGCCTTACCCCTGATTTGGCCCCTCTGGAGGCGGAGCTGGCTGCAGCTCAAAAAGAGCGTGCCGCTGCGGAAGGTCAAAAATCACGACTCTATGAGCTACTGGAGCTGGGTGAATATGACCTCCCCACCTTCCGGGAGCGGATGGCCGCCGTCAAGGATAAGATCAGCAAGCTGGAGCTACGGATTACCACTGTCAAAACCAGAATCCAGGCTCTCCAATCCACGGAGCCAGACATCCAGGCCCAGAAGATTATTGCCGTCCTGGATGCATACGAAACCTCTGACGCCGCCCACCGCAACTCCCTGCTTAAGAGCGTAATTGATATGATCTGGTACACGAAGGCCAAGAAGACAAAGCCCATGGATTTTCAGTTGGAGATTCAATTTAAACCAAACTAAAAACCCGCAATCCCTTCTGAGATGCGGGTTTTTAGTTACTTCCAAAGTGCTATATCTTACGACAAGGATTGTATCGAGGACCTGCGCGTTTACCTGACCAAGAGCTCCCAGTGCGCTCTGGACCGGGCCTGCAACGTAAAGGCCGGCTGCGCTGAACTGTTGTACGTCTCCACCAATGTGGATCCCATCTGCTTCAACAAGGGCTTCTACACCGTGGACGTACGCTACTTCTACCGCATCACCGCCGACGCCTTTGTGGGCGCCGCCCGGCCCGTAGAGGTCTCCGGCCTGGCTGTCTTTGACAAGCGGGTCATCCTCTTTGGTGGCGAGGGCAGCTCCAAGACCTTCACCTCCGACATGGCCGACTGCCCCGACCTGCAGAACCTGCCCCAGGCCAACCAGCCTGTCGCAGTTGTGGAGGCGGTGATTTATGGGCAACGGCTCAAAACACAAGAAAACCCCTCTATAATCGTACGAGAGCGGAGGCCGACAATCGGCCCCCGCTCTTGTATTCCTACGCCCCGCAGGGCGTCAGAGCGTCAGCAATTCGTCAGAATTGCGATAGCGTACCAAACCACTGACCCCGCCTTATGCTCACCTGATGGCCTCCACCCAGCCGCCCCACCGTGGCGGGCCACCCAGTCACAGGGTCAACTCCTGTCACCCTTTCAAAACAGAAAGCAAGGCGGCCAGAGTTTCCCCTGACCGCCTTATGGAAAATCAGTCCGCCGTGTAGCTCTCGGAGGTGTTGACCACGATGGTATTTCTCACGCCATCCCAAGACACGTTGAAGTCAAAGGCTTGGCCAACATCCCGGAGTTTGAAATAATTGTTATTATTGATCGTATAGGCCGTAAGTTGAATAGACTGTCCATTCAAATAAATGGTCGATGAATTAAGTATGGCGGTCTTATCCGTTCCATCGCCCGGAGAAAGCTCTCCGCCAACCGCAGTATAATGTTTATTGGAGATAAGATTGATTGCGTTGTTTTTACCATCCCAAGTGACTTCAAATTGCTTTTCTGTACCATTTAGTACTAATGCCAAGTCCCGGAGCTTAAAATAATTGTTTTGATTGATCGTATATGCGTCAAAGGCTATCACTTGTCCATCCACCTGTACTCTTGAGCAATTGGGAACTGCGGGTATAGCTCCAGTTTCTACTGAAGGTACTAATGGGGCAGAAGAACCCACCACGCGGAAAATCATGTGATAGGTATACATGCCAAAGTCGCCATCCATAAATTCCGCTATATCTGCCGCAAGATCATATTCAGCGCTGGCACCGTCAAAATCGAGCGATACAAAATCCATTGCCGGCGTGGTAGCTATATCCTCATTTAGTGTTTGATTGAAAAGGACGTTTTCATCGTCCCAGAAATAGAGATACTCAATACCGCCGATCCAAGCTGGATTCTGCCGTACAGTGATAGAGGCACCAGCTTGAACCGTTATAAGCGGGAGTCCATCATCTGTAGTCTCAACACTCTGAATAGCGTTTCCATCATGGCCCAACAAAAACGGCCCAACTTCCACTTCTACCATCGGGGGTATAACTTCCGTTGCTACTACCGATGTGATAGGCAACAAGCCAACGGCCAGCAGCAAAGAGATTACTTTCCAAAAAATTTTCCTTTTCATGTTTGAATCTCCCTTATTTTTGATTTTCTAACCAAGTATTGGAACTACAAGTCCATCATGTCATAGGCTTTTTTCACTTCCCACACAATTTAGAAGCCGTAGGGCGGTAATGTAGGCTTGTTCCCGACTATAGCTTGACAGTGGAGAAAATGCTCCTTTTCCAGTTCCTCCCATCACTCTCTTCCCTGTAACAGGGTCTATCAAACCAGATATAAATGTAATCTCTTCTGCTGCCCAAGAAGGTATATCAGCAGTGTCATTGAAGCTTTCTCCCGCTCCGGCAGAGAGGCCCAACACTTTAGCTGTACGGGAAAGCATAGCAGCAGCTTCTTGCCGAGTGATAAAACCGCTTGGATTAAAGGTTGTTTCAGTTGTGCCATTGACAATACCCAAGGCATGAGCTGCAAGGACAGCGGCATTGTTAGTATCTGTAAATGGAGTTGTAGCCATAAGTTTTTTCTCAGAAAGGTAGGTATCAATCCCTTTCCCTGTTGCTTGCTCTATTAGTGTCACCATTAGTTGACAAAAATCCAACCGTGTAATGTTTTGCACATAATATCGTTGAAGGTTAGCGGGTATCAAATGAACGTTCATGGCCTCCATAATTTCCTCCTTGGCCCAGTCGGAGGCACTACTATTCTCAACATCAGATGAAGTTGCATAACTTTGTACGCCAGAATCATTCAGGATATAAAAAGTAGGGACAGAATTATCCGTAGCGTACCACACAATTCCATCACCGCACAAAATGGGGGAACAATCGGAAAGTCGAGGCCCGTTTACACGCATTACCTCTCCTACTGTCCCATCGGCAGAGTAAGGCGAATAGCAGAGCGTATATCCAGCCTCATTCTTTTCCTCCCAGAGTGCCCAACCGCCGTCAAGACTTGTGGGGGCCAAAATAGGAGTTGTATTGATGGTTCCAGAGTCAGTAAGGCAAATAATTTGTGGTTTTGTCTTCTCAGTAAAACCGTAAGGAACAAATGATAAGTATACATTCCGCACATTGGATGCGGCTCCGGTAATATCCTGATTGTAGCTTATCAAATATCCCTCTTTTGTCTCTACCAAACCTCCAGCGGAAGCTCCCGTCCATTGGTATGACTTTGTTTCCGGGAAAGAAACTAAAGGTAAGTTGGTTGTTTGAGGGTCTATGGTGGTCGCTCCCGCTTTGGTTTTCCATCGCATTAACTCAAAGCCTCTGGGGTAAGCGTCACCATGATCTAATGTAATCACATTTTTATTATGATCCACTATGACAAATTGATTAAGAGAGTGGCTTACATATCCGATACCGCCATAGCTATATGCTCCTATGACCTTCATATCTGTTTGTTGAAAACAAATTGTCATAGACGCTTGATGATTATTTCCATCAGGGCTTTTATACATACTGTGCCCCGCCCGCACATAGATCATATCACCATATTCCGCACAACGGAGGCTCCCATTATCATAGGGGCCAACTATATTATTTCCGCATATGCTGGCTTGGCCCAAGCGTTTCCAGTCTTTGCCGTACTTTACAATGCGGACAGATTCAACAGAATTATTCTCCTCTTTATTCCGTTGTCCAAAGAAAAGGAAATTGTACTTTTCACCCGCATAAAAACCTCCCCAAATTGGAAGTTCCATTTCTATCGTATATTGATTCAAAAGTTGAAAGTTGTCGGTATATTCTTCAACCACCATTTGATCTTTTACAGATCTCCCCCCAATCATCTGACCATTCACAAACTCCCCAGGCACTACTTGGCTATCAATATACTCCACACGAGTGAAGCCGATACCGTTGTCATAGATATATGATGTAACAGGTTTAGACCACGCTTCGTAATCGTTTTCTCCCACATTTGAGCTAATAGCCGGGGTAGCTCCTATTGATATATCTGCCGCTTGAGCTGGTAGCGACAGGCATAAGGTCAAAGCTGTTACCAAAGGCAAAATGCGTCTTTTCATTACCATTCCTCCCACTAATATTTCTCAACCAAATATGGCAAATATTATTCATATTGCCCGCCTTGATTATATGCGATAATACTTGTAAAGTCAAGGAAAAGCGGGTTGTGTTGTCGATGGTTTCTTTCCGTCCTTTTCGGGAACTAATCAAAAAGCGAGGGATCACCACATATTACTTGAGAAATAAATGTGGTGACTATAACCTCGGCAATAAAACCATTGAACGGCTAATGAAGGATGAATCTGTCTCCACAAACACCCTTGACGCTCTCTGTCAGATTCTCGATTGTGAGGTTACAGATATTATAGAGATCAAAAAAGAACCGTCACCGTTCGAAAAAAAGCAGTAACAGGGAGGATTGTTTATGACTTTCAGCCAGTTTACGCAGACATTATACCCTTACTGTAATGAAGGAGACACTAAACCGGAGTTTGTAAAACATCTCATTGACAAAATCATGGACGGGCAGCCGGGACGAGCACATGAGGATGGGGGATATCAAAACCCCATGCGGGAAAAGGATGATCGCACTTTGCTCAACTACTTTAACGGTGACCGCTCCATTTCTCCCAAAGACGCCAGTAGAATCTATTGTAGTATTAAGACGGAGAAGTTTGAGAAATACATTGACCACCGCTGTTCTGGGGAGGCCCAGATCAAACTCCTGGATGCTCTGCTGGAAATTGAGGATATAAAAGAAAAGGGCACAGTCCCCGAAGTCTGCGCCCAGTTATTTGAAAAGATACTGCGTGAACTTGCAGAGAAGTAAATCGGCGCAACAGTACCCCCGGTTTTACAGGCTTTGACCTGTGAAGTCGGGGGCTTTTTTCTGCCCTGTTCGTGGGTGTTCGCTGGTGTGCGCTGGTGTGCGGGTGTTTTGGGCAAAAATGTGGTGTAATAAATATGCAAGGGGACACCCCCCCTTTACACACGCTGACGAGCGTTTCACATAGTCCCCACTCACCCAGGCAGGGCGTACGACCCGCCGCCAACACGGAGCTGGGACAAGGCCATCCTGTCCCCTACACAAAATTAGGAGGAACAAAAATGAAAAAAGAGCTGGAAGCCAAATATATCGACAAAAGCATAACCCTTACTGCCGAGCAAAGAGAAACGTTTGAAAAGGCGTTTGATCTCTCATCTGATGGGCAGAAAACATATGGACAAATTGTAGCTGGGATCATGAAGAAGCAGAAAATCAGTGTGGGAGAAATGGCTGAAAAAACAAAGCTCAACAAAAGCCTGTTCACCCACCTTGATGAACCGGGAGGGTGCGTGCAAAAACGGTTCATTGTATCCATTGCGGTTGCTTTAGAGCTGGATGTACATATGGCAGAATATATGTTAGAAGCGTGTGGTATGTGCTTTTGCTCCTATAACCGTGTGGACAAGGCATATATTCATATTATCGAAAACCATAAAGGCTCAGACGTTGAAACCTGCAACGGAATTTTGAAAGAGTTGGGAGTAGAGAGCAAATATATGCTTGGGGAGCTTGAGAGAGGCTCCTATAAGAAGAAAGCGCAACCACGCTAATTTCTATCAAACTTTCACAAAGTTTTGTGCGTCATATTTTCGATGAAAATCTTTGGAGGTAATATTATCACGCTTTAGGGGCGGTCAAAATAGTTTCAAGGGCGTCAAATCCTTTTGTATCAAGGATTTGACGCCCTTTTTCGTCCAAAAATGACGGCTGTGTCTTCAGGCATTATACTGATAATGTCAGCTGACCACCGGGTGACGGCCCGGAATACACGACCCCGCTGACGGGCGGGTGAAAGGAGGAAATAACATGCTGATGTATCTCTTGGGTATAAAATTCCTGAACTTTGAGAGCAACGGTGAACAGGTCAAGGGAACCCAGGCGTTTGTGTCCTATACTGAGGACGGCGTGATGGGTCAGCGGACGGACAAGCTGTTCTTTCGGGATGGCTTCGAGCTGCCCGACGATTTGAAGCCGGGTATGACCCTGGAAGTGGCGTTCAACCACCGGGGTAAGCCTGAGAAAGTAGCGGTGGCTCAGACGGCCCAGGGGCTAAAGCTCGGCAGCAAGTAAGCCAGAATGACCGAAGGCTCCCGGCGGGGCCTACGGCCCCGCCGGGACGCCAGAGGCTAAGTATTACCCTCTGGCGACTTCGATAGCGTGTCGCACGCAAAGGAGGAAAAATGCCAAAAGACCCACAGGGCCGCAAATGGCTCTTAACAATCAATAATCCCCTTGAAAAAGGTCTTGACCACAAGGCCATTCAAGAGATACTAACACAATTCCCCTCCCTGCTCTACTGGTGCATGGCGGATGAAAAGGGAGAGACAGAACACACCCATGTCTTTTTCGCCCTGGAACACCCCACCCGATTCTCTACCATCAAGCGGCGGTTCCCCACGGCCCACATTGACCGCGCGGAGGGGACGGCTGCAGAGTGTCGGGCCTATATTCAGAAATCAGGCAAGTGGGCCGACAGCGACAAGGCGGAAACCTCCATCCCCAGTACATTCAAGGAATGGGGAGAGCTGCCAGTAGAACGGCAAGGTGAACGGACTGATCTGGCCCTGCTCTATGGCTATATTAAAGATGGGCTCTCAAATTTTGAGATAATGGAGCAAAACCCTGACTATATGCTCAATTTAGAGAAAATAGAGCGGGCCAGACAGGCCGTGAGAGAGCAGCAGTACCGGGAGACTTTTCGCAAGCTGGAGGTATCTTATATCTGGGGCCCAACAGGAGTAGGAAAAACTCGCTCTATCATGGAGAAGTATAGCTATTCCGGCGTCTACCGGGTCACGGACTACTCTCACCCCTTTGACAGCTACGCCGGAGAGGATGTGCTTCTGCTGGACGAGTACGGCAGTAATCTTAAGATCAGGGACTTGCTCAACTATCTGGACGGCTACCCCTTGACCCTCCCGGCCCGGTACAGCAACCGGGTGGCCTGTTACACAAAGGTCTATATCATCAGCAACCTATGCCTGTCCAAGCAATATCCTGACATACAATTTGATTCCCCGGCGACTTTCGCCGCCCTGCTCCGAAGAATCCACACAGTCATTCACTACACCGCCCCCGGTGAGTTTCAGGAATACGGCACGGCGGAGTACATGGACAATCCTTTTTTATGGAGATAACGACAATGGAAGATAAAAAACTGGCCGAGGCCAGACGGCGGGCAATTCGCCGCCACCGTTTCACCGCTGGCCTGCGAGAAATCATCACCTGCCACCGGGCAAAGGCCATCATTTTTCTGGCCTATCTGCTTGGTACGTCCTGGGCCTGGGTGAACAGAGACAAAGCCCTCACGCTCCTTTCCGGGGGCTATCCCCTGCTGTATCACGGCTTGAGCCTTACCCTCCTGTTGGTGGCCCTTGTTCTACTGGTAGAAATCATCATCGCCCTCGGTACACCCCGAAGGGCGGCACAAATCCAAGCTGCATTGGTGGAGGCGGGCTTTGTGAATTCGTCCCGCTTGCCGCCCCTGCTCTTCTCCGTCCACAAGGCAGAGAAAAGCTACATTTATGAGTTTGACCTCAACAATATTCCCCTCTCCCGCTGGGAGCGGGACAAGGAGAAGATCGGGGCGGCGATCCGCTGTCAGGTGGTCAACATCAAATTGTCTCCGGATGGTCGCCGGGTACTGCTCCAAACTGTCCCTCTGCGCTCTGCTCTCCCGGAGATAATCTACTGGAAGGATGAATACCTGTCCCCGGAAGATTTCATTCTGACCCTGGGTATGAGCCTGACGGGCAGGCTGGAAACCGTAAATCTGGCGGACACTCCGCACCTGCTTATTGGAGGGTCGTCCGGGTCTGGGAAATCCCTGCTGCTGAAAGCCTTAATGGGGGAATCGCTTATAAAGGGAGCCTCCGTTTTTATCGCTGACTTCAAGGGCGGGGTGGACTATGCCCCAATCTGGCATGAGCGGTGTAGGATGATCTTTGACCCGCAATCCCTGCTGGCGGCCTTGGAGGAGCTGACCGCCGAGTTGGAGCGCCGCCGGGGGCTTTTCGCGGCGGCTGGTATGCCCAACCTCACGGAGTACAATAAGGCCACAGGTGAAAACCTCCCCCGCTACATCTTCGCCTGTGATGAGGTGGCCGAAGTGCTGGATACCGCCGGGGTAAGCAAAGCGGACAAGGAGGCTGTATATGCTCCCAGTGTCCGCCTCATGTCCCTGATCGCTCGGCAGGGCCGGGCGTTTGGAATCCACCTCATGCTCTCCACCCAGCGGCCCAGCGCAGACCTGATCCCAGGGCAAATCAGAACCAATCTGACCCTCCGTATTTGCGGCAGGGCAGACGACATTCTGTCCAGAATCATTCTGGACAGTCCCGCCGCCGCTGAGCAGATTCCCCTTGACGCTAAAGGTCGTTTCGTCACCAATATGGGGCAGACCTTCCAGGGTTTTCTGTTTGACGACAGCATACTGAACGAGTAAACGGTAATCGGCGGGGGCGTCGGTTCTAATAATAAAATCGGCGGCCCCCGCCGCCTACCGCTGGCCCCCTCTTTGATCCGCCCCGCAGGGCCACCGCTGAAAAGGCGTTAATAAATCCATTCATAGTTCCATCCAAAAATCATAGGTTCAGAGAGGAGGCGATGGCGATGGTGGATATGAAGAAGTTAGAAGAAATGGAGCGTATCAGCCGGGAGGCGGCCCCCGCCGCCCTCGCTGACCTTCAGGATGTAAAAATCACAGGGGAAACCCCCGCCCAACGGCTGGAGAGCTACCTTGCCCAAACAGAGCCCTACCGCTTCAGGGTCGGCCCAACTCCCGTGCGGGTCTCCTTTCAGAGCGAGACAAGCCCCCTGTCCGAAAAGCTAAAATCTTACTTTTTATCTCTGAAAGGCGGCGATTTTATTTGAAAATCAGAGAAAATCATGATATAATATATATAGATTATAGAGGGGTGATGAAAGGAGGCCCCTAAAGCATGGCAAGAATCAGAAGGTCATCCATTCCCACACAGCCCACCGGAAAGAAGCACATCATCTGGCGAATTGCGGTCTATATCCGGCTGTCCAAGGATGACGGCAACGATGAATCCCTGAGCGTCACCAACCAGCGCAAAATCATTCTGGAATTTATAGAAGATAAGTTTGGGGATGAAGATTACGTCCTGGTGGACTTCTATGTGGATGATGGCCGCTCCGGCACCACCGAGGACACCCGCCCGGACTTTCAGCGCATGGTGGGCGACATAGAGGCGGGGAAAGTGAACTGCGTGATTTGCAAGACCCTTTCCCGCTGCTTTAGAAACTATAGCGACCAAGGCAGGTTCATAGAGCAGCTTCTTCCCGCCTACCACTGCCGCTTTATCGCTGTCAGCAATCCCCATGTGGACACCTATGCCGACCCGGATTGTACCCAGGGCATGGAAATCCCCATCAACGGCCTGATGAATGACCGCTACGCCGCCAAAACCAGCGCCGACGTCCGCCGCACCTTTGACACCAAACGCCGCCGGGGTGAGTTCATCGGGGCTTTTGCCCCTTACGGGTATTTGAAAGACCCGGAAAACAAAAACGCCCTCGTCATTGACGAGGACACCGCCCCCATTGTCCGGGACATATACCACTGGTTTGTCTATGAGGGCATGAAGATGGAGAGTATTTCAAAGCGGCTCAACGCTTTGGGTATTCCCAACCCCAGCGCCTACAAGCACAAAATAGGACTGACCCACAAGGACGGACACCGGGGCCGGGACAATGACGGACTTTGGAACTCCAAGACAGTCCGGGACATTTTGAGAAATCAGGTCTACATCGGCAACATGGTACAGGGGCGGCAGTCCATCATCAGCTACAAAGTCCACAAGCGGTATGACACCGACCCGGAGGACTGGTATGTGGTGGAAAACACCCACGACCCCATCATTGACCGCCCTCTCTTTGGCAAGGCCCAGAGCCTCATGCAGCGAGATACCCGGACGGCTCCGGGGCGGCAGAACGTCTATCTGTTCTCCGGCTTCCTCCGCTGTGCCGACTGCGGCAAGGCCATGATTCGGGGCCGCTCCAAGAACTTCACCTATTTCACCTGTCGGACATACAAAGAAAAGGGAAAGGACAAATGTACCCGGCACTCTATCCGGGGTGACGTACTGGAGCAGGCCGTCCTTGTCACCATCCAAAAACAGATCGAGCTTGTGGCCTCCCTATCCGAGCTGGTGGAGGAGATCAACAACGCCCCCGTGGTCTCCACCAAGTCCAACCGCCTGAACGCTCTTATGAGGCAGAAGACCCAGGAGCTTGACCGGGCAAACAGCCTTTTAGACGGTCTCTATATGGACATGAAGGCCGGGGACATTACCCGGGAGCAGTACCGCCGCATGAGGGAAAAGCTGGAGACCCAGGCCGCCCAGCTTCGCTCCGAGGTCTCCCACATTCAGGAGGAACAGGACGTGGCCGCCCAGGGTATCAGCACAGGCGACCCCTACCTCAACGCCTTTTTGAAGCACCGCAACATTCAAAGCCTTTCCCGCGGTCTGCTGGTGGAACTGGTAAAATTCATCCACATTCACGAAGATGGTTCCATCGACATTGAATTCAATTTCCAAGACCAATACCGCCGTATCGTAGAGTTCGTGGAGAACAACCAGAAGGAGCTTTACGTTCTCGGCGGAAAAGCTGTCTCGTAAGTTGTCTATAAATAACGGCCTCAGTGGAGGCCGTAGACCCCCTGGTCCTGGGCATGAAGCTGGTAGACCCCTGTGACTGCCACTGCGCCTGCAACTGCGAACTCACCGACGTGCCCCCCTGCATCTGCGCCTGCTTTGGCAGCGACCTGGACTTCTCCTGCGAGGGCAAGCGGCTCTATGTGTCCCTGGGCCAGTTCTCCCTCATCCGCCTGGAGCGGGATACCCAGCTCCTGATCCCCGTCTATGACTACTGCATGCCCGATAAGGAGTGCACCTGCGACGGCGGCGCCTGTGATGAGGACCCCTGCGAGCTGTTCCGTCATGTGAAGTTCCCCGTCCACGAGTTCTTCCCCACCGACCGGAACCCCGCTCCTGACGGCGGTTGTGGTTGCGGATGCAGCTGCTGCGGCTGATTTCCCCTTTGCGGCAAAAACTCCCCAGGATTACCTGGGGAGTTTTTATTTTGGAAAAAACTAGCTTCCGTGGTCAATAGGGCCGGGTTTGACTTAAAATGCGCACCGCTTCCCCGCTGATGTCCAAAAGTTTCTCTGCTCTGTCCAGCCGACCGTTGTCTATCATGTCCTGGAAGGCCAGAAACTCCGGGACCATACGGTGGACGTCCGTTGCAAAGTCCCGCCGGATGATCTCTCCCGTGCGGAGGGTGACCTCGTAGCTGGGGCCGCAGCTCAGGGGCCCTTGCAGCTCAAGCCAGCCCAACTCTCCCGTGACCAGGGAACGGTTGGGGCCTTGGCAATCCTTGGCAGCAAGGCACACCGCCTTCATCGTCCCATAGTCCAGGGTAAGAACTCCGCTGGTATCCACTCCCCGCCGAAGGTTGGGAGCGTACGCCGCCCCCTTGGGAGCGCCGAACAGGAAAAGGGCGGCGTGAAGATTATAGACATTCAGGTCCATCAAGGCTCCGCCGCCCAGGACCGGGTCAAAAGCCGGGGCAATCTCCCCCCGCAGAAAGGCGTCATACCGGGAGGAATATTGACTGTAATTGAACGCCGCAAGCCGCAGCCTGCCCAGCAGGGGCAAATCCTCCCTCATCTGGGCCAGGGCGGGCAGGTAGTGGAGGGTCATAGCCTCCACCAGAACAAGGTTCCGGTCACGGGCCAAGGCGCAAAGCGTATCAAATTCCTCCGGACTTGCCACCATGGGCTTCTCCACAATGACGTGCTTGTTTTTCAGGAGGGCCGCCTTGGCATACTCAAAGTGGACCGCATTGGGCAGGCCGATGTAGACCGTGTCTACTTCACTTTCCAAAAGTGCAGAATAGTCAAAAAACAGGTGGGCTATCTGGTAGCGCTGAGCCAGCTCCTCCCCCCTCGCCCGGCTCCTCTCGGTACCCAAAAGGGCCAGAGGGTGGATATCCAATCCTCCCAACACCCCCAGAAGTTCCCGGACAATCATTCCCGTTCCCAAAAGCGCCAGTTTCATCGAAAAAACTCTCCTATTCTCACATCAGCGGTGCGAACATCCGCAGTACCGAACGGAAAAGGAGCCGGGGAAAAGAGTGGTTTTCCGCATCCTTCAGAGTAACCTCCTGGCTCTTTTCCAGGGTATCCAAAATGTCCGCCTTTACGTCCAGCACCGTGGGGTCCCCACAGAGCCAAACGCCATTTTCAAAATGGAGAAACATACTGCGGTAATCCATATTCACCGTACCTACTGTGGCGTAAAGGTCATCCACAGCAAAGCACTTAGCATGGACGAAACCGGGGGTATACTCAAATATCCGCACCCCGGCCTCTAATAAGGGGCTATAATGGGCCCGGGTCATCTCAAAGACGGTTTTTTTGTCGGGGACATGGGGGGTGATAATACGGACGTCCACTCCGCTTTTCGCTGCCGAGCAAAGGGCGTTATTCACATTGTCACTGATAATGAGATAGGGGGTCATAAGATAGACGTAGCTTTTTGCTTTGGAAATCAGGTTCAGGTACACCGTCTCTCCCACCGGCTCTCCATCCAGCGGACTATCGGTATAGGGTTGGACCCAGCGCTCTGCTCCCCGCTCCGCCTCCAACGGCAGTGTGGCGGGCCGGTAGGCCCCATAGTCCTCCTGCTCCCCGCTGGTATACTCCCACATGGTGAGGAACATGACTGCCATGGACCAGGCAGCCTCCCCCTTCAGAAGGATGGCGTTGTCCTTCCAATGACCGTATTTTACCCGCTCATTTACATATTCGTCGGCCAGGTTCATTCCTCCGGTGAAGGCTGTGTTCCCGTCAATGACACAGATTTTCCGGTGATCCCGGTTGTTGAGCCGCACCGACAGAACGGGCACAAAGCGGTTAAATACCTGACAACGGATACCTCTGGCCTCCAGCTCCTTGTCGTAACCCTTGGGCAGAGTGTAAAGGCAGCCCACATCATCGTAGATGACCCGCACATCCACCCCCTGGCGGGCCTTATCCTCTAAAATTTCCAAGACAGCGTTCCAGAGCTTCCCTGGCTCAATAATAAAGTATTCCAGGAAAATATACCGCTCCGCCCGGCGAAGCTCCTCCAGCAGAGGCTGAAAGGCCTCGTCTCCCAGAGGATAGTACCGGGTCCAGGTATTGGTGTAGAGGGGACAGTGGGCGTACTCCTCTAAATAGCGGGACTGGTTCACCGCATCCCGGCCAAAGGGGGTAAGGCTCTCCGCCTTCTTGTCCGGGTCCAGAGCGTTCACCATATGCCGGTCCATGCCCTCCATCTTCTTCCGTGCCTGCTGGGACAGGCCGTTGCCGCCGCAGAGGAGGTAAAATAGTCCTCCAAACATGGGAACCAATAGGATGGGAACGATCCAAGCTATCTTATAGCCCGGATCGCTCTTTTTATTGATGATGTGCAGCACCGCAAAGAGAGAGAGAAGCACGCAGAACAGGTAAACATAGAGGAAGTACTCGGAAAAGCGCAGGATAGTAGCTACAAAGAAGGCTGCCTGCAACAGCAGGAGGAGAGCTACCAGCACCGTGCGGTGGGTCACAAGTGACAGTATTTTTTTGATGCTCATTGGCACTCTCCTCCTCTTTTTTTCCACAAAGCGGAACGCTTACTTCACAACCACGTTCTCCGGCCCAAACATCTCCCGCAGCTCCGCCAGGAGAGCCGGGTGGAGCTGCGCCGATGCACCCAATTGCTTCCGGGTATCGGCGCACAGGAGGATCACCCTCTGGGCGCCAGGGAACATATTCAATACCAGCCGTGCTTTTCGCAGCAGGGGGTCCTCCGCTGAGGGCACCTTTACATATAAGGTCCCCTGGACGGCTTGCCCACCGGGAGCGCTTTGCCGCTGGGTGGCTTCCTCCGCCATTTGGGAGGTAAGCGGCCGGACCCGGTCGCACATAAGCTGGGGAGCCTTTTCATCCCGAACAGACAGCTTCCCTTCCACCAGCACCGCCATTCCCTCCGCCAGAAAGGGACCGCTCTCGGCCAGGGTCCGGGAAAAGCAGAGCAGCTCCATGGAGCCCGTATCGTCCTCCAGGGTCACATAGGCCATGAGGGTATTGTTTCTGGTGGTTTTCGTCTTTACCCCGGCAACTACACCTGCCAGGGTCACCTTCTGGCCGTCCCGGTACACCTCCGGTCCCCTCTCCTGGTCAAAATCCACCAGGATGGCTCCTATGGGAGACGCCCGGTTCTGACGTGCCAGTTCCCGGTAGTCGTCCATGGGGTGGCCCGTCAGGTAGAGTCCGGTGGTTTCCTTTTCCATCTTCATAAGCTCCTGCCGGGAAAACTCCGGGATGTCAGGCAATGGAATCTCTGGGGCGGAGCCGGCACTTCCCTCGCAGCCGCCGAAAAGATCGTACTGTCCCTCAATGGTTTCCCGCTTGACCTTGGCGATAGCGTCCATGGTCTTTTCCGCCACATTCAGCAATTGGGAACGGCGGCCTCCCAAGCCATCAAAGGCCCCACATTTAATGAGGCTCTCCACCACCCGCTTATTGCAGTCTGCCCCGAACATCCGCTGGCAGAAATCCGCCAGGGACGTGAATGGGCCGTTCTCCTGCCGTTGGGCTATCATCTGGAGAGCTCCGCCCCGGCCTACCCCCTTGACGGCGGCCAGCCCGAAGCGGATGCCCCCCCCGGTGGCGGTGAAATCAGCCCCGGACTGGTTCACATCGGGAGGCAGTAGGGCGATGCCGCAGGACTTGCATTCGGCAATATACTCGGCAACCTTCTCGCTGGAATCCAGCACCGAGGTAAGGAGGGCCGCCATATATTCCTTGGTATAGTGGCACTTGAACCAGGCCGTCTGGTAAGCTACGATGGCGTAGGCCAGGGAATGCGCCTTATTGAAGGCGTAATTGGCAAAGTCGTAAATCTCGTCGTAGATGGACTGGGCCACCGGCTCCGGGATACCGTTGGCCACGCAGCCCACAATATTCCGCGCCGGGTCGCCGTGGAGAAAGGCTCCCCGCTCCCGCTCCACGTCCTTGGCCTTCTTCTTGCTCATGGCCCGGCGGACCATGTCGGCCTGGCCCAGAGAGTAGCCTGCCAGCTTGCGGAAAATCTCAATGACCTGCTCCTGGTAGACAATGCAGCCGTAGGTGCTTCGGAGGATCGGCTCCAGCATGGGATGCTTGTACTTCACCAGCTTGGGGTCGTGCTTACAGGCCACAAACCGGGGAATTGAGTCCATGGGACCGGGGCGGTAGAGGGCAATAATGGCGCAGATGTCCTCCAAATCCTTGGGCTTCAGGCTGACGCAGACCCCTGTCATCCCCGCCGACTCCATTTGAAACACCCCGGAGGTGCGGCCCTCAGAGAGCATCTTCAAGACCTCCGGGTCGTTGTCCGGAATATCGTCCAGGGTAAAGCCGGGGCGTTCCTTTTGGATTTCCTTCACTGTATCGTCCAGCACCGTCAGGTTCCGAAGGCCCAAAAAGTCCATCTTCAGAAGGCCCAGCTCCTCCAGGGTCACCATGGTATACTGGGTCACGGGCTGGCCGTCGTTGGTGGCAAGGGGCACATAGTCGGTCACCGGCAGCCGGGTGATGACCACGCCGGCGGCGTGGGTGGAGGCGTGGCGGGGCATCCCCTCAATAGCCTGGGCGGTATCAATAAGGAGCTTGATCTGTCCGTCCTCCTCATACATATCCCGCAGGGGCTTGGACAGCTTCAGGGCGTCTGCCAGAGTAATGTGAATGGCTCCGGGACCGGCGGGTACCTGCTTTGCCACCTTGTCCACCTGGTCATAGGGCATATTGAGCACCCGGCCTACGTCCCGAATTGCCGCCCGGGCCGCCATAGTCCCAAAGGTAACGATTTGAGCCACGTGGTCGGCTCCATATTTGCCCCGGACATAGTCAATGACCTCCTCACGGCGGCGGGGACAGAAGTCGATGTCAATATCAGGCATGGTAACCCGCTCCGGGTTCAAAAACCGCTCAAAAAAGAGGCCGTACTTCATGGGGTCTACCTCGGTGATCGCCATACAGTAGGCCACCATGGACCCCGCCGCCGAGCCGCGGCCCGGTCCTACGGGGATTCCATGGGATTTGGCATAGCCGATGAAGTCGGAGACGATCAGGAAGTAATCCACAAAGCCCATCTTGCGGATGACCCCCATCTCGTACTCCAGCTGCTCCTGATACCCCTCCGGATGGCCGGGATAGCGGCGTTCAAACCCTTGGCGGCACAGCTTTTCAAAATAAGCGTCCGGATCGGTCTCCCCTTCTGGCAGGTGGAATTCCGGCAGGTGATATTTGCCAAACTCAAACTCCACGTTGCACATATCCGCGATTTTCAGGGTATTTTCTATGGCTCCGGGATACTTGCTGAAAAGGGCCTCCATCTCCTCGGTGCTCTTGAGATACATTTCGTCGGTCTCAAACTTCATCCGGTCCGGGTCGGCCTCGGTCTTTCCTGTCTGGATACACATGAGAATATCCTGCATCCGGGCATCCTCTTTGGTGAGATAGTGGGCGTCATTGGTGCAGACCAGTGGAATACCCGTTTCCTCATGGATGCGTAGAAGACCGGCGACAACTACGGGGTCCGCCTCCAGGCCGTGATCCTGAAGCTCCAGGTAATAGCTCCCCCGGCCAAAAAGCCGGTCCATCTCCTGGGCATGAGCCTTGGCCCCCTCGTAATCTCCGCTCCGCAGCCGCCGGGGCAGCTCACCCGCAAGGCAGGCGGACAGGCAGATAAGACCCTCCGCCCGCTCCCGCAGCAGGTCCATGTCGATGCGGGGCTTGATGTAGAAGCCCTCTGTATAGGACTGGCTCACCATGTGGGAAAGGTTTCGGTAACCCACCTCGTCCTTGCACAGCAAGATAAGGTGCCGGGCCTTACTGTCCAGCTCATGGACCCTATCGAACCGGGTCCGGGGGGCCACATAGACCTCGCAGCCGATGATGGGCTTGATCCCCTCCGCCTTACAGGCCCGGTAAAAATCAATGACTCCGTACATGGTCCCGTGGTCGGTGATAGCCACGGCGGGCTGTCCCAACTCCTTTACCCGCTTTACCAGCTTGGGAATACGGCAGGCTCCGTCCAAAAGGGAATATTCCGTGTGGTTATGCAGGTGAACGAAAGGCATGGCTTGTCCCTCCTCGTTTTTCGCTTCCACGTCTATTGCTCTGCCAATTCCGCCAGCTTTTTCAAGCGGTGGCTGAGGGAAGATTTGGTAATAGGCGGCTCGCAGAGGGCCGCCAGCTCAGTGAGGGTCAGGTCGGGGTTATCCAGGCGCAGCCTGGCCGCCTCCGCCAGCTTAGGGGGAAGCTGGCAAAGGTCCATCCGCTCGGAGAGGCGGCGAATGACCTCAAGCTGGGCCTGGGCTGCCTCCACCGCCTTGTCCAAGTTGGCGGCATCACAGTTCACCCGGCGGTTTACGCCCCCCCGCAAATCCTTCTCCGCCTTAGCGTTCATCAGTTCCATTGCCGCCAAGGGCGCACCGATGGCGGTAAGAAAGTCGGCAATGGCCTCGCTCTGCTTGAAGTAGGTCATGTGGACGCCGTTCCGGTCCACCGATTTGGGGTCAAAGCCCGCCTCCCGCAAAAGGGTCAGCAGCTCCCGGTCCACCGAGCGGTGAGTGGTCGTCAGCTCCAGGTGGTAGCTCTTACTGGGGTCAGTGACCGAGCCGCCCGCCAGAAAAGCGCCCCGGAAAAAGGCAGTGCGGCAGTGGTCCTCCTCCAGCACGGCAAAATTGATGTGGTGGGCCACCGCCGTGCCCGGGTCGTAACCAAAAGCCGCCCATAGAGTGGAGAGCTTGTCCGGCGCGGTAATGGAGAAAACCCGCTTACCGGGTCCCTCCTCCGGCAAGCGGTCAAAGGTAAGCTGAAAGGCCTTTTTGAACAAAAGGGGAAGCCGGACCGCCAAATCCGCCGACTCCGTAACAATGCGGACTTCCTTATGGTCAAACCGGTTGGCATAGAGGAGAACGCCGTAGCCCTCCGCCAGGGCGCAGCATTTGCGGCTGATGCCCTGGCGGCATAGCTCCCGCTTGGCGTCGCTGGAAAAGGACATGGCATTCTCCTCCTTTCTTCTTTGGTAGGCTGTATAGGTTCAGAACACCTTGGTGTCCGCCCGCTCCTCGTAAAGCTCCATGGTAACCTCTCCCAGCCGCTCCGGGGAGTGGCGGGCATAGCGGGCGGCCGTGGAGATCATGGGCCGCTCCACCACCTCTACCCCCAGGGCTTCGATGCGCGCCTTGTCTACTTCGATGGGGTCGGCGTCCTCCGCCTTGTATCGTTGGATCAGGTCCGGGTCCACCGGGGCGGAGTTTGCCACGCACAGGTCGATCAGTCCCGGCCCGGAGTGCTCCAGAAGGGCCTTAACGTGGTCGGAGAGGGTCATGCCCTCAGTCTCCCCATCCTGGGTCATAATGTTGCCGATATAGATTTTCAGGGCCTCGCTCCGGCAGATGGCCTCCGCCACCCCCTCCACCAGCAGGTTGGGAATGACGCTGGTATAAAGGCTGCCCGGCCCCAACACGATAAGGTTGGCCTCCCGGATAGCCTCCAAGGCCGCCTGAGTAGCGGCAGGGCGCTCCGGCAGGAGCCGCACCTTCCGAATCCGGCAGTCCTGAGCCTTCTTAAAATCCGCAATGAGGGATTCCCCCACCACCGCCGTACCGTTTTCAAAGGTAGCCTCCAGCTTCACGTCTGCGCTGGTAACAGGCAGGACCCGGCCTGTAATGGCAAGGACCTGGCTCATCTGGGCCACTGCTTCCTCAAAGGAACCGGATATGCCGTTAAGGGCCGCCAGAATGAGGTTGCCAAAGGACTGTCCCGTGAGTCGGCCCGAGCCCACGGGAAAACGGTAGGCCAACAGCTCCTGCATGACGGGTTCGGCATTGGCCAGGGCCTCCATGCAGTGGCGGATATCCCCCGGAGGAGGCATCCCCAAATCCTGGCGCAGAACACCGGAGCCTCCGCCGTCATCGGCAACGGTAACGATGGCGGTCAGGTTTTTTGTTCGGTTTTTCAGTCCCCGGAGCATGGTGGAAAGGCCGGTTCCGCCACCAATTGCCACCACCTTGGGACCATTTTCCCAGCGGTATTTCGATTTTTCTTCCATATTCAGCCTCTCGTCATATCCCGGTGGTTTTCGCTGGCATCGTAGCCCTTTTGCCGCACAAAGTCGGCCAGGGTCTTCGCCACCGCCACCGAGCGGTGCTTGCCGCCCGTACAACCGATAGCGATAACCAGCGCGGTCTTGCCCTCCTCCACATACTGTGGCAAAAGGAAACCGATGAGCCGTTCCAAATAGGTCATAAAATCCTTGGTCTGCTGATAACCAAATACAAAATCATTGACCGGAGCGTCCAGTCCCGTCTGATGCCGCAGCTCGGTAATGTAAAAGGGATTGGGCAAAAAGCGGACGTCAAAGACCAAATCGGCCTCGATGGGGATGCCGTACTTAAAGCCAAAGGAGATAACGCTCACATTCATGGCCTGCTGGGGGCCACCCTCCCCAAAGACCCGCAGTATCTCCCCCCGCAGCTTGGCGGTGGAGAGGGCTGTGGTGTCCACATTATACTCAGCCCTGGCCCGGACCGGGGCCAGAATCGTCCGTTCCAGGCGAACCGCCTCGTCCAGCGAACGGTTCCCCTTTGCCAGAGGATGCCGCCGCCGGGTTTCTTTATACCGCTTAATGATGGTCTCCGGGCTGGCCTCCATATAGAGTATCTTGTGGTCACAGCCCATCCGGTCCAGCTCCTCCAGTGCGGCAAACAGACCGTCAAAGCTCTGTCCGCCCCGAATGTCGGAGACAATGGCCACCCGGTCGTACTGGGCGGGACTTGCCATACAAAGCTCAGCAAATTTGGGGATCAGGGCGGCCGGCATATTGTCCACCACAAAGTAGCCTATATCTTCCATAAAGGAGGCCGCCTGGCTTTTTCCCGCCCCGGACAGGCCGGAAATGACGATAAATTCCATACTTCTCCCTCCAAAGGGGTCAAACTCCCAGCAATTTTATTTCCAGTTCCAGTTTTACTCCTGTCCGGTCCAGTACCCGGGCCTTTACCTGTTCCACCAGGGCCAGAATATCGGCGCAGGTGGCCCCGCCTTTGTTGATGATGAATCCGGCGTGTTTTTCCGACACCTGGGCTCCGCCCACCGTCAACCCCTTCAGGCCACACTGGTCAATGAGGGCGGCGGCGTAGACGGGGGTGCCGTCTGCCAAGGGAGGGGGCCGCTTGAAGGTGGAGCCCGCCGAGGGGTATTCCAGGGGCTGTTTGGCCTTGCGCTGGGCGGAGAGATCGTCCATTCGTTTTCCGATCTCCGCCGGGTCATCCTGTTGAAGTTTGAATTCCGCTTCCACAATAAGCCATTCCGGATGAGCAGAAAAAATACTATTGCGATAGGAGAATTTACATTCTTCCCTTGAAAGGGTAGTCTCTTTTCCCTTTTCATCCAAGTATGTCACAGCAGTAACAACCTGTGACATCTCACCGCCGTACGCACCGGCGTTCATCAGCACTGCCCCTCCCAAGGTCCCCGGGATACCCGCGGCAAACTCTAAGCCTGTCAGACCCCGGGACAGTGCCGCCATCGCCAATTTGGCAAGCGGAATACCCGCTTCCACCCGCAAACAGCGGTTCACCTCTCGGCAACGGTTAAACCCACGACGGCCAAGCACAACGCCGGACAGCTTCACAACAAAGCCGGGATACCCCTCATCTGCCACCAGTAAATTGGAGCCATTCCCCAAGAAAAAGGGCTTTACTCCCACCTCTGCGGCTACCCGGAGGATAGTTTTCGCTTCCCCCCTGCCCTGGGGCAGGGCCATCAAGGCGGCAGGGCCGCCCACCCGGAAGGAGGTGTGTCTACTCATGGGCTCATTCCGCCGCAGCTCCAGGGCGGAACAGGCCCCTCTCAATTCCTGCTCCAGCACATCCCATTTTTCCATGGCAACCCCTCCTTCCTGCCAGTGTATGCTCTTTACAGTGATTTCTTGTATGCTTCCGCTCCGTCCAGCAGCTCTCCTGCTCCGTCCAGAGCCGCCTGTCCCACACGCTCTCCAGAGGTGAGCCGGGCAAGCTCTGCCTGCCTTCGGGACCGGTCCAGGACCTCCACCGCCGTGAAGGTGCGGCCGTTTTTCTCCCCCTTCTCCACCGAGAAGTGGACGTCTGCCATGGCGGCAAGCTGGGGCAGATGGGTCACACAGAGCACCTGCTTGTGCCGGGCCACCTGGGCCAGCTTTTCCGCCACCTTCTGGGCCGCCCGTCCTGAAACGCCGGTATCTACCTCATCAAAAACCAAAGTGCCTACGTCGTCGTTTTCCGCCAGCACATTTTTAAGGGCTAACATAATTCGGGCCAACTCACCGCCTGAGGCTATTTTCTGGATGGGCTTCAAGTCCTCGCCCACGTTGGCGGACATCAGAAACCGCACCGCGTCCATACCATCGGCGTTAAGGCCGTTCTCATTCTCCACCGGGCAAAACTCCACCCGGAAACGGACCCTGGGCATATCCAACTGGGCAAGCTCACTCTGGATGCGCTCCTCCAACGCCTCGCCCGCCTCTTTTCTCTCCTCTGAAAGGGTTTTGGCCAGGGTCTTGGCCTCCCCCAGTGCCTTTTCCCGCTCCTGCTCCAAACGGAGGAGCGCATCGTCGGCAAACTGGATTTCATCCAGCTCCCGCCGGCTTCTGTCCAGATAGTCCAGCATTTCCTCCACGCTGCCACCATACTTCTTTTTCAGGCGGTAAAGAAGGTCCAGCCGCCCCTCTAGCTGGTCCAGCTCCCCCGGCTCAAATTCAAAGCTGCCTGCCTGGTCACGGGCGGCGTCCGCCACATCCTGGGCCTGGCAGCGGCAGTCGGTGAGCCGCTCCCGCAGTTCGTCCAGGCCGACGCTGACCCCGGCCACCGCCTCCAGCGCCCGCTCCGCCTCCATGAGTAGAGCCACCGCCCCGGCGCTGTCCTCGTCTCCTGAGAGGGCAAAGTGAGCCCCCTGGGCAGCCTGGGCCAAATCCGCAGCGTTGCGGAGGATGTCCCGGCGTTCGTTCAGAGCCTCCTCCTCCCCCACCGCAAGGTCCGCCCGCTCCAGCTCGTTGATTTGGAATTGGAGGGTATCCACCCTTCTCGCCTTCTCACTCTCGTCCATCCGAAGGGAGGAAATCTTCCGGTCCAGCTCTGCCAGCGCCTCATAAGCGGCACGGTAAGCCTCCAACGATTTTCCCGTCTCCCCAAACCGGTCCAGGTATTCCAGGTGACAGCCCTCGTCCAAAAGCTGTTGGCCGTCATGCTGGCCATGAATATTGAGAAGCTGACGGCCCAGCGCCTTTAACTGCGCCACTGTCACCGGACGGCCGTTAACCCGGCAAAGGTTTTTCCCGTCAGGCATAATTTCCCGTTGGAGAAGCAGCTCTCCGTTCTCATCGGGCACAAGACCGCTCTCCGCCAGAAAAGGCGGCAGGGCCTTCACTGCCGTAAAGGCCCCGGTAACAAGGGCGGACTTTGCTCCGGTACGAATCAGCTCCCGGCTGGTCCGCTCCCCGGTGACAGCGCTCATGGCGTCCACCACAATGGATTTGCCCGCGCCCGTCTCGCCGGTGAGGGCGTTAAAGCCAGGTCCAAAGAGGATATCCGCCGATTCTATTACGGCAATATTTTCAATGTGAAGGACAGACAGCATGGCACTACCCCTCCTGAAAAAACGTTCCCATCTATCAATGCAGCATCTCCCGGATTTCCTCGCAGAACTCCACCGCGGCCTCATTCGTCCGCATAATCAGAAGGGCAGTGTCGTCTCCCGCCAGGGAGCCCACCAATCCGGACAACTCCATGCCGTCAATAGCGGCGGCCGCGGCGTTAGCCAGCCCCGGCATGGTCTTGAGCACCACAATATTCTGGGCAAGGTCAAAGGAGGTCACACTCTCCCGGAAAATCGTCCGCAGCCTGTTGGAGAAGTTTGCCGCCGCCTTGTGGTGGGAAACAGCGTATTTAGACGCCCCGCCGTGGGTCAGCTCCTTCACCAGATGGAGCTGCTTAATGTCCCTGGAAATCGTGGCTTGCGTGGTGGAAATGCCCCGCTCCTTCAAATGCTCCAAAAGCTGCTCCTGTGTCTCCACCTCAAAAGTGGCGATGATGTCCAAAATTTCCTGCTGGCGCTTGGTTTTCATAGGTCAGGCCCTCCCCAACTTTTGATTGACCACAGTATAAAAGCTCCGGTTGGTCAGCCGAATGAGCTTAGCCCTGGACTTGGAGCGGTGAAGCTCTACCTGGTCGCTGGCACTGAGACGGAAGGCCTTGCCCCCGTCCACCGATAAGTAGGCCGTTTTCCGGGACAGCTTTCCCATTCGAACCGCCACCGAGCGTCCTCTGTCCAGCACAAAGGAACGGGTGTGAAGGGCGTGGGGACAGATGGGAGTTACCAGAATATTTTCTACCGTGGGCTCCACGATGGGCCCTCCCGCCGACATAGCGTAGGCCGTGGAACCAGTGGGGGTGGATACGATGACCCCGTCCCCTGAATAGCGGCTTACAACCACCCCGTCGGCCTTCACCTCCAGGTCGATGATACGGGCCACTGCCCCCTTGGTAATGGCCGCGTCGTTGAGAGCCAGGTCCCGGTAGACTGTCTTTCCCTCCCGGCGGACCGACACGTCCAGCATCATTCGCTCCTCAATGCGGTATTTCCCTTGAGTGAGCCGTTCTAACTGGGACAACTCGGTGGCCTCCAGCTCAGAGAGGAAGCCCACGCTGCCCAGATTCACCCCCAGCACAGACACCCCGTGGCGTTGGGCATCCTTGGCAGCGTGAAGGATGGTGCCGTCCCCTCCGAAGCAGACCATCAGGTCTGCCCTATCAAAAGCCTCCTCCTCCGGGAGAAACTTCAAGTGGGAAGGAACCTCCACATTGTCCCGCTCCAGTTCAAAGGGAAAGCACATGACGGTCTCCGCCCCCGCCTGCCGCAAAACCTTCTCGGCGTTCTGCGCCGCCCGCAGGCCCTTATCCCGGTATGGGTTGGGGCTTAACACGATTTTCATTCCGCTCCCTCCCCTGTGGGGTCTTTGGGTTCCAGTTCAGCATGGGACGCCTCCACCAAAGCGGACAGGTCCCCCTGCCAGAGCCGGGCTTCTCCCGCGGAGAGCCAACCCAGATATTCAATGTTCCCCTCCGGGCCCCGGATGGGGGAAAAGGTAAGTCCCAACACCCCGAATCCGGCAGCCTTTGCGTGGTCCAGGAAGTGCTCCAGCACCTCCAAATGAACCGCCTTGTCTCGAACGACCCCTTTCTTCCCCACCTTCTCCCGTCCCGCCTCAAACTGGGGCTTGATGAGGCACACCGCCTGGGCGGTGGGTTTCATCAGGCTCCGCAGGGCGGGCAGGATGAGATTCAGGGAAATAAAGGACACGTCCACGCTGGCGAAATCCAGCTCGTCGGGCACTTCCTCATGGGTGAGATACCGGGCGTTGGTCCGCTCCAGACAGATTACCCGGGGGTCGCTGCGCAGCTTCCAGGCAAGCTGCCCGTAACCCACATCCACAGCATAGACCTTACTGGCCCCGTTTTGGAGCATACAGTCAGTAAACCCCCCGGTAGAGGCCCCAATATCGCCGCAGAGGGCGTTTTCCAGATGGATGGGCCACAGGGACATGGCCTTTTCCAGCTTTAAGCCCCCCCGGCTCACATAGCGAAGACCCTCGCCCCGGACCTCAATAGGGGCCTCCGGGTCGGTGGGAGCTCCCGCCTTGTCCACCTTCTGGCCCTTTACATAAACCTGCCCCGCCATGATAAGGGCCTGGGCCTTCTGGCGGGACTCCACCAGTCCCTTCTCAACCAGAAGTACGTCCAGACGCTTTTTCAAGGTCTGTCACCTCCTTGATCTGCCTGGCAATGCTCCCGGCGTCCAAATTATTCATCCGGCGAAGCTCCTCCACCGTTCCCTGGGGTGGGATACGGCTGCCCAAATTCCGTAAAGCAATATATCTCGCCCGTACGCCTCCGACGGCCATATCGGCGGCCAGCCTTCGGCCCACACAATTGTACTCCATGGCTTCCTCATAAAACCAAAGACTCCCGGTTTTCTCCACCGACTGAAATATATCGTAGGACGGGACCGGCGTAATGGTATTCAGTTTTATGACCTCTGCCGAAATATGGTCCCGCTCCAGCCGCTCCGCCGCTTCCAAAAGGGCGTTTATCTGTATCCCATAGCCCGCCAGGGTCACGTCCTTCCCGGAACGGAGCAGGGTAACGGGCTGCCCATCCCAAGGTTTCTGATAGGTGCCCTCTCCCCCTCTGGGATAGCGGACAGCCACCGGGCCCTTCACCTCATGGACGGCATAGTCCAACATGGTCCGCAGCTCGGCAAAGGAGGTGGGAGCCAGCACCGTTATACCGGGGATGGTATCGAGAAAACCCACATCAAAGACCCCGTGGTGAGTCTCTCCATCCTCCCCCACCAGACCCGCCCGGTCCACACAGAATACCACGTGAAGGTTTTGGAGGGCCACATCGTGAAGAAGCATGTCGTAGGAACGCTGTAAAAAGGTGGAATAAACGGCGAACACGGGAATCATTCCCTGTTTCGCCATACCCGCGCACATGGTGACAGCGTGGCCCTCCGCAATGCCCACGTCAAAGAACCGGGCCCGGAACCTCCGGGCAAAGCCGTCCAGTCCGGTCCCTGGCTGCATTGCGGCAGTAACGGCGCAGAGGCGCGGGTCCTTCTCCGCCAAGCCGCAGAGGGCTTCTCCAAAGACGGAGGAAAAGTTTTCCCCTCCCGCTGATAGGGCCTTTCCCGTGGCAGGGTCAAATTTCCCCACACCGTGGAACTGGTCCGGCGACCTCTCGGCAGGGGCATATCCCTTTCCCTTCACCGTCCGGACATGGAGCAGCACCGGACCGTCCAGCTCCTTTGCATACAGCATCAGCCGGGTCAGGCCCTTCACATCGTGTCCATCCACCGGACCGAGATAGGTAAATCCCATATCCTCAAAGAGAGAGCAGGGGAGCAGCGTCTCCTTGACGGCAGTCTTGACCTTGTGAGTCACCTTATAAATCCGGCGGCCCAGGGAAAAGCTCTGCATCACCCGCCGGTAGCCTTTTTTGAAGCTGAGGTACTGGGGCTTCAGCCGCTGACGGGCCAAATGCTCCGCCACACCGCCTACGCTCTGGGTAATAGACATCCCGTTGTCATTGAGGATGACCAGTAGCGGCTCTCCGCTGTCCCCCGCGTCGGATAGGCCCTCATAGGCAAGCCCCCCGGTGAGGGCGCCATCCCCCAAAAGGGCAATTACATGATAATCTTTTCCCATTATGGTTCGCGCCCGGGCCATACCTACCGCTGCGGACACCGCCGTAGAGGCGTGGCCCACGGTAAAAGCGTCGCAGACGCTCTCCCCCGGCTTTGGAAAGCCGGAAACGCCCCCAAAGGTACGCAGAGTATCCATAGCCCCGTCCCGTCCCGTGAGCATTTTATGGCAATAACACTGATGCCCCACGTCAAAGACAATGCGGTCCCGTTCCGGGGCAAAGACCCGGTGGAGAGCTACTGTCAGCTCTACCGCTCCCAGGTTGGAGGCCAAGTGCCCCCCCCTCTGGGAGACCACCTCCACCAAGCGCTGCCGAAGCCGGGCACAAAGGGCCTCGGCCTCGGCGTCGGTAATCAGATGGAGGTTATTCGGAATATCCAGCAAGGCCCTTCCCCTCTTTCTGTTTGTAATTTACCGCTCACTGGGTGAAAAACCAGCCTCCGCCCCAGCCGACGGCAATTCCCAGCAAAGCGCCCATAAAGACCTGGAGCGGTGTATGACCGATCAATTCCTTCAGAGCCTTATCAAACAGCTCCTCCGGCTTCATCTGGGTCCAGTGTTCCATCATATAGTTGAGGATTTTTGCCTGCTCCCCCGTCTCCCGGCGGACATTAAAAGCGTCGTACATCACCACCAGAGCCACCCCGGCAGAAATGGCAAACAGGGGCGAGCCCCAGCCGTAAAGATAAGCAATGGAAGCGGTCATGGCGCAGACAAAGGCCGAGTGGGAGCTGGGCATTCCGCCGCTGGACAGGATATGCTGCCAATCCCACCGCCGCTCGGTGATGAGCACTACGATAAGCTTCAAAATCTGGGCGGCGGCCCAGGCCATGATTGCCAGATTCAGGATCAGGTTCCCCGTGAGGAAATCCACTACGTTCTTCATCGCCGCTCCTCCTCAGTTGGTGCGTCCTACCAGGACTCGGGCCAGTTCCTCCAGAAACCAGGATTCCTCAAAAGCCGAAAGGGCCGCGACGGCATCCGCCGTCAACCGCTCCACCATGCGCCCGCACTCCTCCAACCCCTTCAGGGTAACAAAGGTGGTCTTTTCCGACTCCGCGTCAGATCCGATGGGCTTGCCCAGACTGCCCTCGTCTCCGGTCACATCCAGCACATCGTCCCGAATCTGGAAAGCAAGGCCCAGCTTTTGGGCGTAGGTCCGCACCGCCGTACGCTTGGTTTCGTCCCCGCCCGCGGCAATCACGCCAAGCTCGGCGGCAGCGGAGATGAGCGCGCCCGTCTTCAGCTGCTGCAATTCCTCCACATCGGACAGAGTAAGGGCGTGGCCCTCCCCCACCATATCCAAAACCTGGCCGCCTACCATACCCGCCGGGCCGGCGGCAACAGACAGCAGCTCCAGTGCCTGTATCACTCTTTCCGCGGGAAGACAGGCTCCCGCTCCCAGGGCGGTTTCAAAGGCAGCGGTGAGAAGTCCGTCCCCAGCCAACACCGCCGTGGCTTCTCCATACCTCACATGGTTGGTGGGCTTACCCCGGCGCAGCTCATCGTTATCCATACAAGGCAAATCATCATGGATCAGGGAATAGGTGTGGACCATCTCCACCGCGCAGGCAAAAGGCAGGGCGGCCTCCGCCGTCCCGCCGCAGAGGCGGCAAGCCTCAATGGTCAAAATAGGCCGAACACGCTTGCCGCCTGCCAAAAGGCTGTAATTCATGGCATCATATATATCGGCATGAGGAACCTTCCCCCGGAACACGCCCCGCAGGGCGGTCTCCACCAGCTCCTTATCCGCGATAAACCGCTCGGTAAATTTCACTGTTCCATATCCTCCATCGGCTCCTCCGCCGGAGCCCCATCCCGGCCGGGAAACAGCTTTGCTACCTTCTGCTCCGCCTGGTCCAGAGCGGCGGAGCACTGCTTCATAAGGGCGGTACCCTCCTCAAACAGGGCCATAGACTCCTCCAAGGAGGCGTCTCCTTTTTCCAGGCAGGTTACGATGGCCTCCAGGCGGGCCATGGCTTCCTCAAACGTGGGCTTTTTCGCAGCGGGCATATGGGTCACTCCTTTTCGGATATTTTTTATGGCTTATCATACCGTAGACTCAGCCTTACAGCGCACTGCACCATCGGAAAGCCGCAGCTCCAGGCTGTCTCCCGGCTCCACGTCCTTCACCGACTTCACGATCCCTTTCGGCCCCTTAGCAATGGAATAGCCCCGGCTCAGCACCTTGAGGGGGCTTAGCGCGTCTAATCCCGCCGCCAGGCGGGCCATATCCTTTCGTTTTCCACTCAAGGCGGCGTTCACAGTATATTCCAGCCGCGCCTTCTGCCGCTCCAAATGGACACGGCGGTCGCTGACCCAACTCATGGGGTCCTGGAGCATCCGGCTCCGCGCAGCGTGAGCCAGAAGGGCTCGGCTCTCTCCCAGCTGCCGCTCTACCGCCTTGCCCATCCGCCGCACCAGATAGTCCAGCAGCTCGATCTGCTCATCCTGGTGGGGCACCGCCAATTCCGCGCCGTTGGAGGGGGTCGCCGCCCGCTTATCCGCCACGAAATCAGCGATGGTCACGTCAGGCTCATGGCCCACGGCGGAGATGACAGGAATTTCCGAGGCATAGATGGCCCGTGCTACCCGCTCGTCATTGAAGCACCACAGGTCCTCCATAGACCCGCCGCCCCGGCCCGTGATAATGAGGTCGGCCAAGCGCCCCTGGTTGACCCAGGCGATGGCCCCCGCAATTTCCGGAGGGGCCTCCGCTCCTTGGACCCGGCAGGGCACCACATAGACCTCTGCCATAGGCCACCGGGCTCCCAGTACCCGAATCATGTCCCGGACTGCCGCCCCGGCCGGGGAGGTCACCAGGGCAATCCTCTTTGGGAACCGGGGAAGGGGCTTTTTGTGGCTCTCGGCAAACAGGCCCTCGGCCTCCAGCCTGGCCTTGAGCTGCTCAAAGGCCAGGTGCAGGTCACCCATACCGTCAGGGGTCATGGCGTCCACATAAAGCTGATACTTTCCATCCCGCAGGAACACCGTGACCCGCCCGAAAGCCGTGACCTTCATCCCGTTCTGGGGCCGGAACCGAAGGGACGCAGCCTCCCGTCTGAACATAACGCAGGAAAGGCTGCCCTCAGCGTCCTTCAGAGAAAAATAGTGGTGTCCCGTAGGGTATACCTTATAGTTTGACAGCTCTCCCCGGACAAAAAGTCCGGAGAGAGCCGTGTCGGCGTCCAGTAAGCCCTTCACATGGCTGTTGAGCTGGGACACCGAATAGACCGGGTACTGCATGGACTGTGCCCCTTTCTACGCAGACTGTGCCGCCGCCTTACTGCTCCTCATCCTTCCAGAGTTCTTTGGCCACTTGACCGGCAATTTCCCGGAATGCCTCTTTAATGGCCCCGCGCACCGCCATCCGGATTACCAGATAAAGAGCCGCCAGCAGCAGCAAAATTGCTGCCAAAGCTATCAGCCAGTGCACTACAAATTCATTCATTGGATTCTCTCCTTTCGGCGTCCATCATCCGATGGGCCAAGATTGCCACACCCATGGCGTTGTCGGCAGAATACCGGGGCTGGGCAAATGCTCCCCCGCAAAATTCTGTTAAAATATACCGCAACCTGCGGTTGGAGGCTACCCCTCCCGAACACAGCAGGGGCAGCCCAGGAAAGCGGTTCTGGGCCTCCATGGTAGCCCGCCGGACCGTATCGGAAACCGTGTTCAGTACAAACCGGGCCACGTCGGCAGGGGCCGCGCCCTTCTCTATCAGGGCATTCACCTGGTTTTCCACTCCGGAGAAAGAGAAGGCCATATCCTGTACCTTCACCCGAAACCGTTCCTCTGACTGTGACTGCCCCGAAAGCTCGTCCAGAGCCTTCCCCGCGGGAAAGCCGAGGCCCAGCAGGACCCCGGTGCGGTCAATAAGCTGTCCCGCCGAAATATCCGTGGTGCCGCCGATGGCCTTTGCCCTCACGTTGGCCCCGTCAGGCTCCACGTATAAAAGCTCCGTTGTACCTCCCGATAAATGCCAGGCCAGAAAAGGTCCGTCCAGCAGCTCCATCTGTCCCGCCGACCAGGCCGCGGCAACCAGGTGCCCCTGCTGGTGGGAAACCTCGAAAAAGGGTACGTTCAAAAGAGCGGCAACGCTTCGTCCCAGGCTCTCCCCTGCCCGAAAGCAGGGCATATAGGAGCCGTCCACCGCCCTGGGCCGGGTGGATGCCGCTACGGCGGCTATGTTGTCCAGCAATCCCAACCCACGCAGCTCCGCCATACGCTCCGGCAGAGCCTTTACGTGCTGGAAAAGGGCGTCCGACTGGCGAAGGCCCTTTTCTCCCGGCCGAACCTCCAGCAGCTTTCCCGTGTTGACTCCTTCCTCCCCATCAAAAACAGCGGCGGAGGTGGTATAGTTGCTGGTATCCAACCCTAATGTAGTCACTCCTCCCCCTCCGGGGCGTCGAATACATCCGCCGGAGGCGGAGCCACAGGCTCAGGCAAAGGTTCAGAGCGGACAAAAGAGCCCAGAATGCCGTTGACAAAGGCCGCCAGCTCCAGCTCCTCGTAATGCTTGGTCAGCTCCACCGCCTCGTTGATGGCGGCGGCGTTGGGCACGTCCTGCATATAGAGAATCTCGTACATACACACCCGGAGAATGGCCACCACGATCCGGGGCAGCCGGGAAAAATTCCAGCCGATGGCGTATTTGCCGATGTACCCGTCCAGCTCCGGACCATGAAGCTCCACCCCCTTCACCAGGGCGGTAATATACTGCCGCTGTTCCACATTGGGGAACTCGGCGTAGAGGGGCTCCTCCCTGCCGATGTCCTCAAACATGGCCCGGGTCAGGGCCTGCGAGAGCAGCTCATCGGCAGTCTCATCCGAAAAGCCCAGTTCAAATACCAGGTGTACGGCTAATTCTCTGGCGTTGCTTCTTGTCATGGGGTTCCCTCCCAAGGGTCTGTCTGCCCATTTTTCCCATTTTAGGGTATTCAACATTATACACCGTTTTTGTATAAAAGGAAACCCCTAAATCCAGGGTAACAGAGAAAAAAATAAGGTCCGGAGAGTTTCCCCTCTCCGGACCTTATGCGCCGTTTTTCCTTACTTGTTCTTCTTCTGAGCCGGGAAAGACACGCCCGCCACATGGACGTTCACTGCCGTAACGGTGAAACCGCTGGCGTTTGCGATAGCGTCGCCCACGGCAGTCTGGACCGCCTTGGCAGACTCCTGCACCGAGGAGCCATACTTCACCAGCAGGGAGATGTCCACCGTAACGGCGCTCTCCGCCACCGTGACCCGGACGCCCTTGCTCAGATTCTTCCGTCCCGCCAAAAGCTCGGCAATATCGCTGCCCAGATTGGCGGCAAGGCCGCCGATTCCCTCAACCTCCAGCGCGGCAACCGCGGCGGTCACCGCCAACACGTCCTCTGAAATATGGATGGTCCCCAGCTCGTCAGGACAGGAGATGTACTCTTTTCCTTCTGCCATCTCATTCACGCTTCCTTTCCTGTGGTCGCTCATGGTTGGTTACTCCCATTGTACCACAGAAAAGGAAAATTACAATCAAAATTTTTCGTTTGGTTCAAGTTTTTCCTCAGCCCTCCGCGCCGATAATGGTAATCTGGCTGGCTGGCACCCCTGTTTCATTCATTACGATCTCGGTAATCCGGGCTACATCCGCATCCTGGAAGCCATCCTCCAGCGCGGAGACCACCACCGACACTCCCCCTTCGCTGATAAAGGCCACACAGTCGGCGTAGCCCTTGGCGACCACCAAATTTTCAATTTGAGCCTCAGACACAGTGGAGGCTGCCAACGTCTCAATGGCGGCCCCCGCATCGGCCTTGGCGGCCTCCTCAGAGGCGTCACTGTTCAGGGTCTCCTGAAGCATCCCCAGGGCGCTGTCCCGGGCCTGCTGGCGGTTAAGCCTGGCTGATGAGAAGTAGCCTGTGGAAGTCCCGGCTGCCTCGCCGTCCTCCGCAGGGGCGGGAGTCGCCGCCAACAGCGGGTCGTTGGTCTTGCCCCCTACCAGGGCAGCCTGGCCCAGTGTCTTGCCCGCGTCCACATTTACCTCGTCCTGCTGGTAGGACCAGTTGAGGTAGACCGCCACACAGACAAAAAGGACGATGGCGGCTACCACCGCATTGCGTTTCCATAGTTTCATCACTTTTTCCTCACTTTCCCTTACAAATCGAAATTTTATCCGCTCTCAGCCCTGTCAGGGCAGAGACCGCTTCATAGAGCGCCAGCTTCACCTGGGGGTCGTCTCCTCCGGAGCACACCACCAAAGCCCCCTGATATACCGGCCCCAGCTCCTGGAGTACCGCCGGCTCCTGATACCCGGCCCCCTTGGTCAAAAGGATGGTGGAGGTTTCCCGGCTGGCGCGGCCCTCCTCCTCGGCAGTGCTGCCGTCCTGGGCCAACACCTGCCGGGGGCCACCTTGAAGGGTGAGCACCACCGACACATCCCCCGCTCCCTCCACCTGTGAGAGAGCCTTTTCCAGCTTTCGTTCCATCCGGTCGATCTGAAAGAGGTCCCCGCCGGCTGTCCCCGCCGGGACGGCTTCCTCTGCCTCCCCGGTGGGCCAAACCAGCAGGACCGCCCCCACCAGGGCCACCAGTAATACGTATTTGAACCTCCCGGCTGCCGCCGCTGCCTTTTTAAACCACTCGCTGCCCTTCATGTTCCCTCCTCCCGGAAGCTCTGCCGTTGGGCGGGGATGCCGAGTTCCTCCTCCACCGCCTGGGAGAGCGCCTTTTTCTGCTGAGCCGTCCACGTCCCGGAAACCGCTGCCTCCCAGGGGACGGGCCAACCTGAACCGTCCAGGGCCACCCCCACCTCCGCCGTGCAGGAGAAGCCCAGGGACTGGCCTTTGTCCACAATATATGCGCCCGCCTTTTGCGCTATGAGGGTTTTCATCACATCCTCCCCACTTTGAGTTGCTTCCTCCGCCAGCTCCGGCTCCACCCGAAGGGAAAGGCCGCCCAAAGTTGCACCCTTCCATCCCATCAGGGGACGAACCGCCGCCAGCAGGAGGACCAGTCCGCCCACCAGTCGCCCGATCTTCTTTACCGTACCTTCCGGGGTAAGAGCCTGGGCCAAGGCCACCGCCAAGGCTGCGGCAGTGACCCCTAAAAGCCATTCCTTCAGCATCGTCATCCCCCTGCTGCCCTGATGGATGTAATCAGCGCCACATACAATATCATTCCTCCGCCCCCCACCATTCCCAAAATAAGAGCAAAGGCAGAGCCGATGCCGTCGATAAGCCCCGCCACAGGACCCGGCAGGACCGTGGCGGTGAGGGCGGCGGCGCATTTGTAAACCAGGTAATGGACCCCCAGCCTCAGGAAGGGAGAAAGACAGATGGCCAGCACCGCCAGCAGCCCTACTACCCCTACCGTGCCCTTCAAAAGCCCCGCCCCCGCCACCACCGCTTCGGCAGCGTCGGAAAGGATACCGCCCACCACGGGGATCATCCCCGAAATGGCGGTTTTGGCGGCCTTTTGCGCCATTACGTCCGCGTTGCCCGCCACCGCTCCGGTTATGGTAAGGTAGAGGACAAACCCGGTGACCAATAGAGAAAGAAAACCGGTAGCCACCCATTTGAGAAGGGCGCCCAGCCGCTTCAGCCCATCGTTTCCCAGGGCCGCCCCGGCAGCCAGGGCCCCCACATAGGCGTACACCAGGGGCAGGATGAACCGGTCCGCCACTGTCAGCAGCAGCCCCAGAAAAAGCAGGGCCGCCCCCTGCCTTGCCACCGCTGCGGCAGGCATCCCGGCGGCGGCGCAGGCCGCCGTCACCGTAGGCAGCAGAAGCTTGGAGAAGGCGTCCATCTCCTCCAGCGCCCGGCTCCCCAGTCCCAGGAGGGCATGGACGTCTGCGGCGGCAATGGCAGTGACTGCCGCCGTCCCCGCAAGGCGCACCGGGTCCAGGCTTCCGCCTCCCAAGTCCTCCCGGACCGTATCCGCAAGTCCGCAGACCATAGCTACCCCCAACAGGAGCATTCCGCTTTTCAAGGCCCGCCGGAGAACCCCCGTCAGCTCTCCCAGTCCTCCGTCCAGGATGGCGCCCGCCCCTTGTGCAAAGCTGTCTCCCGCCAGGTCCTCCACATTTAAGTATCCATCCAGATAGGCTCCCGCCGCCCCCATGAGCCTGTCCAGCCCCACGGCGTCGGAAAGCTCATCCGCCCGGGCCACAGGAGAGAGAAGCACCACTGCCGCCGTCACAAAAG
>CANDEE010000003.1 GCA_947383685.1 uncultured Pseudoflavonifractor sp.
GCTTCCGCCGGGCGGTGGCCTGCTTGGACTTGGACTTGTTGGCGGAGAAGCGGGAAATAAACTCCTTCAGCTCCTGGGCCTTTTCCTCGTTCTTCTTGTTCTGGTTCTTCATGAGCTGCTGCATGAGCTGGGAAGCGTCATACCAGAAGTCGTAGTTGCCCACATAGAGCTTGACCTTGTTATAGTCAATATCCACGATGTGGGTGCAGATGGTGTTGAGGAAATGCCGGTCATGGCTTACCACAATGACGGTGCCCTCGAAATCCAGCAGAAAGTCCTCCAGCCAATTGATGGCGGCGATGTCCAGGTTATTGGTGGGCTCGTCCATCATCAAAATGTCCGGGTTGCCGAACAACGCCTGGGCCAGCAGCACCTTCACCTTCAGCCGGGCGTCCATGTTCTCCATGAGGGTATCATGGTACTGGGTACCCACCCCCAGGCCCTGAAGGATGCGGGAGGCGTCGGACTCCGACTCATAGCCCCCCAGCTCGGCGTACTCGGCCTGAAGCTCGGCGGCCTTAATGCCGTCCTCGTCGGTAAAGTCCTCCTTCTCGTAAAGGGCGTTCATTTCCTTGCCGATGTTATAAAGATGGAGGTTGCCCATGAGCACCGTATCCATGACGGTGTAGGCGTTGTACTGGTTCTGATCCTGCTTCAAAACGGACATCCGGGTATTGGGCAGAATGGACACCTCCCCGGAGGTGGAGTCCAGCTCCCCGGAGAGAATTTTCAAAAAGGTAGACTTCCCCGCCCCATTGGCGCCGATAATGCCGTAGCAGTTGCCCTTCACAAATTGAAGGTCCACATGGGAAAAGAGGGGGGTGCCGGAATAGTTGAGAGAAAGATCGGTAACGGTGATCATAGCGTACTCCTTTGGATTTGATATTCAGCGCTCCTATTGTATCAATAATCAAGAAGAAAGACAAGGAAAATCGTGATTTCCTTTCCTTCCTGTGCTATACTGAAAAAAAGGGGGAATATCCCATGGATAGCCTGTTTGTCTGCCCCATCTGTGGAAACGTCCTGCTCCGGGAACCGGGGCGGTATACCTGTCCGTCCGGGCACAGCTTTGACCTTGCCCGGGAGGGCTACGTGAACCTCCTCCCCGCCAACCGCCAGCACTCCAAGACCCCGGGGGACGACAAGGAAATGGCCGCCGCCCGCACCCGGTTTTTAAACGGAGGTTGGTACGAACCTCTGCGGGAGGCCCTGTGCGCCCTGGTAAAAAAATACGCCCCCGCCTCCCCGGCCCTGCTGGACGCAGGCTGCGGCGAGGGCTGGTATACGGCGGCCCTGGCGGAAACAGTCTCCGCCAAGGGAGGCCAAACGGCAGGGGTCGACCTATCCAAGCCCGCCGTCAAAAAGGCGGCCCGACGCTGTCCGGCAGGGGAAATCGCCGTGGCCTCGGTGTACCACCTGCCTCTGGGGGATGGATCGGTGGATCTTCTCACTGACTGTTTTTCCCCTTTGGCGGCAGATGAATTTTACAGAGTGTTAAAACCGGGCGGAAAATTCCTCTACGTAGTCCCCGGCCCCCGGCACCTGTGGGAGCTGAAATCCGTTTTGTATGAGCACCCCTACGAAAACGAGGAGAAGCAGGAGGAATACCCCGGCTTTCATTATTTAGAGGTCGTTCCGGTGGAATGTTGCTTTACCCTGCCCAACCAGGAGGCCATCCAGGACCTATTCCGCATGACCCCCTATTATTGGAAAACCCCTAAGGAGGGTGGAACGCAGCTTGCAGCGCTGGATACCCTCACCGTCACCGCACAATTCCGTATCCATGTTCTGGAAAAGCTTGCGGCAAAATAAAAAAGCGTCCCTCAAAAGAGGGACGCTTTTTTATCCGTTTTAACCACCCAAATAGGCCTTCTTCACGCTCTCGTCGTTGAGAAGCTCCTTGCCGGAGCCGCTGGTGACGATTTTGCCCGTCTCTAACACATAGCCCCGGTCGGCCACCGAAAGGGCCATCTGGGCGTTCTGCTCCACCAGCAAAATGGTGGTGCCCGCCTTGTGAAGCTCCTTAATGATGTCGAAAATTTGCTCCACCAGAATGGGAGCCAGGCCCATAGAGGGCTCATCCAGCATCATCAGCTTGGGGTCGGACATGAGGGCCCGGCCCATAGCCAGCATCTGCTGCTCACCGCCGGACAGGGTGCCCGCCACCTGCTTCCTTCTCTCCCTCATCCGGGGGAACAGGTCATAGACCCGCTCCAGGTGAGGCTCTACCTCGGAATT
Organism: uncultured Pseudoflavonifractor sp.; assembly: GCA_947383685.1. Taxonomy (GTDB): domain Bacteria; phylum Bacillota; class Clostridia; order Oscillospirales; family Oscillospiraceae; genus Vermiculatibacterium. The sequence goes on from CANDEE010000003.1 coordinate 2,239, forward strand.
AGGCCGGGTATAGGCCCCCATTTCCAGATTTTCCTCCACCGTCATGTTGAGGAACACCCGCCGCCCCTCGGGAACCTGAGCCAGACCCTTGGACACCAGCTTGTGGGCCGGCATACCCGCAATGTTTTCTTCCTCAAAGGTAATGGAACCTGTGGTGGAGTGGAGAAGTCCCGAAACGGTTTGCAGGGTGGTGGACTTGCCCGCGCCGTTGGCGCCGATCAGGGTAACGATCTCCCCATCGTTGACCTCAAAGGAAATACCCTTGATGGCGTGAATGGCGCCGTAATAGACGTTGATGTTTTCTACCTTCAGCATCTCTCAGCCCTCCTTCTGCTTGCCCAGATAGGCTTCGATGACCGCCGGGTTGGCCTGAATTTCATCGGGGGTACCCTTGGCGATGATCTGACCGAAATTCAGCACACAAATGCCCTCGCAGATACCCATGACAAGGCTCATGTCGTGCTCAATGAGGAGAACTGCAATCTGGAAGGTGTCCCGGATTTTTACGATGTTGTCCATCAGCTCGGCGGTCTCGGAGGGGTTCATGCCGGCCGCCGGCTCATCCAGAAGGAGCAGGGAGGGGTTCGTCGCCAACGCCCGGACAATTTCCAGCCGCCGCTGGGCGCCGTAGGGAAGGCTCCCCGCCTTGGCAGAGGCCAGGTCCTCCATGTCGAAAATGGAGAGCAGCTCCATGGCCCGCTCGTGGGCGATTTTCTCCTCCTTCCAGTATCCCGGAAGGCGGAAAAGCCCCTGCCACAGACCGTACTTAATGTGATTATGAAGGCCCAGTTTCACGTTGTCCTCTACGCTGAGGTTATTAAAAAGCCGGATGTTCTGAAAGGTCCGGGCAATACCCGCCCGGTTCACCTGAACGGTGGACATGGAGTGGGTGTCCACTCCGTCCAGCAGGATGGTGCCCCGGGTGGGCTGATAGACCTTGGTCAGCAGGTTAAACACCGTGGTCTTGCCTGCCCCATTGGGGCCGATCAGGCCCGCGATCTCCGTGCGGCCAATGGCCATGTTGAACTCATTGACGGCGGTCAGGCCGCCAAAGTCAATGCCCAGGTGCCGGCATTCCAGGATAGGGCTTTTGTCTATGTCGCGCTCTGGAATGATATTGGTGGAGGGGACGGGAACCAACTTAGTAGGCTTCTTTTTCGGCGTAGCCATTACTGCGCGCCCCCTTTCTCCGCTTCCTTTTCCGGCTTACGAAGGAGCTTGGCAAAAAAGTTTTTCAGCACCGGGCTGTTGGTTGCCAGCATCACCAAAATGAGGACGATGGCGTAGGCCAGCATCCGGTAGTCCCGCAGGTCCCGCATCATGGCGGTCTCCGGCAGAATGGTGAGGAAGGCGGCGGCCAGAATGGAACCCCACATCTTTCCCTGTCCGCCCAGGACTACATAGACCAAAATCAGGATAGAGGTGTTAAAATCAAACTTGGAAGCCACAATGGTGTTCTGGCCCAGGGCAAACAGAGCGCCCGCCGCCCCCGCCAGAGCAGCGGAGATCACAAAGGCCATCATCTTGTACTTGGTCACGTTAATGCCCACGCTCTCGGCGGCGATCCGGTTGTCCCGAAGGGCCATAATGGCCCGGCCTGAGCGGCTGTTCACCAGGTTAAAGATCACCGCCAGAGTCAGCATAATGAGCACAAAGCCCGCCAAAAAGGTGGAAATCTTGCTGATGTTGGGAATTCCCATGGGGCCGTTAAGAATCATCCGTCCCCCCTCCCCCAGCTTCACAGTGGGCTGGAGGAAGCTGAAATGGAGCCCCTTACTGTCTACCCCCACGTAGAGATTTTCCACAATGGACTTGATGATCTGTCCAAAGGCCAGGGTGACGATGGCCAGGTAGTCGCCGTTGAGGCGCAGAACGGGCACGCTGATGATCGTGCCCACGATTCCGGCAAGGATGGCGCCCATGACCATCGCCACCGCCAGCCGCAGCCCCGCCGAGGGGATCACATTTTGAAGGGCAGAGGCGCACACCGCCCCGGAGAAAGCGCCTACGCTCATAAAGCCCGCGTGGCCCAGGGACAGTTCACCCAGAATACCCACCGTCAAATTCAGTGACAAGGCCATGACCACATAAGCGCACACGGGGACCAGCTGGCCCTGGAGGGTAGGCGACAGCTTCCCCGCCATAGACATGGGCTGGAGGATGGCAAAGGCCAGGACCACCGCGGCATAGGTGAGGAAATTGGTCCGGATGGCGGGGTTCATATTTTTCAGCTTGTTCATCATCCCCACCTCCTTACACTTTCTCCCGGACCTGCTTACCCAGCAGGCCGGAGGGCTTCACCAAAAGCACAATGATGAGGACCGCGAACACGATAGCGTTTTGAAGCTGGGTGGAGATGTAGCCGCCGGCGAAAATTTCAATCACGCCCAGCAGCAGCCCGCCCAGAAAAGCACCGGGGATGGAACCGATACCGCCAAAGACCGCGGCGGTAAAAGCCTTGATGCCCGGCATAGAGCCGGTGGTAGGCACCAGGATGGGGTAGCTGGACATATAAAGAACGCCCGCCACTGCCGCCAAAGCCGAGCCAATGGCAAAGGTCATGGAGATGGTGGTATCTACATTGATCCCCATGAGCTGAGCCGCGCCCTTATCCTCCGAGCAGGCCCGCATAGCCTTGCCCATCTTGGTCTTTCCCGTGAACCAGGTCAGCGCCAGCATAATGACCACACAGCACAGTACGTTCACCACGGTGGCTACTGATACCCGGAGCTGTCCGTCCAGGAAGGAGAGGGCGTCCCCGCTCAAAAAGACGGGAAACATTTTATTGTTGGAGCCCCAGAGGAGCTGAGCGCCATTCTGCAAAAAGTAGCTCACGCCGATGGCGGTAATGAGCACCGCCAAAGAGGGGGCTTGCCGCAGGGGTTTATAGGCCAGCCGCTCAATCACCATACCCAGCACCGTGCACACCAGTATTGCCAACACCACGCCTACCAGGGGAGGCAGGGCATAGGTGGATACGGCAAAGAAGCAGACATACGCGCCCACCATGATGACGTCGCCATGGGCAAAGTTCAGCATCTTGGCAATGCCGTAGACCATGGTGTAGCCCAGGGCAATGATGGCGTACACGCTGCCCAGGCTGATGCCGTTGATCAGGCGGGTCAGGAAGATCACCATATGTTACACACCTCAATTTCTCTTATTCTCTCGCAACGGTTCGGGCGGATAATATCCGCCCCTACAAAGGGAAACGTCCTTTTCGTAGGGGCGCATATCATGCGCCCGCTGTCAAGCGTCCTTTTGCTTAAATAAGGAAAATCAGAGGGCCGCCGCCATCGGCAGCCCTCTGGTGTTTCCTGTTAGGTCGCATTATCACGCTACGCGCCCCTGGGGCCCCCGCAAAAGCGGTTCTCAGCTTTTGTGGGGAAACGAGGAGCAAGGCTAGCCTACCCTTAGCGCTTTAGTGCTTAGGGGGGCGTGTGCATCGCGGAGCGGGTGGAGCTTTCGCCGTCAGGCGGAAGCGGAGCTTAGCGGACTTTGCTCCGAGTTAATCCATACCCACGTAAGCGCCGTTCTGAATGACCATGCCCTTGGGGCTCTTGGTCACAGCGCCGGAAGTGTCCCAGGTCATGCCCTCGCCGGTGAGGCCGTCAAAGGTCATGGAGGTAAACTCGCTAATGAGCTTGTCGCAGATGTCGCTGGCGCTCATGTCGGCGGTCACGCCGGCTTTCGTCAGAGCGTTATAGATGGCATACACGCAGTCATAGGCGTCGGCGGCGAACTGGTTGGGCACCTCGCCGTGAGCGGCCTTGTACTTCTCCACAAAGCTCTTGGTGGTCTCATCCTCCGCGTCGGCGTTGAAGGGGGTCAGCAGCATGACGCCCTCGGCCAGCTTGGTGTCAAAGCCTTCCACGCCCAGGATGCCGTCCATGCCGTCAATGCCAAACCACTTGGGGGTAAAGCCCATGGCGTCGGCCTGGGTAAAGATCAGAGCGGCGGCGTCATAGTACATGGGCAGGAACACCAGGTCGGCTCCGGCGTTCTTGGCGTCGCCCAGCTGGACAGAGAAGTCGGTCTTGGTGTCCTCGGTAAAGGTGGTAACGCTCACCACGTTCAGGTTCAGCTCCTTGGCCTTAGCGTCAAAGCTGTTGTAAACGCCGGTGGAGTACACGTCGTCATTCTTATAGATAACGGCGATCTTGCTGCCCAGATTCTGGTCGGCAATGTACTGGGCGGAAGCGGAGCCCTGGTTGGGGTCCACAAAGCACATCTGGAACACGTTGTCCTTGCGCTGAATGTCCACCGTGCCGGTGAGGGGGTTGGCCACACCGCCCAGCACGTCGGTGGAGGAGGCGGAGGGAGTCAGGTAGAACATATGGTCGTTGTTGGCCTCCACAGAGGTTGCAACGCCGGGAGTGGAGGTGACGGAGCCCAGGAACACCTGCATCCCCCAGCCCTTCAGAGTATTATAGGCGTTGACCGACTTCTCCGCGTCATGGGCGTCATCCTCGTAGCGCAGGTCGATCTGAAGGCCATCGGGATTGGCCGCGTTGATCTCGTCAGCGGCGATCTGAGCACCGTAGGCAGCCGCGTTGCCGTAAATCGCCGCACCGCCGGTCAGGGGACCTGCGCCGCCGATCTTAATAGCGGCAGTGGTAGCAGCATCACCATTGTTGTCAGGAGCCGCGGTGGGGGTGGGGCTGGCGGAACCGCCGCCGCAGCCGGCAAGCAGGCCCACAGTCATGACCGCAGCCACGGTAAGAGCAAAAATACGTTTCTTCATTTCATTCAACCTCCTTTAAGGTTGTTGACATTATACGTGTCCAAGAGGAGATTGTCAACCGTCTAAATGTTTATAATGCACGAATTATGCCAGGTCTATTTTGGCTAAAATGACGAAAAAGGTTCAGACCACCAACCCGCCGTTGGGAGCAAAAACCTGCCCCGTCAGAAAATCTCCGCCGGGGGAGCAGAGGAAGGATACACATTCCGCCACATCCTCCGGAGCGCCTAAGCGGCCCAGGGGCGTCTCCTCCGCCAGCACCGCTAAAGCCTCTGCCCCAAGGGGTTTTACCATATCGGTATCGATCACTCCGGGAGAGACGCAGTTTACCGTCACGCCCGAAGGCGCCACCTCCTTGGCAAGAGCCTTTGTCAGTCCAATCACCCCTGCTTTGGCGGCGGAATAGGCCGCCTCACAGGAGCCTCCCACCTGGCCCCACATGGAGGAGACCGTCACGATTTTCCCCGCCTTCTGCCGTATCATCTGGGACAGTACAGCCCGGCAGCAGTAAAAGGTTCCGTCCAGGTCCACCCCCATGATCCGGCGGTAGTCGGCATCCTCCATATCCTGTGTCAATCCCTGCCACGCCACCCCGGCACAGCACACCAAAATGTCAAGTTGACAAAATTTTTCTAACACAGTGTCAACCATTTTCCCTACCTGTACCGAATCGGACACATCAGCTTGGACGGCAAGACCGCCCAACTCCGCCGCCAGAGTCTCCGCCTGTATCTGAGAGCCGGCGTAATTGACGGCCACCGTACACCCATCGGCATGGAGCCGCCGGGCTACCGCAGCCCCGATGCCCCGGCTTCCTCCGGTAATGAGGGCAACTTTCATAACCTTTCTCTCCTCCCGCCTGCTTTTCTTCCAAAGGGCGCGTATGATTCATTTTTCAATATACCATTCTCCCCCGCTCCTTGGCAAGGAAATCTTCCCTTTCCTATTGTATTTTCCGTTTTTCGTGATATAATACTGATTTGATAGGAAATTTACTCACAAAGGAGTTACCATATATGTTGGAAATCAGCCATCTGCGTTACGATGTGACGGCGGAGGATGGAGCGGAATTGGGGATTCTCCGGGATGTATCCCTCACGGTAGACGACGGCAAGCTGGTGGTCATTACCGGACCCAATGGCGGCGGCAAGACTACCCTGGCCCGGACCATTATGGGCCTCAACCAGCCCACCGGAGGGACTATCCGCTGGAACGGGCAGGACATTACTCATCTTTCCATTACCGACCGGGCCAAGGCCGGGGTGAGCTACGGCTTTCAGCAGCCCCCCCGCTTTAAGGGTATGAAGGTCCGGGATCTGATCGCCCTGGCGGCGGGCAAGTCGGACCTGACCCCCGCCGAGGGCTGCCAGTATCTCACCCAGGTGGGCCTGTGCGCCGACGACTACATTGACCGGGAGGTGGATGCCAGCCTCTCCGGGGGTGAGGTCAAGCGCATTGAGATCGCCACCATTTTAGCCCGAAAGGCAGGACTGATGATTTTTGACGAGCCGGAGGCGGGCATTGACCTGTGGTCCTTTGCCCGGCTTACCGAGACCTTTGAAAATATCCATAAAAAGGGAGCTTCCACCCTCCTCATTATCTCTCACCAGGAGCGCATCATCCGCCTGGCGGATGAGATCGTGGTCATTGAGCAGGGAGAAGTGGCCAAGCACGGCCCCCAGGAGGAGATATTCCCCCAGATCATGGCCCGGACCCTGCCGGGCTGCGGCTATATGAGAGAAGGTGAGCGTTGATGGATAAGACGGAATGGAAGGTCCTTAAGGAGATCGCCGAGCTGGAAAAGGTTCCCCAGGGGGCCTATAACTTCCGGGTCAACGGACAACTGGACGACCGGAAGGTCACCGCCAACATTGACATTGCCTCCAAAACCGACGGCAAACCGGGCATCGACATCACCGTAAAGCCGGGAACCAAGGGAGAATCCGTCCACATTCCGGTGGTTTTGAGCATGACCGGCCTCACCGACGTGGTTTATAATGATTTTTATATTGGAGAAGGGGCCGACGTGGACATTGTGGCGGGCTGCGGCATCCACAACACCGGCTGCGAAACCAGCCAGCACGACGGCATCCACGTGTTTCATATCGGCAAGAACGCCCGTGTCCGCTATGTGGAACGGCATTACGGCGAAGGTCCCGGCACCGGCGCCCGTATACTCAACCCCCGCACCGAGGTATACTTGGAGGAGGGAGCCTCCATGACCATGGAGATGACCCAGATACGGGGGGTGGACTCCACCATCCGGGATACCGTGGTGGAGGTCGCCGCCGGGGGCGAGTGCATCATCAACGAAAAGCTGATGACCGACGGCGAGCAAACTGCCGAATCCAACGTAGAGATCATTCTCAAGGGTGACGGAGCCACAGGCCGGGTCGTCTCCCGCTCGGTGGGCCGGGGCCGCTCGGTCCAGGTGTTCCGTCCCTGCATGACAGGCAAGGCCGATTGCTTTGGCCATGTCCAGTGCGACTCCATCCTGATGGATGAGGCCAAGATCAAGTCCATCCCCGCTATTGACGCCCAGAGCGTAGACGCCCAGCTCATCCACGAGGCCGCCATCGGCCGCATTGCCGGGGACCAGATATTGAAGCTGCTGACCCTGGGGCTCACCGAGGAGGAGGCCGAGGAGAAGATATTGGAAGGGTTCCTGAACTAAAAGCGCGGGGCGGGTCTCACACCCGCCCCTCCATTTCCGAAAGGAGTTTCTACTATGGCCAAACGCCTGTTAGACTGCGCCGCCTCCGACTTTGCCCATATGACCAAAGAGGAGCTGCTCTTTGCCATCGGCGCCTCCGAGGGCCGGGTCCTGGCTTCCGAGACCATCGGGACCGTCACCCCCCTGCTGGGGGACGTGACCAACGCCGAACTGGCGGCGGCATTGGGAGCGGACATCCTGCTTTTGAACCTCTTTGACGTGGAAAACCCCGTGATCCAGGGCCTTCCTACTGTGGACCCCGCTGAGACAGTCCGGGAGGTTAAGCGGCTCACAGGCCGCCCGGTGGGCGTCAACCTGGAGCCGGTGGAGGCAGGGGCCGTAGAAGTGGACACCCTCTGGGCCATGACAAAGGGCCGCCTTGCCACCCTGGAAAATGCCCAAAAGGCCGCCGGGATGGGGGTGGACTTTATCCTGCTGACAGGCAACCCCGGCACCGGGGTCACCAACAAAGCCATTACCGATACCCTGAAGCTGTTCCACAAACACCTGGGGGATAAGCTGATTTTAGCCGCCGGGAAAATGCACGCCTCCGGGGTCCTGGGGGAAGGCGGCGAAAACATCATTACCAAGGCGGAGGTCAAGGACTTTGCCAAAGCGGGGGCCAACGTCATCCTCCTCCCTGCCCCCGGCACGGTTCCCGGCATCACCACTCCCTTTGTCCGGGAGATGGTAGAGTACGCCCACTCTCTGGGCTGCCTGGCCATGACCTCCATCGGCACCTCTCAGGAGGGGGCCGACCTGGACACCATCCGGCGCATTGCCCTGGAATGTAAGATGGCGGGGGCGGACATCCACCACCTGGGGGATTCAGGCTACACCGGCATCGCCGCCCCGGAAAACATTACCGCCTACTCGGTGGTTATCAAGGGTGTTCGGCACACCTACCGCAGAATGGCGGCCTCCATCAACCGGTAAACCGCCCTTACAGCCGCTTTGCTCCTACCTTTCCCGCCACCCGCTATTTGAAGGACACCGCCAATGCCGCAGCAGCAATTGTGACCGGGACCACGGCCGGGAATATCTTTGGCCCTGGGAAGCCTGACCGTTCCCCACTTTATTCCCATTAAAAAACGCCGGAGCGAATTTCTTCGCTCCGGCGTTTCTGGCACCCACGAGACGATTCGAACGTCCGACCTGCCGCTTAGGAGGCGGCTGCTCTATCCTGCTGAGCTACGTGGGCATATGTGGGATTTTCTACCCTCCGGCGGCTGCTCCGCCGCTTTGCGGCACTAACTGCCGCTATGCTCACAGGCTCGCCAAGCGGCAATAAGTATCCTGCTGAGCTACGTGGGCATACAAAGGAACTTTCTTATTTTATCTCAACCCCACCCCCTTGTCAACGTCCCAAAACCGTTTTATAATGTTTCTATAACTTTCCAAAGGAGAGCTTCTATGTTTGACGGCATTCTATTTGACCTGGACGGCACCCTCTGGGACGCCGTACCTGCGGTAGCCAAAAGCTGGACCCTGGGGCTGAAGGAGCTTGGCTTTGACCGCCCGCCCATCACCCCTGAGGAGCTGTTTCCCTGCATGGGAATGCTTTTGTCCGACATCGGAGATGTCCTGCTTCCCACCCTGTCCCGGGAGGAACAGGACAAGGCCATCCGCTACTGCTGCGACGCGGAGAACGCCTATTTGGCCGAGCACGGAGCTGCCCTCTATCCCGGCGTGGCGGAAACCCTCGGGGTCTTGAGCCAAAAATACCCCCTTTTTATCGTCAGCAATTGCCAAACAGGGTACATTGAGGCTTTCTTCCAGGGCGTTGGCCTGGAGAAATATTTTTCCGGCTACGAATCCGCCGGCAACACGGGTCTTACCAAGGCTGAAAACATCGCCCTGGTGGTCAAACGCCACGGTCTGAAAAAACCCGTCTACGTGGGCGATACCGCCCTGGACCACAAATCCGCCACGGAGGCGGGCGTCCCCTTTATTTTTGCCGCCTACGGCTTTGGCTCCGTGGAGGGAACCCCCGCCATTCAGAGCATGCAGGAGCTGCCGGGGCTGCTGGAAAACCTGGAAGCATAAACAAGGGGAGCGGCGGCGCCGCTCCCCTTGTTGTTATATTCTCTCCACCGGGAACAGGACTCCGGTGGCCAGTGCCTCGGGAGGCGTCGTGTCAGGGTCGTTCAGATACCGGTCGATGGCAGGGCCGCAGATTCGGTATTCCGGGTGCTGGGCCATCCAGGCTGCCAAAGCCTCATAGGCCCGGGGCAGCCCCTCGTAGGGCCCATTGTGGATCACGGCGGCACACTGGGCGTAGGCGGGCTTGAGCCCGGCGCCGGGAGTGCCGGGGGCCACCACCGCCTGAACCTCCACATCAGCGTTTTCATAGCTGAACTCCTGCCCGTGGTAAAGCATCTGTACCGCCCCCGCCATGGTCAGCCCCCGGCGGGCGACCTCTTGACGCAGCTCCTGAAAGAGCTCGTGGAACTGGCTCACCGGGACAGTCCGGCGGATGCCGATAACCGTCTGCTCCGGGTCGGGCATAAGGATTACGTGGTACGTTTCTTCTGGCATAGCTGTTCCCTCCATTTGGAGGATGTCCGCCTCCAGCATCCGCAAGCGTTCCTGCCTTTGGTATATCTCATAGTGGGCGTCCACTCTGCGGCGGTGGAGCCGGCGGAGAAATTCCTCCTCCGTCAGTCCTTGCAGCTCCTTTACCTCCGCCAGAGAAAAGCCATAGTCTTTCCACCGCTCGATCTGCAAAAGCTCCGCAAGCTGCTCCTGCCGGTAGTAGCGGTAGCCGTTCTCCCCCACCTCGCTGGGACAGAGAAGGCCCAGCGCGTCATAGTGGCGGAGCATCCGGGGGGACACCCGGCCCAGACGGGAAAACTCGCCGATGGTGAGCATGACATCTCTCCTTTGTTTTGATTTGGGAACCGGCTCTCAAGCTCATCTTACACCCTGACATAATGGAAAGGTCAAGAAAAATTTTCACAGGTTTACAACCGCCCTCAAATACAGTATAATAACTCTGCCAAATTTTTGAAAAAGGGGTATCCTTAATGTAATATACCGCTTAAAAACAACAAATCGTATCAAAACGTTGGAGGGATCACCCTTGTCCAAATATGACCACGAAATTGACCGCCGGCGCACCTTTGCCATTATTTCCCACCCTGACGCCGGCAAGACCACCCTCACCGAAAAGTTCCTGCTCTATGGCGGAGCCATCGCCCAGGCGGGACAGGTGAAGGGCAAAAAGAATGCCCGGGCCGCCACCTCCGACTGGATGGAAATCGAAAAACAGCGCGGCATTTCCGTGACCAGTTCAGTGATGCAGTTTCAGTACGGGGGCTTCTGCGTCAACATTCTGGATACCCCCGGCCACCAGGACTTTTCCGAGGATACCTACCGCACCCTCATGGCCGCCGACTCCGCCGTCATGGTCATCGACGCCGCCAAGGGTGTAGAAGCCCAGACCCGCAAACTCTTTAAGGTCTGCGCCATGCGGGACATCCCCATTTTTACCTTTATCAACAAAATGGACCGGGAGGCCCGGGACCCCTTCGAGCTGTGTGAGGAGCTGGAAAAGGAGCTGGGCATTGAGACCTATCCCATCAACTGGCCCATCGGGGACGGCAAGGAGTTTCAGGGGGTCTATGACCGGGAAAACCGCCAGATCATCCATTTCACAGGCCATGGCGGAGCCAAAGCCGCCACCGCCACCCAGGTTTCCCTGGGAGACCCCGGCCTTGACGGCCTGATCGGAGCGCGGCTCCACCAGCAGCTTTCCGACGATGTAGAACTTCTGGACGGAGCCGCCGCCGAATTTGATCTGGAAAAGGTCCGTCACGGCAAGCTCTCCCCTGTGTTCTTCGGCTCCGCTCTCACCAATTTTGGCGTGGAGCCTTTCCTGGAAGGCTTCCTCCGTATGACCACGCCTCCTCTGTCCCGGATGGCGGGGGAGCAGCTGATCGACGCCCGGGACGATGACTTCTCCGCTTTTGTTTTTAAGATTCAGGCTAACATGAACAAGGCCCACCGGGACCGTATCGCCTTCCTGCGGGTGGTCTCCGGGCGGTTCGACGCGGATAAGGAAGTCTACCATGTTCAGGGCGGCAAAAAAATTCGCCTCTCCCGGCCTCAGCAGCTCATGGCGGCCGAGCGGGAAATCATAGAGGAAGCCTATGCCGGAGACATCATCGGCGTGTTCGACCCCGGAATTTTTTCCATTGGCGACACTCTCTGCGCCCCCGGCAAAAAATTTCAGTTTGATCCCATTCCCACCTTTGCCCCCGAGCACTTCCGCCGGGTCCGTCCCCTGGACACCATGAAGCGCAAGCAGTTCCTCAAGGGGGCCGAGCAGATCGCCCAGGAGGGCGCCATCCAGATGTTTAAGGCCCCCTACACCGGTATGGAGGAGATCATCGTAGGCGTGGTGGGCACCCTGCAATTTGACGTGCTGGAATACCGTCTGAAAAACGAGTACGGGGTGGACATCTTTATGGAGGGCCTGCCCTACGAGTACCTCCGCTGGATCACCGCCGACGACGGGGAACCGGTGAAGGAGGAAAACCTGACCCTGGGTACCGACACCAAGCTGGTAGAGGATTTCAAGGGCCGGCAGCTGCTGCTGTTCGGCTCAAAATGGGCGGTAAACTGGACCTCCGAGCGCAATCCGAGCCTGACCTTTTCCACATTCGGCGCCACAGAGGACTGACCCTTCCCACAGCAAGAAAACAAGCCCCCATCCGGCATCACGCCGGATGGGGGCTTGTCATAATGAAATCAGATTCAGGCGTAGACCTGGCTGTCCTTATCCGAATCGATCAGCTCCTCCGCAAACCGCTGGGCCTGACGGATCAGCTCCTTTTCCGCCGGGTTCAGCCGCCGGTTCCTGTCATACAGTATCTGGACCAGGGGCCGGATAGGCTCGTCCCTCCAGTCCAGGCACACCAGCCGTTCCTCCCGCAGATGGGGCACTGCGGAATAGGGAATCAGCGCGATCCGGTCATCCTGAAGCACGCTTCGGGTCACCGCCGACACGCTGCCCAAAAACAGCTCGGAGGCCGGGACGATCCCCTCCTTCTGCATCCGCTCCCGGAAGGCTGCGGTGAAGCAGCAGTTGTCATAGGTAAAGGCGAACTTTTGTCCCGCAAAATCCCGGTAAAATATCCCCGCTTTTTTTGTCAATGAGTTTTTATGAGTAGTCACAAAACAGATGGGCTCACTGAACAAGGGTACGCTGATGTAAGCGTCATTTTTCACCGGCCCCATCTCATGGATATATCCCATATCCACCTCACGGTCTCTGATCCAGGCAGGCACCCGGGCGCAGCAGGTGGTCTGCACGTTGACGGAGACCTCCGGGTACTGGGTGGAAAAATCCAGAAACAGCCGGGCCAGGCTAAATCCCACAATAGGCTCTCCGCCCGCAATGTGGAGTACGCCACGGATTTCTCCCAGGCTGGAAAATTCCTCCGCCGCATCCCAATAGGTGTCCAGCATTTTGGTGGCATAACCGTAAAACCGCCGCCCGTCAGAGGTCAGAAGGATTTTGCTCTCCCGGTACTCCACCAACTTGACTCCCAGCTCCTCCTCCAGGCTGCGGATATGCTTGGCCAGGGTGGAGGGCGCGTAGTTCAGCCGGTCGGCGGCCTTGATGTAATTGTTTACCTCCGCCAGTGTCACAAAAGTGGTGAGCTGTTTGGTGTCCATATCGGTCTCCCCTGTTCTAACTTTGTCACTATTATAACAAATTCAAATAGCCCTTGTAAAGAATGAAAACAGGCCGCAGAGGCAAACGCCTCCTCTGCGGCCTTGTTTTCAAAGGAGAGAAACGCTTATTTAGAGATGGTCTCGCCGGCCAGCTTGCCGAACACCACGGTGTCGACCACCGCGTTACCGCCCAGGCGGTTGCCGCCGTGAATGCCGCCGGTGATCTCACCCGCGGCCACCAGGCCCTTGATGACCTTGCCGTCGGTGCCGATGACCTGGCACTTGGTGTTGATCTTTACGCCGCCCATGGTGTGGTGGACGCAGGGCTGGCGGGGAGTGGCCACAAAGGGACCGGTGAGCAGCTTGGTGGAGAACAGGGTGCGGCCGAAGGGATCGGGCGCGCCGTCCACAGACTTGTTGAACTCATCTACAGTGGCCTTCAGCGTGGCGGGATCGCAGCCGATCTTGGCCGCCAGCTCCTCAATAGTATCCGCGATATAAATATAGCCTTCTTCCTCCATCTGCTGGAAGGTAAAGCCATCGGCGGTGACGGCGGTCTTTACATCCTCGTAATCGCCGTCGGCCGACTCGATGAAGAACCAGGTGGAATCGGTCTGCTCCAGAAGGGCGGTGCAGATTTCATCCCGGCGGCCATCCTCCCGGACAAACCGCTTGCCTTCCTTGTTGACGCACAGCTCCTGGTCGGTGTTGCTCAGCACCCGGAAGGGATACTTGGTCATAGAGCCGTCCTTCACGTTGCCCAACTGAAGCAGCTGGATCTGATCCATATCCACCAGGTCGGCGCCCACAGCCTTGGCCATGGTGATGCCGTCGCCCTGAGAGCAGCCGCTGCGGTTGGTGGTCATGACCTTGCTCAAGTCAGGCCACTTGCCGGTGGTGTTGTACTCCTGGACCATCTTGCCGTTGGCCGCAAAGCCGCCGGTGGCCAGCACCACGCCCTTTGCGGCGTTGAGGGTATAGGTATCGCCGTTCTTTCCGGTAGCCTTCACACCTACCACGGCGCCCTTGGCGTCCTTAATCAGCTCTGTGGCGGTAGCGGAGGTAATGATTTCAACATTCTTGTCCTTGGCGATATTGTCCACATAGGTGTAGATAAAGCCGGTACCCATCTTCATAACAGAGGAGTGGGTGCGCTGCCACAGAGAGCCTGCGCCCTGGCCGATGGGGCCAAGGAACTCCATGCCCAGCTCCTGGACCCAGTCAAAGCCGGGCACAGCGTTCTCGGTCAGAACCTTCACCAGGTCCAGGTTTGCCACGTTGTCGCCGCCGTTGTAGGTCTGGAGGGTATACCAGGCCACGCTGTCAAAGAGGTCGGTGCGGCCCGACTTCTTGTAGGCGTCCCACTCCTTCTTGACCTCGTTCATCAGGGCCTTGTGCTCGTCGCTGACGGGCTTCGCGGCCAGGGCGGTCTCAATGGTGCTCTTGACAGAATCGGTCATGGTGACCTTGCTCTGCCGCTCGGGATCGGGGTTGTTGTAGATGCCGCCGCAGACCAGGGTATCGCCGCCCACAGCGCCGTTTTTCTCCACCACGATGACCTTGGCGCCGTTCTGGGAGGCAGAGATAGCGGCAGCCAGGCCGGCTCCGCCGCCGCCCACTACGATGACGTCGGCATTCTTGGTAACGGCCTCCGGGGCCTTCTTCTGCACGGGGGTCTTGTACTTGGCCACATCCAGGCCGGCCTGCTTCAGGCAGTCCTCTACCGCCGACTTGATGGCGTAGCTGGTGATGGTGGCGCCGGTGACGGAATCCACCTCCAGAGACTGGTTGGCCACAATGGCCTCCGGAATGACAATGGCGGGGATGGAGCCCTCGGCCTTGCCGTCATACAGAGGCGCACCGATGCCCGGAGTCTCCTGGCTCTTGGTGACGGTCACCTTCTCGATTTTCTCGCCGGAAAGAGTGACCTCTACCACCACCTGTCCGTTCACACCCAGCTTGGAAGCCGTATAGGTGCCGGCCTTTCCTTCGGGCACATTCACCAGCTTGGCGGTGTTGGGAGCGTTCTTGTCCCACTCCACCTCAATGTCCAGCAGCTCGCTGAGGTAGCGCAGGGGCACGTAGGTAGTGCCGTCATAGGCGAACACCTCGGCGGCGGTCCCGTCGGACTTCAGGGGAGTAACTTCCTGACCATTGATGGTCATGTTCATGGGGGTGACGGAAATCGTCTTCGATCCGCCGGCCGCCAGAGCGACCGTACCCATGACCATAAAAATGGCCAGCGCCAGGGCAGTGATCCGTTTTTTCATGATATAACCTCTCCTTTTTCATTTGGGGCAGGGAAACTGGAATTTCCTTCCTGCCCCCTCTTGTGAAAAGTATAACATTATACCGTCCTTTTGTCTTATCCAAAAAGTGTTATCTGGTCTCACCTTTTTCGTTTTTTCCTTTCCCCTTTTTCCGGCATATGATATAATTTTCTTATAAGAAGGAGGCGATCCCCATGCTTTCCCGTCAACGCCTGTTTTGGCGGCTGGCTGCCTACGACCTTCCCCGCTCGGACGGGGCTTTTCTGCGCGCCTGCCGGGACAATGCCGCCTATCACATCAAGCACTGCCCCGGCTATGCCGCCATTTGCCGCCATCTGGGCTTCACCCCCGCCCAGCTCCAAACCATAGCGGACCTTGCGAAAATCCCCGTTCTTCCCACTCTCTTTTTTAAGCGGAAGGCCCTTTTTTCCATGCCCCAATGGCGCATGGCCATGAAGGTCACCTCCTCCGGCACCAGCGGCAAATTCAGTCAGATCGGCTTTGACTGGGGCTGTATTCTGGCTGAGGCCCCTATGGTGGTAAACCTGGGCTTCCGCCATCATCTGGTCTCCCCCAAACCCGCCCACTGCGTGATTCTGGGCTACAGGCCCCACCGCTCCAACCACACCGGAGTCACCCGCACCATGTTCGGCCTGACCCACTTTTCCCCGCCCCTGAGCCGCACCTACGCCCTCAACCTGGTGGACGGGGCCTACGTCCCCGACCTGGATTCCATTGCCAAAGCCCTGAAACGGTTGGAACGCTCCCCCTTCCCCACCCGGGTCATCGGCTTCCCCTCCTACCTCTGGTTTGGCCTTCAGCGGATGGAGGAGCTGGGCCTAAGGGTCAAGCTTCCCAAGGACTCCCGCATTATCCTGGCGGGAGGCTGGAAGCAGCACGCCGCCCAGGAGGTGGACAAGAAGACCCTCTACGCCCTGGTAAACAAGACGTTGGGCGTCCCGGAGGAAAATATCAACGAGCTTTTTGGCGCAGTGGAGCACCCCATCTTTTATAACGCCTGTGAGCGCCACCACTTCCACATCCCCATCTACGGCCGGGTCATCATCCGTGACCCAGACACCCTGGATCCGCTCCCCATGGGGAAGGTGGGCCTTGTAAACCTCATCTCCCCCCTGATGACCGCCACCCCCACTCTCAGCGTTATGACCGACGACCTGGGCTATCTCACTCCTGGCAAAGATTGCGGCTGCGGAAAGGAAAGCCCCTACCTCACCATCCTGGGCCGGGTGGGGATGAGCGACATCCAGACCTGCGCCGCCGGGGCCTCGGAACTTCTCGGAAAGGGGGAAGCCTTTTGATTTTCGCCAACGGAACACTGCTGCCCGATTCAGAACGGCAGGCAGTCATTGCCGGCTTGGAGCCGGCCATGAACGCCGCCCGCATGGGCCAGTCCCTCCAGGCAGAAACCGTAATAAACGCCGTTTCCGCCTTGGGAAAGCGGCTGGAAGCCGGAGAGTTTGATTCTCTCCTGGCCCAATTTCTCCCCGCCGGGATGACTCTGAGCGACCTTCTCCCCCTCCTCCGCCGGGAAACCTTAGAGGCCAAGCTCACCTCCGAGCTGGGGCCGGACCCCTTCTCCTCCAAAACCTTTCCCAAAACCACCGCCCGCGTCCTGCCCCTGGGCGTTCTCTTTCACATCGCTCCCGGCAATCTGCCGGGGCTTCCGGTCTACACCGTCCTGGAAGGGCTCCTCACAGGCAACATAAACCTTCTCAAGCTGCCCCATGGCGACAAGGGCCTGTCCCTGGCGGCCTTTCGCCTGCTGGTGGAGCAGGAACCCCGGCTCGCTCCCTATATCTACGCCTTTGACCTTCCCTCCAGGGAAAAAGAAAGCCTGAAAACCCTTGCCTCTCTGTCCGACGGCCTGGTGGTCTGGGGCGGAGATAGGGCCACCCAGTCCGCCCGGGAGCTGGCCCCCGCCGGGTGCAAGCTCATCGAATGGGGCCACCGCCTCAGCTTTGCCTACCTTTCCGGTTATGAGGACAAGGAGGCCGAGCTTGCCGCCCTGGCTTCCCATATCATAGAAACAGGCCAGCGGCTCTGTTCCTCCTGCCAGGTCATTTTCCTGGATACACAGAGCCCAACGGAAGCGGAGGCCTTTTGCCGGGAGTTCCTTCCCTACCTGGAAAAAGCCGCCGCCAAACGTCCCGGCCCGGGTCGGGGCGCCCAGGCCACCCTCAGCGGCCACACCGCCCTTTTGGAGCGCATTGTGGAAAACCGGGTTCAAAACGAAACTCTCTTTCAGGGGAAGGGCTGCTCCGTGATCCTTCGCCCCGACCGGGAGCTGGAGCTTTCCCCCATGGAGGGCAACGTCCTGGTCAAGCTCCTCCCCCAAAAAGACCTGCTTCCCGCCCTCCGCCGCCAGAAGGGGAGGTTACAGACGGCGGGGCTGGTCTGCACCCCCGAAAGGCGGGAAACTCTGACCTCCCTTCTCTCCCGGGCGGGCCTGACCCGTATCACAAGGGCCGGGGCCATGTCCGCCTCCTTCCCCGGCGAGGCCCACGACGGGGAATATCCCCTCCGCCGTTATCTCCGTATTGTGGATGTGGAGGCCTAGGGCGCGTCCTCCCGGCCCTGCCGCCAAATCAGAACGGGTCTACCATAAAAAAGGACCATCCCGAGCCTCGGGATGGTCCTCCTTTTATGATCTGCTATCCAGATACCGGCAGGCCGCCGTTGCCGCTACCGAACCGTCCGCCACAGCGGTGGTAAGCTGCCTTAGCCCCTTTGCCCGGCAGTCCCCCGCCGCGAACACCCCCGGCGTTTTGGTCCCGCAGTCCTCCCCGGCAGTGAAATATCCCCCCTCGTCCAGCTCCGCCAGCTGGGCAAAGACCCCGTTGTCCGGCTCCTGCCCCACCTCAATGAACAGGCCGTCCACCGCCAGCTCCCGGCGCGCCCCGTCCTTGGTTTCCAAAACCACTCCGGTCAGGGCGTCCTCTCCCAGCAGCTCCGCCACCCGGCTTTCCAGAATGGGGGTGATGTTTTCCCGTCCCCTCAGGGCCTCTACATAGGCCCCCTGGGCCCGGAACTCTCCCCGGCGGTGGATAAGGGCAACGCTTTTCGCCACCCCCGCCAAAAACAAAGCCGACTGGAGGGCACTGTCGCCTCCTCCCACCACAGCGGTATCCTTGTCCTTAAAAAAGGCCCCGTCACAGACAGCGCAATAGCTGACTCCCCGGCCCACAAAGTCGTCCTCCCGGTCCACTCCCAGCTTCCGGTGCTTGGCTCCGGTGGCCAGAATAAGGGCCTTGCCCTCAAATTCCTTTTTCCCGGCGGTGAGGACAAAGGCGTCTCCCTCCCGTCTGACAGCGGACACCCGTCCAAACCGGGTCTCCGCCCCCAGGGCTTTGGCCTGGGCGGTAAGGGCGTCGGAATATTCCGTTCCGCTGATGGCGGCAATGGCGGGATAATTCTCCACCAGGTGGGAGGAGGCGATCTGCCCTCCGAACCCGGTGCCCTCCAGCACCAGCACCGTCTTGCCCGCTCTCCGGGCATATATGGCGGCGGTCAGCCCCGCGGGGCCGCCCCCCACAATGAGAATATCGTATCCCGTCAATTCCCGCTCCTCCTTTTTTTCGCTTTCCCTTCTATTGTTCCCGGTAAAGCCCGTTCTACCGCTCCATCGTCCTCCATAAATTCCGTCATTACATGGCGGTAACGCTTGGGCAGATGGGTGGCCTGACACTTGGGATTGCGCCGCCCCTCAATGGCAACGGTCTCATAATACTTTTTCCACATGGCCCGAAATTCCCGTTCCTTCTCCCCGGCAGGCCCCATGTGAAAATCCTCCACCGGGATGATCTTCCACCGCCCCCCATGGGCAAAAAACGCCTCCCGGTGGGTCCTGTCATAAAGGGCCAGCCTCTCCCCGGAAAACCGGTCGGCAAAGTGGGGTGCCAGAATGGGCAGCACCCGGTTTTTGGGCTCGATCTCCCCCACCAGGGCCCCGTCCAGTTCGGAAAAGCGCACAAATCCCTTCAAATGGTCCTGCTCGGTGGCCAATTTTTGATAGGCCAGCATCACCTTCGCCATCACCGGGTCGCTCAGATCCAGAGCCACCCGTTTCCCCTCTGTCATCCCCCGGCGGATCAGGGTAAACAGGGCCAGCTCCCGCTCCGGCAGGCAGGTCAAAAACCCCCAGGCAATAAAATGCCGGAACCGGGGCGATACCCGCCGGGCCAGGGCGGCATAGAGCCGTTTGGCCTTGCTCCCGTCTGCGGCGGTCTCCCGCTCCTCCCAAAGAGTGCTCCCGTCCTCCGGCAGAAGAAAGGCTACCGGCTCTATTTTGTTTTCCAGCGCGTCCCACACGCAGGTGAGGAATCCGGCAAAGCTTCCGTCATATCGGTATGCTGTCATATCAGCCCACATTCCCGTCAAACAGGGAAAGCTGCTGCCAGCTCTCTCCGTCCCACCCGGCCTGCTCCAGCCCGGCAAGGCGGCGGTAAACGCTGTCCCAGCTGCACCGCAGTCCCGGAAGCATCCGCCCGGAGCAGGTGATGAAATACTGGGCCCGCTTCATGGTGACCCCCAGCCGCTTCAGCCCCTCAAAGGTCAGGGGACCGCACCGCCGGGCCGCGACGATGCGCTGGGCGCCCCGCACTCCAATACCGGGGACCCGCAGAATCGCCTCGTAGTCCGCCCGGTTCACCTCCACCGGGAAAAACTCCGGGTGCCGCAAGGCCCAGTCGCTCTTGGGGTCCAGAGCCGCGTCAAAGTTGGGGTGGCTCTCGTCCAAAATCTCCTGGGCGTTAAAGCCGTAAAACCGCAAAAGCCAGTCCGCCTGGTAAAGCCTGTGCTCCCGCAGAAGGGGCGGCTTGAATCCCACCGGAGCGGGCAGATTTTTGTGGTCGGAGACAGGCATATAGGCAGAGAAAAAGACCCGCTTCAAATGATACTTCTGATAAAGCCCCTGGGTCAAGGACAAAATGTGCCGGTCGCTTTCGGGGGTGGCCCCCACGATCATCTGGGTGGACTGCCCCGCCGGGGCAAACCGGGGGGCGTGGCGGTAGAGCTTCAGCTCCGCCCTGGACTGCTCCGCCCCATCCCGGATTTGAGCCATGGGCTTCAAAATGGCGGCCTTGGTTTTGTCGGGGGCCAGCAATTGAAGCGAGGCCTCCGAAGGCAGCTCGATATTCACGCTCAGCCGGTCCGCCAGCAGCCCCAGCTCATGGGTGAGCCCCGGGTCCGCTCCGGGAATGGCCTTGGCGTGGATGTAGCCGTGAAAACGGTACTCTGTGCGGAGAAGCCGCAACGTCTCTATCATCCGCTCCGTAGTAAAGTCCGGGCTTTTCAGCACCGCTGAGGAGAGGAACAGCCCCTCAATATAATTTCGGCGGTAAAACTGAATGGTAAGCTCCGCCAGCTCCCTGGGCGTAAAGGCGGTCCGGGGCACGTCGTTGGACCTCCTGTTCACACAGTAGGCGCAGTCGTAGCAGCAGTGGTTGGTATAAAGGACTTTCAGCAGGGACACGCACCGCCCGTCGGCGGTAAAGGTGTGGCAGCACCCGGAGTTGGAGGCAGACCCGATGGTCCCCGCCTTTCCCCTCCGCTTCACGCCGCTGGAGGTACAGGCCGCGTCATATTTCGCCGCGTCCGCCAGAATGGTCAGCTTTTCCATTACGTCCACAGCCCGTCCCTCCTCGAACATTTGTACTTTTATTATAGTACATTTGTTCTTTCTGTCAAGAGGGAGATTTTTCTTTCTCTTTTTGCATCACTTGTTTTATAATTTATATATGCTGTTATAAAAACGCCTGTTGCAAATCCCCTGCCGCCGTTGCTGCCCGTTCCTCGGGAAGACCCGCAAAGCCCAGCGCCAGAGTTCCCAAAAGAGGGGCCGGCCTCACGCAGTATTCCCCCAATCCCCGGACCCGGTAGCCCGCCTTTGCCGCCCGGTTTACCAGGTCCCGCTCCTCCCTGCCGGGAAGGGTAAAGAGCAGGTGAAGCCCCGCGTCGGCGCCCCGGACCTCTCCCCACCCCTCCAAGGCGGCGCAGAGGGCGTTCCGCCGCTTGCGGTACAGGTTTCCCGCCCTTCTCAGGTGCCGTCCGTAGGCCCCGGAGGTAAGGAACCGGCACAGGGCCTCCTGTTCAAACCGGGACACGGTGGCGTTGGCGTGGCCAAAGGCGGCCCGGTAAAGGGACAGAAGTCCTGGAGGTAAGATGAGGTACGCCACCCGAATGGAGGGGGCAATGGTGCGGGAGAAGGTGCCCACATAAATGACCCGTCCCCTCTCATCCATCCCCTGCATGGCAGGGATGGGCCGGGAGGCGTACCGGAATTCAGAATCGTAGTCGTCCTCAATAATATACCGCCCCGGCATTTGATAGGCCCATCGCAGCAGCTCCCCCCGCCGGCTCATGGGCGTGGTAATGCCCAGGGGGAACTGGTGGGAGGGGGTCATATAGGCCACGCTGCTCATGGTCCGCTCCAGCTCCTCTACCCGAAGCCCCTTCTCGTCCATGGCGATGGGTGCCCAGGACCTGTTCAGGTTCTTCATTAGGCGGCGCAGAGGGGTATAGCCCGGGTCCTCCAGTCCAAAGCGGTGCAGAGGCAGAAGCTGGAGCAATACCCACATGGCCCCCTCCATTCCGGCGGTCACCACCACCTGCTCCGGGGTACAGTTTACCCCCCGGTACTGGTGAAGAAAGTCGCAAAGGGCGCTCCTGAGGCCCCAGTCCCCCTGGCCCTCTCCCCGCTGGAGCAGGTCCGGGTTTTGGTACACCGCCTCCCGGCTCAGCTTAGCCCAGGTGGAAAAGGGGAACACGGAGGTGTCTACCGCTGAGGTAGAAAAACACTCGTCCAGTTCCTCTCTCTGCCGGGGCGGAGGAGCCGCCGGTCTTGGGGGAGAGGGGATCGCGGCGAGGGAAGGCGCCACCAGATACCCGCTGCGGGGCAGTGGCTCCAGATAGCCCTCCGCCGTCAAAAGCCCGTAGGCCCGTTCCACGGTGGTAAGGCTCACCCCCAGATGCTCCGCCAGCCGCCGCTTGGAGGGCAGCGTCTCCCCCGCCTCCAAGGCCCCGGACCGAATCTGGGCTACAATATAGCGGTAGAGCTGGTCATAGAGAGGGGTCTTATTATGAAAAACGGGGGTAAACTCGGTCATAGCGTCTCCTCCATCTGGCCCCTTAAACTTTATGCTTTTTGAGTTATTTTTAGGGGCCAGTTCTTCCTTATTTTACCAAATTCAGAAAAAATGTCAAGTATACTTTACACTCTTGCATTTTTCTTTTCCATTGGGTATGATGGAAAAAAACGAGGTGAACCCGCTATGCGCTTATTTGATTCTCACGCCCACTATTATGACAGCGCCTTTGACCCGGACCGGGACACGGTGCTCTCCGGCCTTGCTGCCAGGGGAGTGGCGGGGGTGGTCTGCCCCGGCTGCGATTTGGAGTCCTCCCGGCAAAGCATGGCCCTGGCGGAAAAGTACTCCTTTCTGTATTTTGCTGCGGGGCTTCACCCGGAAAATCTGGAGGGGGCCTCCCTTGCCGATCTGGACGAGGTCCAAAAAATGGCCGCCCACCCCAAATGCGTTGCCATCGGGGAGATCGGCCTGGACTATTACTGGGTCAAGGCCTCAGAGGACCGGGCCAATTCCCGGGAGTTCTTTGACGCGCAGCTTTCCCTTTCGGAAGAACTGGACCTGCCCGCCATCGTCCATGACCGGGACGCCCACAGGGACACGGTGGATTTGGTGAAGGCCCACCCCAAGGCCCGGGGGGTGTTTCACTGCTGCGCCCTGTCCGCCGAGGATGCGAAAACCGTGGTGGATTTGGGCTGGCATGTCTCCTTTACGGGGAACGTCACCTTCCAAAAGGCCCGGAGGGCCTTGGAGGTCATAGCCGCCGTCCCACTGGAGCGGATGATGGTGGAGACCGATTCCCCCTATATGGCCCCCGAGCCCTTCCGGGGCAGGCGGTGTGATTCAGGCTACATCTACCGGGTGGCGGAGACCATCGCCCAGGTAAAAGGCATCTCCACCGAGGAAGCGGCGGAGGCCACCTTTCAAAATGCGTTGCGGTTTTTTGGAATCAACATATAATGGGGAACAGGTAAAAATATTTGCAGCAGGTGTTTTATTATTTTCGAATGTATGTTTGCGCTAAATGGCAAGAAAAGCGGGCCGCTCCCATGAGCGGCCCGCTTTTCTTTTCTCTCTCATTCGTCCCAGTCGGCGTAATCGTCGTACTCCGAGGGATACTGGCAGCACTTGAGGCCCAGGGCCTTACCGACGCTGTGAGCGCACTCGGTGATCTTGTCCCAGTAAGCGATCACGCAGCACACCGCCGCCGCTACCGCCAGACAGGTGGCGACGATCTTCAGTACAAAACGGGCAATTTTCATAATTCCCGCTGCCCCCTTTCAGATAGTTATTTATAGTTTACACGATTTTCGGGGAAATTACAATCGTTTTCCGCCACTTTTTCCCTTGTAATTTTAGTGAAAATAGAATACAATAGGGACAATAGAATGGAAGAAAATGCTTTGCGTTTGGAAAGGAAGGGATTATCCCTATGAAACTGCAAACGGAAAAGGGCCTTATTACCATCAGCAGCGATGTATTCTCCAATATCACCGGCGCCGCCGCCACCAACTGCTACGGCGTAAAGGGTATGGCCATCCGCTCCACCACCGACGGCCTTGTCCACCTGCTCCGCCGGGAGTCCATGTCCAAAGGGGTCAAGGTGACCTACCATGAGGACGGCACCATCTCTCTGGAGCTTCATATTATTGTGGACAACGGGGTCAACCTGATGGCGGTGAGCCGCTCCATCATGAGCGAGGTAAAGTATAACGTGAGCCGGGCCACCGGCGTGGAAGTCAAGAGCGTGGACGTGTTCGTAGACTTCATGGTCATTGGCTGAAAGGAAGGGCGATTCACATGATTACTACTATTGACGGGGCGCTGTTCGCCCGCATGATCGTCCACGGCTCGGCCTGTATCAACGCCCGGAAGCAGGAGATCAATGAGCTCAACGTGTTCCCCGTCCCCGATGGGGACACGGGCACCAATATGTCCATGACCATGGGCGCCGCCGCCGAGGAAATGGGCAAAAAAAGCTACGACATGGTTGGCTCTGCCGCCAACGCCACCGCCAACGCCCTGCTGCGGGGCGCCCGGGGCAACTCCGGCGTTATCCTGTCCCTGCTGTTCCGGGGCTTTGCCAAGGCAGTCAAGGAGAAAGAGACCATCGACGGACGGGACTTTGCCATCGCCTTGGACTTCGGCGTAGCCGCCGCCTACAAGGCGGTGATGAAGCCCGCCGAGGGCACCATCCTCACCGTCTCCCGCATGGCCGCCGCCGCCGCGGCCGCCGCTGCCCGGGAGGACAGCGGCGCGGAGCACGTATTGGAGGCCGCTCTGAAGGAGGGGCTTGTGGCGTTGGAGAACACCACCGAGCAGAACCCGGTGCTGAAAAAGGCCGGGGTGGTGGACTCCGGCGGCAAGGGATTTCTGGTCATCCTTCAGGGGATGCTGGACGAGATGCAGGGAAAACCCATGCCCGAGGGAGCCGTGGTCCCGGAGCCCAAGAAGAAATCCGGCGCCGACTTTGCCACCCTGGGGGACGAGGACATTACCTTTACCTACGACACGGTCTTTATCGTCCGCAAGGAGAAGGAGAATGTGAATCTGGAGCCCTTCCGGGCCTACCTCAACAGCATTGGCGACAGCCTGGTCATCGGAGAGAGCGACGAGGAATTTAAGGTCCACGTCCACACCGATACGCCGGGGGCCGCCCTCACGGAAAGCGCCAAGTACGGGATTTTGGAGCTTGCCAAAATCGAAAATATGCGCACCCAGGCCGAGGACCTTGCCGCCGGCAAGCACGTCCAGTCCACCGACGACCTGGACGATGTGGAGAAGGAGCTGGAGGGCGAGACAGAGCCTGTCATCGCGGAACCCGAAAAGCGGTACGGCATGGTGGCAGTGGCCGCCGGAGAAGGGCTGGCCGCCGTCTTTCAGGACCTGGGCGTGGACGGAGTCATCAGTGGAGGCCAGACCATGAATCCCTCCACCGAGGATATTCTGCGCCAGATCAACGCCACCCCCGCCGAGGTGGTTTTCGTCCTGCCCAACAACAAGAATATCATTATGGCAGCCGAGCAGTGCAAGGGGCTCTGCGAGGGCAAGGAAGTGGTGGTCATCCCCAGCAAAACGGTGCCCCAGGGCATTGCCACATTGCTTGTCATGGACCCGGACGCAGACGTGGAGACCAATGTGGCGGCGATGACCGAGGCCATGAGCGGAGTGTCCACCGCCGAGGTGACCTACGCCGCCCGGGACAGCGATTTCGGGGGCTTTGCCATCAAGCACGGAGACCACATGGCCCTTTTGAACGGACAGCTTTTTGACACTCAGAAGAATCTGGAAAAGCTGCTGAAAAAGCTCAGCAAGGAGGACACCTTCCAAAACGCTGAGTTCATCAACATCTACTATGGCGAGGACGTGAAGGAAGGCGAGGCGGAAAAGACCCTGAAGCTCTTTACCGCCGCCTGCCCCAAGGCGGAGATCACCCTGCTTTCGGGTGGGCAGCCCGTTTATTACTACATGATTTCCGCTGAGTGAGAATATAACAGCCACCAAGGGGGCCTGCGGGCCCCCTTGAACTTTCAAAGGGGAGAAAATACCAATGCTTGGCATCATCGACGTGGGCGGCGGGATGCGCGGTTCCTTCACCGCCGGTATTTATGACTATCTGAACGGCCAGGGCGTACAGCCCTTCGGCTACCTCATCGGGGTGTCGGCGGGCAGCGGTAATATGGTGAGCTACCTGGCCGGGCAGCGGGGGAGAAACCTGCGGTTTTACCTGGATTACGCCTTCCGCAGGGAGTATATGTCCATGCACAATATGCTGCGGACAGGGTCCTATATCAACCTGGACTACCCCTACACCTTCCTTTCCGGTCCCGGCGGAGAGGACCCGGTGGACCTGGACGCCTTTAACCAAAGCTCCGCCCGGTACGAGGCGGTGGTCACCGACGCTGCCACGGGAGACCCGGTCTACTATGATAAGGAGCTTTTGCGGGAGGGAAATTTTGACGTCATCAAGGCCTCCTGCGCCGTACCCGGAGCCTGCCAGCCCTACCCTGTTCTGGGAAAGCCGGGGTTTGACGGGGGCGTGGCCGACCCGGTGCCCTACAAGCGGGCTTTTGAGCAGGGCTGTGACCGCATCGTGCTTTTGCTGACCCGGCCCGCCGGGTACCTGCGGCCGCCTTTGGAGCACCAGGAGGTACTGGAAAAGGCTCTGCGCCGCTGGCCCAACAGCTACGGCGCCCTTCTCCGGCGCCCGGCCCGGTACAACCGGGATGTGGCGGCGGTGAAAGAGCTGGAAAAGGAGGGCAAGGCCCTTATCATTGCCCCGGCGGATATTGGGGGAATGGCCACCCTCACCAAAGATAAGGAAGCGGTGGAGCGGCTCTACCACATGGGGTATGAGCAGGGACCGCGGCTTATGGAGTTTGTGGAGAGGGATTGACATTCCCCGCCCCTTGTCATACAATAAAAACCAAATTTGTACCATAAAGGACGGCGAGAGCGATGGCACAGGACAACAAGAAGCAGGTGGAGCAGATCACCGATATGGAGGTGGACTTTGCCCAGTGGTACACCGATGTGTGCCGGAAGGCGGAGCTCATCGATTATACCAGCATGAAGGGCATCTTTGTCCTTCGGCCCTATGGCTATGCCATTTGGGAGAATATTCAGACCTACATGGATCAGAAGTTCAAGGAGACAGGGCACGTAAACGTGGCTATGCCCATGCTCATTCCCGAGTCCCTTCTTCAAAAGGAAAAGGACCACGTGGAGGGCTTTGCTCCCGAGTGCGCCTGGGTCACCCACGGGGGAAGCGAGGAGCTGGAGGAGCGGCTTTGCATCCGGCCCACCTCCGAGACCCTGTTCTGCGACCACTGGAGCCACATCGTCCAGTCTCACCGGGACCTGCCCCTTCTTTACAACCAGTGGTGCAGCGTGCTGCGCTGGGAAAAGACCTCCCGCCCCTTCCTCCGCCACCGGGAGTTCCTGTGGCAGGAGGGCCACACCCTCCACGCCACGGCGGAGGAGGCCATTGAGGAGACCGAGCGGATGTGGAACGTCTACGCCGACGTGTGCGAAAACCTGCTGGCCATGCCGGTGGTAAAGGGCTATAAGACCGACAAGGAGAAGTTTGCCGGGGCGGAGCGCACCTACACCCTGGAGTGCATGATGCACGACAAGAAGGCGCTGCAGAACGGTACCAGCCACTATTTTGGAGACGGCTTTGCCCGGGCCTTTGGCATTGCTTTCACCGACAAGGACAACCAGCAAAAGACCCCCTTTGAGACCTCCTGGGGCTACTCCACCCGGACCATCGCGGGCATTATCATGACCCACGGCGACAACCGGGGGCTGGTGCTGCCCCCCCGTGTGGCCCCCACCCAGGTCATCATCATCCCCGTGGCCCAGCACAAGGAGGGGGTTTTGGAGGCCAACCAGGCCGTCATGGACAAGCTGAAGGCCGCCGGGTTCCGGGTGAAGATGGACGACAGCGACAAGGCCCCCGGCTGGAAGTTTGCCGAGTACGAGATGAAGGGCGTGCCCCTCCGGCTGGAGCTGGGCCCCAAGGATATGGAGAAGAACCAGTGCGTGCTGGTGCGCCGGGATTCCGGGGAGAAGGTCTTTGTGTCCCTGGACGGCATTGAGGACACGGTGGCCAAGATGCTGGACGACATCCACGATGGGCTTTTTGCCAAGGCCAAGAAGAATTTGGAGGACAACACCTTCCCCGCCTACTCCCTGGAGGAAGCCAAGACCATTCAGGAGGAGAAGGGCGGCTTTATCAAGACCATGTGGTGCGGCGAGCTGGAGTGCGAGCTGAAGATGAAGGAGGAGGCGGGAATGTCCTCCCGGTGCATCCCCCTGGAGCAGGAGCATTTGGCCGATACCTGCGCCATCTGCGGCAAAAAGGCCAAGCACATGATCTACTGGGGCGTGGCGTATTAAAAAATCGCGGGCCATGACCGCCCGAGCATAAGAAAGCCCCCGAACTCAGTGGGTTCGGGGGCTTTCCCTTTTCCACACTTACCGCCCCGGCTCAAAAACGCTCGGTGCTGTTGGGGGAGGCGGGAGTAGTAGACGTGGCAAGGGCCTTTTCAAAAATGGGATAAGCATCATCGGCAATGTCAAGCAGCCGGTAGAGCAGCTCTACCACTACGGCCTCCACGTTTTGGGTCTCGGCGGGCATATCCATCTCGATGGCCACATCGCCGCTTTCCCGGTATACAAACTTGGTAAAGCGGTACTTGCTGTTGGCCTCGTTGCAGGCTCTCCGGCCCGCCTCCTCCCGGCCCGAGGGGATGGTCACATACTGAAAGACCCGAACGGCCAGGTCCTCCCCCTGGTCCGCAGCCCCGGAGATGAAAAAGATCTCGATGGAACGGCCCGATTTCAGATCAAAGCCGGTAATGAGGGCGGAGCTTCCGCCGCTGGGATGCTCGTCGATGCTGTAATTCCAGTTCTGGGCCTTAAAGACCTCCTCAATACGCTTGGTGGTTTTGGTTATCATGGCCGGTGCCTCCTCATAAATGATATATCCTTATCATAACAAGTCCTTTGGCAAAACACAAGGGCGGGGGAAATTTTTTGTTGCCTTTCCTGAGAGATAGGCATATAATAGGGTCAGTCATTTTAAAGTGAGGTTTTTCCCATGCCTGCAAGCGCCCTCACAACCGCATCCTTTTTCTTTGCTTCCTATGCCCGATTTACGGGCATGGGCTATTTTGCCGCGGAGAAATAGGATGGACGAAATGAGCCTGTCCGGCCCAGACCGGACAGAATACCTGTCAAACAGGAACTCATTGACGTTCATCGTCGATGGGTTCTTTTTTTATCAGCAAAGGAGAGATGATGTATGGTCGTGGTTATGAGACCGGGTACGCAGCAGCGGGAAATTGACAAGCTGGTGGCGCAGTTCCAGCTCCAGGGGCTTCAGGTAGGGGTCACCAACGGCGTAGACTGCACCATTCTGGGGCTGGTGGGCGATACCACCGCCATTGACATTGATAAAATTTCCATTAATGAGCACATCGAGCGGGTCATGCGGGTATCGGAGCCCTATAAGCGGGCCAACCGGAAGTTTCACCCGGAGGACACGGTGGTAAAAAGCGGCGCTGCCGCCATCGGCGGCGGCAGCTTTGCCGTCATCGCAGGGCCCTGCTCGGTGGAGAGTGAGGAGCAGATCATTGAGGTTGCCAGAGACGTGCAGGGCTCCGGGGCCGCCCTCCTCCGGGGCGGGGCCTTTAAGCCCCGTACCAGCCCTTACTCCTTTCAGGGCATGGGAACGCCGGGACTGGACTTGCTTTTGGAGGCCAAGGCCGCTACGGGTATGCCCATTGTCACCGAGCTGATGAGTCCCAAATACTGCCAGCTTTTTGAGGACAAAGTGGATATTATCCAGATCGGCGCCCGGAATATGCAGAATTTTGACCTTCTGAAAGAGGTGGGCAAGCTCTCCAAGCCTGTCCTTCTGAAGCGGGGCCTCTCCTCCAGCTATGAGGAGTGGATCATGTCGGCGGAATATATCATGTCCGAGGGCAACGAGAACGTGATCCTCTGTGAGCGGGGCATCCGCACCTTTGAGACCTATACCCGGAACACCCTGGACGTGTCCGCCATCCCCGCCGTCAAGCGGATGAGCCATCTGCCGGTGGTGGTGGACCCCTCCCACTCGGCGGGAATGTACTGGATGGTGGAGCCTCTGGCCCTGGCGGCAGTGGCGGCGGGGGCCGACGGACTTATCATTGAAGTCCACAACGACCCGCCCCACGCCAAGTGCGACGGGCAGCAGTCCCTGACCCCAGAGCATTTTGACGCTCTCATGGGGAAAGTCTCCGCACTGGTTGACCTGGTGGGGAAAACTCTGGTAAAATAACAACTCAGATGTCTACTGAAAGGATGTGCCGCCCATGAAAACCCTTTCTGTCAATTTAGGTTCCAGGTCTTATGACATTCATATCGCAAAGGGCCTGCTGGATGGGGCCGGGGAGGCTATTCGCCCGGTCTGCCCCAAGGCCCGGAAGCTCTTTGTGGTCACCGACAGCAACGTGGGACCCCTCTACTATAACCGGGGAAAGGCAAGCCTGGAGGGGGCGGGATTTCAATTTTTTGGCCATATCATCCCCGCCGGAGAGGGCTCCAAATGCGTGGAACGGCTTTCCGGGCTGTGGGAGGCCATGGCGGAGGCGGGCCTCACCCGCACCGATGCGGTGGTAGCCCTGGGGGGCGGCGTGGTGGGAGATTTGGCGGGGTTTGCCGCCGCCACCATCCTCCGTGGGGTGGACTTCATTCAAATCCCCACCACCCTGCTGGCTCAGGTGGATTCCTCTGTGGGGGGTAAGGTGGCCATCGACCTCCAGCACGGGAAAAATCTGGCCGGGGCCTTCTGGCAGCCCAGGGCGGTGCTCATGGACCCGGACACCCTGGCTACCCTGGACGACAAAACCTTCTCCGACGGCATGGCGGAGGTGGTCAAATACGGCTGCATTGCCGACCGGGAGTTTTTTGATTTTCTCTGCGCCCACCCCTCCAGGGCCGAAATTATGGCAAATATTGAACACGTTCTGTATACCTGCTGTGAGATTAAACGTTCTGTTGTGGAAGAAGACGAGCGGGACACGGGAAAAAGGATGATCTTGAACTTTGGCCACACCGTGGGCCACGCCTTTGAGCTGGCGGGGAACTATGAGACCTGGACCCACGGACAGGCGGTGGCGGCGGGGATGTGCGTGGCCCTTCAGCTTGGGTTTGGTCTGGGGGTCATGGAAAGCGACGACGGCATCCAGGCCCTTATGGAGCTTTTGAAGGCCCTGGAGCTGCCCACCCACATCGACTGCGATTGGGAGACCATGGTGAAGGCTGTGGGCCTGGATAAGAAGAACGAGGGGAAGGATATTACCATGATCTTCCTCAAGAAAATGGGCGAGGCTTTGCCCACCAAAATGAGCAAAGAGGCCGTGCTTCAAAATCTGGAAGCCATTTACGGGCGGTAAAGGAGGCCATCCATGACCCTTATCATCACCCCCTCACAATTGAAGGGCTCCGTTACCCCGCCTCCCTCCAAATCCCAGGCCCACCGTTTTCTTATGGCCGCCGCTCTGGCGGGAGAGGAAAGCGTGGTGCACCATTTGGCGGATTCGGAGGATATTCGGGCCACCATAGGCTGTCTGACCGAGCTGGGGGCGGAGTTTGCCCGGAGGGGAGAGTCCGTCTCCGTCCGGGGCCTGGGGGCCAACGCCATGTCCCCTCTCCGCCGCATGGCCCACCCGATGCTGGACTGCGGGGAGTCGGGTTCTACGCTCCGGTTTCTCATTCCCGTGGCCTTGGCCCTCCGGGGGGGCGGGCGGTTTACCGGGCGGGGACGGCTTATGGAGCGGCCCCAAAAGCCTTACTTTGATCTTTTTGAGGAAAAGGGGATTTTTTACCAGCAGAAGGACGGGGTCCTTACGGTGCAGGGGATATTATCCCCCGGGAAATACTCCCTCCCCGGCAATGTGTCCTCCCAGTTCATTACGGGGCTTCTTTACGCCCTGCCCCTGCTGGACGGAGACAGTTCTATCTGTCCCACCACACCCATTGAGAGCTGGGACTATATTTTGATGACCATGGAGACCCTGTCTGCCGCAGGGGTGGCGGTGGAAAAACCGGGAGAGGGGCGTCCCTATTTTTATATTCATGGAAACCAGACCTACTGCCCCGGTGAATTTACCGTGGAGCCGGACTGGTCTCAGGCCGGGTTCTGGTACGCCGCCCTGTCTCTGGGTAATCCGGTGGAGGTAAAGGGGCTGAATCCCCGCTCCACCCAGGGGGATAAGGTGGTGGCGGAGCACTTTGTCAGGCTGTCCCAGCCGGGGGATGCGGAGATCGACGTGTCGGACTGTCCCGACCTGGTGCCGCCTCTGGCCGCTATGGCGGCTCTCCGGGCGGGGGAAACCACCCGCTTGGTCAATGCGGGGCGGCTGCGGATCAAGGAGAGCGACCGCTTGGCCTCTGTGACCCGGGTTTTGAACGCCCTGGGGGCGGAGGTGGAGGAGGGGGCGGATCACCTCCTCATCCATGGCAGGGAAACGCTCCCCGGAGGCGTGACGGTGGATTCCTTTAACGACCACCGCATCGCCATGATGGCCGCCATTGCCGCCACCCGGTGTGAAAGGCCCGTCACCCTGACGGGAGCGGGGGCGGTCAATAAGTCCTATCCCAGCTTTTGGGAAGAATACGTCCGCCTGGGCGGGCACATCCGGGAGGTCACGGCATGAAATACACCATTTTCGGAGAATCCCACGGCCCTGCCATCGGAGTGGCGCTGGAGGGAGTCCCAGCGGGCCTCGCCCTGGACATGGAGGCCATGGAAAAGGAGCTGGCCCGCCGGGCTCCCGGAAGGGACGGGCTTTCCACCCAGCGGAGGGAGGCGGATCAGGTTCATATTCTCTCCGGGGTTTTTGAGGGAAAGACCACCGGAACGCCCCTGTGCCTGGTCATTCCCAATTCCGACCAGCATTCCACCGATTATGAGGCCCTCCGCTACACCCCCCGGCCCAGTCACGGAGATTACGCCGGGTTTATTCAGAGCAAGGGCTGCCTGGACTACCGGGGCGGAGGCCACTTTTCCGGCCGTCTCACCGCCCCGCTGGTGGCGGCGGGAGCGGTAGCCAAGCAGATACTGGCCCAGGAGGGGGTTTGGGTCGCCTCCCATATCAGCGCCGTCTACGGTATTTTGGACCGGGCCTGGGAGGATGCGGAGGAGCTGAAGGCTGTGCAGGACAAGCCCTTTCCGGTTTTGGACGACGGCAAGGGGGAGGAGATGCGTCAGGCCATTTTGGAGGCCAGGGACGGTCAGGATTCGGTGGGCGGCTCCATTGAATGTGCCGTGGCGGGCCTCCCCGCCGGGCTGGGAGCCCCTGACTTTGGACGGAATGTGGAGGGGATTTTCTCCCAATACCTCTTTGCCGTCCCCGCCGTGAAGGCGGTGGCCTTTGGGGCCGGGGTGGGCTTTGCCTATATGCGGGGCACCGAGGCCAACGACCCCTTTGAGGTAAAGGACGGAAAGGTGGTCACAAAGACCAACCACGCCGGAGGAGTAAACGGCGGGATCACCAACGGGATGCCTGTGGTATTTGAGGTAACCATGCGTCCCACCCCCTCCATCGCTCTCCCCCAGGAAAGCGTAGACCTGCGGACCGGGGAGGAAGTGGAGATCGAGATCAAGGGCCGCCACGATCCCTGTGTGGTCCACCGGGCCGTACCCGTCATCGAGGCGGCGGCGGCGTTGGCGGCCTGTGAGATTTTAGGCATTTAAGGAGTTGTCCCCTATGACCGAATTGGAAACCTACCGCGCCCAGATCGACGCCATCGACAGCCGGCTTGTCCCCCTCTTTTTGGAGCGGATGGCGGTGACACAAAAGGTGGGCGAATATAAGAAGGCAAACGGCATCCCCGTGCTGGACAGCGGGCGGGAGCGGCAGGTCATTGCCGACAAGACCGCCCTGGCCCCAGACCCCTTCGAAAAGGCGGACGTGGCCTCTCTCTATGAATCCATTATGGCCATTTCCCGCCGCCAGCAGCGCAGGGTGGTCCGGGAGGGGACCGGGGACCCGGGCTTTGCCCGCTGGCTCAAGGCCTATGAATGGCGGCGGGACCCTGTCAGGGCCCCCCATGTGGTCTACCAGGGAGAGCCGGGAGCTTACAGTGAGGAGGCCGCCGCCGGGTTCTTCGGGGAGGAGGTCCGCTCCCAGGGCCTGCCCTGGTTCAACGATGTATTCGAGGCTTTGGCCCAGAACAGGGCGGACTATGCCATGCTGCCCATTGAAAATTCCTCCACCGGGTCCATCCGCCAGGTCTACGACCTGCTGGCCCAGTATGATTTCTCCCTGGTGGGAGAGTGGCAGGTAAAGGTGGAGCATTGTCTTGCCGCCCTTCCCGGCGTCGGCATGGAGGATATTAAGACGGTCTACTCCCACGAGCAGGGACTGATGCAGTGCGACAGGTTTCTGGACGGACACCCCGGCTGGAAGCGAACGCCCACTCTGGACACGGCGGGCTCCGCCAGGCAGGTGGCCCATACAAAGGACCGGACCGCCGCCGCCATCTGCTCCAAGCGGGCAGCAAAGCTGTACGGGCTGAACATTTTGGCCTGTCCCATCAACCACAATACCGCCAACTTTACCCGTTTCATGGCGGTCTCCCCCCGGTTGGAGCTGCGCCAGGGCCGGGACAGGATCGCCGCCGTGTTTTCCCTGCCCCACCAGTCTGGCTCCCTGCATGAGATATTGACGGTCTTTGCCGTCCACGGGCTGAACCTGGTCAAACTGGAGTCCCGCCCCATCCCCGACCGGGGCTGGGAGTACCGCTTCTTTGTGGAGTTCACCGGGGACCTGACCGCCCCCGGTATGGACGGGGTGCTCCATGAGCTGGACCAGCTTTCGGCGGACCTGCGTATTTTGGGAAATTTTAAGGGGTATGAGCCATGAAAAATATCATTCTCATCGGCATGATGGGCTGCGGCAAGACTACAGTGGGCAGTCTTTTGGCAAGCCGCCTCAAGCGCGCCCTGGTGGACACAGACCGGTTCATTGAGCGGCAGGAGGGCATGAGCGTCCCGGAAATT
Source organism: uncultured Pseudoflavonifractor sp. (assembly GCA_947383685.1). Lineage (GTDB taxonomy): Bacteria > Bacillota > Clostridia > Oscillospirales > Oscillospiraceae > Vermiculatibacterium. Next base: position 37,307 of record CANDEE010000003.1, read on the forward strand.
TTTACCTCCCAGGGCGAGGGCTACTTCCGCTCTCTGGAGGTGGGAGTGGCCCAGGCCCTCAGTCTGCGGCAGGACCTCATTATCGCCTGCGGCGGGGGGCTCCCCATACAGGAGGGGGCTATGTCCGCTCTAAAGGCGAGCGGCACGGTGGTCTGGCTGGACCGGGACCCCGGCGACATTTTCGACCATGAGGACATGAGCGAACGGCCCCTGGCCCGGGAGGGCCGGGAGGCGTTTCTGGCCCGGGCCGCCCAGCGCCGGGAGATATACGCCCGCTGGGCAGATGTGACCGTCACCGATTTTACCTCGCCCGTGTCCACGGCGGCGAGGGTCATGGAGGGAATCCAATGAAATTTCTTATCATTAACGGGCCCAACCTGAACCTGCTGGGGCAGCGGGAGCCGGAGATTTACGGCAAGGACGGCTATGAGGCCCTTTGCCAAAGGCTGAAGGCCTTTGCCGCCGCCCACGGCAGCACGGCGGAGTGCTTCCAGTCCAACCACGAGGGGGCCATTATCGACGCCATTCACGCCGCCGGCGGGGCCTATGACGCCATCATTCTGAATCCCGGCGCCTACACCCACTACTCCATCGCCATTTTGGACGCCTTGAAGGCGGTGGACGTGCCCTGCGTGGAAGTCCACATTTCCAATGTCCACCAGCGGGAGGAGTTCCGGTGCAAAAGCGTGACCGCTCCCGCCTGTGTGGGGCAAATCTGCGGCCTGGGCCTTTACGGCTACGAGGCGGCTATGGGCTATTTTCTGGCAGAAAATTAACCAGGTTTCCCTCAAAGGGGGGCGGATTCCTTCCGTCCCCCTTTTCAAATACCAAAATTTGTGTTATACTATATATTCCATTTATATCGACCTCACAAAGAGAGGATCTGACGCTATGGAAAAAAAGTTCCTCCCCCCCATCCTGGCCCTGTTGGGCGGAGCGGCGGGGTTTGCCCTGCGGAAATGGCAGCTTGCCTCCGGCTTTGAGGCGGATACCGGCCTTGCCATCCCCGGCGCTCCCGCCGCCATGGTACTGATGGCCTTTTCCGCTTTGATACTCCTTCTCCTTCTACTCCTGTGCCGCGGGGAGGAGTCTTCCCTGGACTGGGAGACCGCCTTTGCCGCCGGACGGCAGAATGCCCTGGCCGCCACTGCCCTGGTGCTTTCCGCCATGCTCCTGCTGGCAAGCGGCGGAGTGGAAATTGTCGCCCGCTCGGTAAACGGCCTGTTTTCCTTTGAGGGGGAGACCGCCTTTCTCCGGGCCACCGCCCTGGTTTTATCCACCCTGCGGATCGTCCTGGGCATCGGTGCGCTGCCCTGTGTCTTTTTTTGGACCCGTGCCCTTCTCCGGGGCGAGGGGGGCCGAGAGTGCCTTTCCACCCTGGAGCCGTGCCTGCTCTACTGCATATGGCTCATCTCCGCCTATCAGACCCGGTCCGCCGACCCCATGGTTCAGGATTATCTTTACGAGGTCCTGGCCATCGTCGCCTCCCTGTTGGGCCTTTACTACATTGCGGGGCATTCCTTTGGCTGTGGGAAGCCCCGTCGGGCCCTTTTTTTCTGTCTGGCGGGGACCTACTTCTGCCTGGTGACCCTGGCGGACGTCCATCCGCTGGCAGACGCCCTTCGGTTTCTCTTTGCGGTGCTTTACCTCACCGCCCACGCCGCCCTTATTTTAAACCATCCGCCGGTGGAGCGCCAGCAGCTCCCGGCGGAAGCTGAAACGGAGGCTGACGAAAATGCCTGAGAAATTTTATATTACCACCCCCATCTACTATCCCTCGGACAAACTCCACATCGGCCACGCCTACTGCACCGTAGCCACCGATACCATCGCCCGGTATAAGCGGCTCCAGGGCTATGATGTGATGTTCCTCACCGGTACCGATGAGCATGGCCAGAAGATCGAGGACAAGGCCAAGGAAGCCGGAGTCACTCCCCAGCAGTATGTGGACAACATCGTGGAGGGGGACCGGGGAGTCCTGGACCTGTGGAAGCTGATGAATATCAGCTACGACCGGTTCATCCGCACCACCGACGACTACCACGTCTCCGCCATCCAGAAGATATTCAAGGCCATGTACGACAAGGGAGACATCTATAAAGGCAACTACGTGGGTAAATACTGCAAGCCCTGCGAGTCCTTCTGGACCGAGTCCCAGTTGGTGGACGGCAAGTGCCCCGACTGCGGCCGGGAGGTTCAGGATGCGAAGGAAGAGGCTTATTTCTTTAAGCTCTCCAAGTACGCTGACCGGGTCCAGGACCTGCTGGAGAACACCGACTTCCTGGAGCCCCGGAGCCGGGTTCATGAAATGGTAAACAACTTCATCAAGCCCGGCCTGGAGGACCTGTGCGTCTCCCGGACCAGCTTTACCTGGGGGGTCCCTGTGGACTTTGATCCCGGCCATGTGGTCTATGTATGGATTGACGCCCTCTTTAACTACATGACTGCTCTGGGTTATCAAAACGACAAATATAACGATCTGGATACCTTCTGGCCTGCCGACGTCCACATCATCGGCAAGGAGATCGTCCGGTTCCACACCATCATCTGGCCCGCCATGCTCATGAGCATGGACCTGCCCCTGCCCAAGAAGGTTTTTGGTCACGGCTGGCTGCTGTTGGACGGGGGCAAGATGTCCAAGAGCAAGGGTAACGTGGTGGATCCCTACCTGCTCTCGGAAAAATTCGGGGTGGACGCCCTCCGGTTCTTCCTCATGCGGACCTTCCCCTTTGGCTCCGACGGCAACTTCTCCAACGAACTGCTGATCCAGACCATCAATATCGACCTGGCAAACGACTTGGGGAACCTGCTCTCCCGCACCGTGTCCATGGCGGAAAAGTATTTCGGCGGGACCCTCCCGGCGGAGCAGTCGGCGGACGCTGAAAAGGACAGCGAACTTACCTCCCTGGGCGCCGCCCTGCGGGACAAGTACCAGGAAGCCATGGACCACTACGCTCCCCACAAGGCTCTGGAGGAGATTTTCAAGGTCATCAGCCGGGCCAACAAGTATATTGACGAGAACGCCCCCTGGACTCTTGCCAAGGATATGGAGGCCAACGGGCCCCGGCTGGGACGGGTCCTGTATAATCTGCTGGAGACCCTCCGCATTTGCGCTGTGCTCCTCACCCCCTTCATGCCCGACACCGCCGAGGCCATTTTTTGTCAGCTCGGCAGCTGCGGCGCCTCCGGCAAGACCTGGGACAGCGCCGGGAGCTGGGGAGTCCTGCCCTCCACCGTCACCGTAAACCGGGGCGAGAACCTGTTCCCCCGCATCGACGCGGAAAAGGAGCTTGCCGAACTGGAAAAGGCCGCCGAGGAAGCCAGAAAGGCCGCCCTCCCTGCCCTGGAAATTGAACCGCTTACCGAGGAAAAGGTGGACTTTGACACCTTCTGCAAGAGCGACTTCCGGGCGGTCAAGGTAAAGGCCTGCGAGAACGTAAAGAAGTCGGATAAGCTGCTCCGCTTTACCCTGGACGACGGCACAGGCGTTGACCGGCAGATTTTGTCGGGCATTGCCAAGTGGTACAAGCCTGAGGACCTGGTGGGCAAAACCCTGGTGGCCATTGTAAATCTGCCTCCCCGGAAGATGATGGGCCTGGAAAGCTGCGGAATGTTGATTTCCGCCGTCCACACTGAAAAGGGAGAGGAAGTGCTGAACCTGCTGATGGTCAGCGATGCCATTCCCGCCGGGGCCAAGCTGTGCTGAGGCAGCCTTCCTAAAATTTCATCATTCTACATCGCCGTACAATGATTTTCTTTCATTGTACGGCGATTTTTTATCCCTTTTTTGCCACTATAAAACAACCATATTTTTATTATTATTTGTATATTTTCTTTCTATCGCAAGTAAAAATATATATTTTTACTAATTTTCTAAGGAAATTAAAAATACATTGAGAAATTTCAAAACGACTGTTGCATTTCCATTTTTTTCGTGCTATACTACAAGTAGTTCTTTGAAAAGATCAGCTTTCGGCCCTTTGAAACGCCGGTTCGCAACAAACAAAATTTATAATACAGATGTTGCATTTGTGGTATGGTGTGGGAAACAGGAGCGAAAGAAACGCTGCGGATAGACCGCACAGAATCGGCGGGAGCACACTTGGCGCGTGTGTCCCATTGGGAGGGGCTTTGCCATAGACGGGAGAGTTCGCTATACAAAAATGGTGATACGGCAATCGTTCCTCTCCCTTCTGAAGGAGCAGGCCATTGACAAGATCACCGTGGCCGATATATGCCGGCTGGCCGAAATCAACCGGGCCACCTTTTACCGGCACTACGACAATCCATACGGCATTTTATACGAGCTGGAGCTGGCCCTCTTGAGCCAGGCGGAGCCGCCCCAGGCGGACCACAGTCCCGGGGAGGCCATCGCCCTCGCTGTCCAGGGACTCGCCGGAAAGCAGGAGGAATGGAAGCCCCTCCTCTCCTCCGGCGCCGACCCCAGCCTCTTTACCAAGCTGTACCTCTTTTTGGAGGAACGCCTTTTCCAACCGGGGGGAGGAGACCCGGAGGAGTCCGCCCGCCGCTTTCTTCTCCACGGCCTCAGCGGTCTGCTGCTGGACTGGATGTCCGGCGGTTTCCGGGAACCGGCGGAGCAAATGACGGCCCTTGCCGTCCAATATTTTCAAGACTTAACGGAGGCCGGGTAACCGGCGCCCGTTTAAGTCCGTATAATGGGACACTTTATTTGGTAGGATGGAAGCACAGAAGAAAGGAGTGAGGTCCACATGACAGAACGGTTCGAACTGCGGTATGTGAGAGGCCACATCGAGGTTTTTGACGCTACTGGGCACTTTTACTTCTCAGCAGACACTATGAGCGAGGCCCAGAGCGAACTGGAAAGCATGGATGCGGCCTGACGCGGAAAAGAATGGGATTTCCCCGTCCTTTTTCATGTCCCTGGCCCCCTCACGAAAGAACGCCCGCTCCGCAAATTGCGGAGCGGGCGTTCTTTTTCAGGAAAGCTCCTATAAAAGCTGCCACAGGCCCAAGGCTACCAAGAGCCCCCCGGAAGCCGGAAGGGCCAAGCTGCTCCAGCGGGACAGGCTCCTGCCCAACTGGCGTCCCAAAAGCAAAGACAGGATGGTCACGGCAAAGTTGCACCCGGAGGCCAGGACCGGAGACAACCCCGTGACCCCCGCCGCCACCCCCACCCCGGCGTTATTGACCGCCAGGGCCGCGGAGAGGGCCAGCCAGCCCCGGCCCGGCTCCTCGGGGTTTCCCGTCTTGCCCCGGAGGGCGTCCAATAAGTACCACAGCCCCAAAGCGGTAAGGGCCAGTCCCCCCAGCCGTTCAGCGAGGCCGGCGGGCAGCAGGGCAGCTCCCAGAGAGCCCAAGGTCAGCGACAGAAAGGTCACCGCCGTGGTCACCGCGGCGGCGGTCAGGACCTCCCGCAGCCCCAGGCCGCCTCCCGCTCCCCGGCCCATAGCCGCCAGCACAGTATCCAGGTTGCAGGCCAGGGCAAACAACAATCCCGCGCACAAGGCGGAAAAAAAGTCCATGGAATCACCTCTTGGCTATCCTATGGACGGACAGGCCGGGAGGTTCGGTCCTTGTTTTGGGGCGCAGGGTGTGGTATACTCTTTTTCAAAGCGAAAGGAGGTCCTGCCTATGAGCGGAAAAGAAGAATTTATCGGAATTTACCAGGAAAATATTCATCGGGAAGGGGCCGACGCCCTGCTGGATTATCTGGAGAACAAGTCTGATTTCTTTACCTGTCCCGCCTCCGCCAAGTTTCACAGCGCCTATGCCGGGGGCCTTTGCGATCACAGCCTGAACGTCTACCACTGCCTGAAGGACTATCTGGCCCGGGAGCGGGTCCAGGAGCTGTACGGGCTGGAGGTCCCCCCCGAGAGCGTAGCCATCGCCGCCCTGCTCCACGACCTGTGCAAAGCCGGATGCTACAAGGCGGGGACCCGGAACGTAAAGAATGAGCAGACAGGCCAGTGGGAAAAGGTCCCCGCTTTTTTCTATGAGGACCCCCTGCCCTATGGCCACGGTGAGAAATCCGTCTACATCATCTCCGGCTTTATGAAGCTGAAGCGGGAGGAGGCCATGGCCATCCGTTGGCACATGGGCTTTTCGGGCAGTGAGGACAGCCGTCTGGTAGGGCAGGCCCTGGAAAAGTATCCCCTGGCCTTTGCCCTCAGTGTGGCGGACATGGAGGCCACCTATTTCTTGGAAGGAGAGCAGAACACCTGATGGATGACAAAAACGTGCTTGGCGCCGCCCCGGTGGGGCGGCTCATGGTAAAGCTGGCAGTCCCCGCTGTGGCGGCCCAGCTCATCAACGCCCTTTACAACATTGTGGACCGAATGTATATCGGTCACATGGAGGAGGTCGGCGATCTGGCCCTGACAGGGCTGGGAGTCTCCTTCCCCATCATTATGTTCATCTCCGCCCTGTCCTCCCTGGCCGGGATGGGCGGCGGCTCCCGGGCCGCCATCCGCATGGGGGAGAAGGACATCGACGGAGCTGAGGCCATTCTGGGCGGCTGCACCGCCCTTCTGCTGGTAATGGCGGCCCTGTCCACCGTCCTGTTTCAGCTTTTCCGGGAGCCGCTGCTGCTCCTCTTTGGGGCCAGTGAAAACACCCTGCCCTACGCCAGCGGCTACCTGGAGATTTACCTCTGGGGTACGGTGTCCGTGCTCTTTTCCCTGGGCCTTAACAATTTCATCACCACCCAGGGCTTTGCCACCTTCTCCATGCTGACGGTGGTCATCGGCGCGGTGTGCAACATTCTTTTGGACCCTCTCTTTATCTTCGGCCTCCACATGGGCGTGGAGGGGGCGGCCCTGGCTACCATCCTGTCCCAGACGGTGTCGGCAGTGTGGGTCGTCCTGTTCCTGCTGGGCAAGCGGACCCTGCTGAAGCTGCGCCTCCGGCACCTGCGCCTGAAGGCCTCGGTCCTTCTCCCCGTGATCGCCATCGGTGTGTCCCCCTTCATCATGCAGTCCACCGAGAGCCTGGTCAGCATCTCCTTTAACTCCTCCCTGCTGAAATATGGCGGCGACCCCTACGTGGGCGCCATGACCATCGCCTCCTCGGTCATGCAGGTAGGCACCATGCCCCTCCACGGCCTGTCCCAAGGAGCCCAGCCCATTGTGGGCTTCAACTACGGAGCGGGCAATCTGGACCGGGTCAAGCAGGCCTTCCGGCTGCTGCTCATCAGCTGCCTCACCTTCACCGTGTCCATCTGGGCCCTGGTGGAGCTGTTCCCCGGCGTATTTATTGCCATCTTCAATGACAAGCCGGAGCTGGTGGAGGTGGCCACCCGGACCCTGCGGGTCTATTTCGCCGGCATCTTCATGTTCGGCGTCCAGTCCGCCTGCCAGCAGACCTTCGTGGCTCTGGGGGAGGCGAAAATCTCCCTTTTCCTGGCCCTGCTCCGCAAAGTCATCCTGCTGATCCCCCTGATTTTCATTCTCCCCCTGTTTCTGTCCGACAAGGTCTTTGCCGTATGGCTGGCCGAACCGGTGGCAGACGTCCTAGCAGCCACCACCACCGGGTGCATGTTCGCCTACCGGTTCCCCAGGATATTGAAGCGCCGGGAAGAACAGCTTCACAAATAAGAAAAAACGGGGAGGCGGCCTTTGGGCCGTCTCCCCGTTTCAGGTTGTCGAAAAACCGAAGCAGGGAAAGGTTTCGGAAGGAGGAAAAGTGTGAAAGGGGACCATCAGGGTCCTCTTTCACCCATTTCAATGGAGCTTTTGAACCTGTGAAGCAGGTTCAAAATGCGACACAGACTGTCAAAAGATTTTTTGACAGTCTGAAACGGGGAGGCGGCCTTTCTGGCCGCCTCCCCGTTTTTATGCTTCGATCCATGCGCTTCCCAAAACCAGGTCTCCATCGTAAAACACCGCCAGCTGCCCCGGCGTAGGCGCCCGGACCGGGGAATGGGCCCTGACCAGCACGCCGTCCTTCCGGGGAAGGATGGTGCAGGGAGTCTCCGTCTTGGCATGGCGGAACCGGGCCGTCACCTCCCTGGGGCCGTCCAGCTCCGAAATGGCGATCCAGTTTGGCGACCTGCAGAATATCTCCTCCCGCGCCAGATCCGACCCGTCGGAGAGGATCACCCTGTTGCTCTCCGGGTCTATGGCAGACACATAATAGCGGTGAGGCCCGGACACCCCCAGGCCCCGGCCCTGCCCCAGCGTATAGCGGTGGATGCCCCTGTGCCGCCCCAGCACCCTGCCGTCAGGGGCCACAAAATCTCCGGGAGGACAGCTCTGCCCCCGGTCCTCCAGCCATTTCCCATAATCGTCGCCGGGAATAAAGCAGATTTCCATACTGTCCGGCTTCTCCGCCACCGGAATACCATAATCCCTGGCCCGCTCCCGAACCATTGACTTATCGTAATCTCCAAGGGGGAATATCACTCTTTGTAGTATGTTTTGCGGCAGCTGGGAGAGCATATAGGACTGGTCGTTGGCAGGCAGGCCCCGCAAAAGGAGGCTCCTTCCGGCCTTCCCCGCCCCGATCCTGGCGTAGTGGCCCGTGGCGATGTAGTCCGCCCCCCGCTTATCGGCCAAGGCCAGCAGGGCAGGAAACTTCACCAGGGGATTGCACCGGGCGCAGGGCAGCGGAGTGCGCCCCGACAGGTAGTCGGCGGCAAAGGGAGCCTTTACGTGCTTTTCCAGCGCCTCGGATATATCCATGGTACAAAATTCGATCCCCAGCTCCTCCGCCACCCTGCGGGCATCCTCCTCTCCCGCGGCCTCCGGGCCGATGGAGAGGTACAGGCCGGTAACGGCGTAGTTTTCCATCAGCAGGCGGGCGGCCACGGCGGAATCCACGCCGCCCGAGAGGCCCAAAATCACCTCAGGCTTCATGGGCGCCGCCTTTCTCCAGATAGACCATGAGGGCCGCCACATCGGCGGGACTGACCCCGGAGATCCGGCTGGCTTGGCCCAGGTTTTCCGGGCGTATTTTGTCCAGCTTCTGCCGGGCCTCCAGGCGCAGCCCCTCCATGGAGAGGTAGTCCAGCCCTGCCGGGATGGGCCGCCGCTCCAGCTTTTTCATCTCCTCCACCTGCCGTTTCTGTCGGCGGATGTACCCGGCGTATTTGATTTCGATTTCCACCGCCTCGGTAACGGCGGCGGGCAGCTCCGGGCGGCCCGGATCAAAGGCCCGGATGCTTTCATAGCTGTTCTCCGGGCGGCGCAGCAGGTCCGCCAAATGTCCGCCGGGGCAGCCCGTCCTCTCCAGGCGGGCGATCTCCCTGTCCACCGCGGCGTACTTGTCCAGCACCCTCTGATACTCCTCTCCGCCGACCAGTCCCACCTCGTAGCCGATACGGCTGAGCCGCCTGTCGGCGTTGTCCTGCCGCTGCAAAAGCCGGTACTCCGTCCGGGAGGTCATCATGCGGTAGGGTTCATTGGTCCCTTTGGTCACCAGGTCGTCAATGAGCACCCCGATGTAGCCCTCCTCCCGGCCCAATACCACCGGGGTAAGGCCCAAGAGCTTCCGGGCGGCGTTGATCCCCGCCATCAGCCCCTGGGCGGCGGCCTCCTCATAGCCGGAGGAACCGTTGAACTGTCCCGCCCCGTAGAGGCCGGAAACCCTCTTGTGCTCCAAGGTAGGCTTCAGCTCCGTGGGGTCTACGCAGTCATACTCGATGGCGTAGGCCGCCCTCGTCATCTCCGCCCTCTCCAGGCCGGGGACGGTATGGAGCATCTCCACCTGGACCTCCTCCGGCAGAGAGGAGGAAAAGCCCTGGATGTAAAGCTCCTCCGTATTCAGTCCCATAGGCTCCACAAAAAGCTGGTGCCGGGGCTTGTCGGGAAAACGGACGATTTTCGTCTCAATGGAGGGGCAATACCTGGGCCCCACCCCCTCGATGGTACCGTCGTAAAGGGGAGATCGGTCCAGATTGGCCCGAATGACCCGGTGGGTCTCCTCCGTGGTGTAGGTCAGCCAACATACCGTCCGGTTTTCCGGCCTTTCCTCCGTGGAAAAGGAAAAGGGCGTGGGGTCCTCATCCCCCGGCTGAAGCTCCATTTTGGAAAAATCCACGCTCCGCCGGTTCACCCTGGGGGGCGTGCCCGTCTTGAACCGGCGGAGGGTGATTCCCAGCCCCCGCAGGCTCTCCGACAGGGCCCCGGCGGCGGCAAGCCCGTCCGGGCCGCTCTCCCGGGCAACCTCTCCCACGATGGTCCGTCCCGCCAGATAGGTGCCCGAGCAGACAATGACGGCCTTCACGGTATAGACCGCTCCGTGGGCCGTGCGGACCCCGGAGACCGCCCCGTTCTCCGTCAGAATATCGGTAATTTCCGCCTGTTTAACCCACAGGTTTTCCTGCAATTCCAGAATATGCTTCATGACCTCCTGGTAGCGGCGGCGGTCGGCCTGGGCCCGAAGGGACCAGACGGCGGGACCCTTGCCCCGGTTCAGCACCCGGTACTGGATGCAGGCTTGATCCGCGGCCTTGGCCATCTCTCCGCCCAGGGCGTCGATTTCCCGGACCAGGTGTCCCTTCCCTGTGCCGCCAATGGCGGGGTTGCAGGGCATATTGCCCACCGCGTCCAGGTTCACCGTGAAACAAAGGGTCTTCAAGCCCAGCCGGGCCGAGGCCAGAGCCGCCTCAATGCCCGCATGGCCCGCCCCGATCACGGCTACATCAAAGATTCCAGCGTTGTAATCTTTCATCTTTATATCACTTTCCGTATACGATGCGGACAGGCGTATTGACGGCGGCAATCTCCGTTTCGGCGTACTCTCCGCCAAATTCTCCGTCCAGAGTGAAGGGCACCTTCTCGGCGCAGGCGATTCGGAATCGGGAGGAGTGAAGGCCCACCACCCCGCTCTCTGCGTTATACTCCTGTTTCGCCAGCGCCAAAATCGTAGCGTTGAGCTGGGCCACCGACCGGGGCCTCTCCACCAGCACCAGCTCCAAAAGGCCGTCGTCCAGCACCACCTCGTCGCTGGGCAGGCCCAGAACGCCTCCCACCGACACGGTGTTGCTCACCATGCCGTAAAGATATTCCCCCTCCAAAACGCCCTCGTCATGCTCCACCCGGAGGGAATATCCCTTCAGATTGCCAAGCTCGGAGGCCCCCTTCATCACATAAGCCAGGTGCCCAAAGGTGTTTTTGAAGGACTGGGGAGTATTGTAGGCCACATCGGTAAAAAGGCCAAAGGCCGCCACATAGATGAACCACTTCTCCCCCAGCCGCCCAATGTCCACCGGGCGGGGCTCGCCGGAAGCCGCCAGCGCCGCCATCTCCTCCATTCCCTTGGGCAGCTTCAGGTTCCGGGCATAGTCGTTGGTGGTCCCGGCGGGCAGGTAGCCCACAGGGGGCCGGGAGCCCTCCGGCAATTCCATCAGCCCCTCTACCACCTCGTGAAGGGTACCGTCCCCGCCGCAGCAGGCCACCCGGTCAAAGCCGGGGGCCAGCTCCCGTGCCGCCCGGGCAGCATCGCCGGGAGCCTGGGTGGGATAAGCAGTACAGAGGCACCCTGCCCTGGTAAACGCGTTCAAAATTTCCGCCAGCTTTCCCCGGATTTGACCCCGGCCCGCATGGGGATTGTAAATAAAAAGCAGTTTTTTCATCACATGGAACCTCCGCGGCATACTTCTTTGCCCCATAGTATACCTCTTTTTTGTCCAAAATGGAAGCCCTGCCGCCCTTGCGTTTTTTGCTTATGGTATCACACCTCAAAATTCCCGCAAAGGAGTCCTTTTTATAAACCGCAAAACCCCTCTCTGCCGCCTTTCCCGCCGCCTCCGGCTGGGCGCCCCGGCTTTTAGGGGTGCCCAGCCGGACCTTACAAGGGGAAGCGCAATACCTCCCCGTCCCTCTTTGGTGGCGCGCTGTCATATGCGGCTCTGGCACAGGCCGTGTTTGTGTAAAAGGGCGCAAAAAAGAAAGCAGTACCTATCTTTAGGTACTGCTTTTCTGGAGCGGGCAACGAGGCCACCGGCAAGCCGGTATCAACTTCCCCTAAAGCGGCACAGCCGCTAAGGGTAAGTAGTTCGTACTCGCTCCCTCCCATTGAAATGAGGTGGAGGCAGCGAGTTCTGTTGTGCGCAAAAAAGAAAGCAGTACCTATCTTTAGGTACTGCTTTTCTGGAGCGGGCAACGAGGCTCGAACTCGCTACCTCCACCTTGGCAAGGTGGCGCTCTACCAGATGAGCTATGCCCGCACGTCAGAACGGCTACGCTCCGTTCCGTCTTGGCCTGCGGCCAAAACTTCACATCCGCTGAACCGTTCTTCCTTTCCCCATCAAATTGCTTTGCAATTTGCCGGGGCCCCTTTTTGACTTGATGGGGAACAAGCTGTCACGCTTTGCTTGCCCTACCGTTCCCTCGCAGGGCGGCGCTCAGCGCTTCTTTTTGGTGGACGATACAGGACTTGAACCTGTGACCTCCCGCACGTCAAGCGGATGCTCATACCAGCTGAGCTAATCGTCCGAAAAGGCAAGAATTATTATATCCAAATATGGCTTCCTTGTCAACTCTTTTTTCATTTGTGGCCTCTTTTTTCTTTTTGCATAGAATAGAGGGAAAAGGAGGAATCCCTATGAACGAAACCCCCACCCCCGTGCTGGACCACGCCACCTTCCAACGGGTCTGGCGCCGGGTCATGCCCCAGGACCGGACAGACTGCCCCTTCACCCTGGAGGACCCCGGCCTCACCCCCACAGTCCCACAGCCGCTGACGCGGGCCGTCCCCGCTCCCCTGCCCGCTCCGGCCGACCCGCCCCAGTCCATCCCCTGCCTGGGGGAAGCCAGCCTGGGAGAGCTTCCTGTTCTGGAGGCGCGGATGGACCACGCCGCCTTGTGCCGCAACGCTTACCGCTCCTTGGCCCGCCGCAGGGGACAGCAGGGCTCCTTCGCCTCCCTGGCCGCCGCCAAATCCCAGCAGCTCCGCCGCCTGGCTGCCGCCTATTTTCTCATCTCCGGAAAGGACTATGCCCCCAGGCCGGAGGGGACTGTGACAGCAAAAACCACGGTGGCGCAAGCCCTTCGGGCCAGGTTTCGGGCCGAGCAAATGGAGGCGGCGGCTCTGATGGACGCCGCCCAGGCCTCTGCCGACCCCTGCCTCGCCCAGCTTTACCGGGAGCTGGCAGAGGAAAACCGGATGCTGGCGGACCGGGTGCGGGCTATTCTGGAACAGGAAAAACGATAAAACTGGCCCCTAAGTTTTCGCTGATTTTGAGCAAAACTTAGGGGCCAGTTTTATCGTTTTATTCCAAATGTAAAGTTTACTTTACATTTACCCCACCGCTGCCACCAGCTTGCCTGTGGTAGACAGGTCGGAGGCCGTCGGGTCCACATAGATGACGGCGTTCCCGGTCAGGCCGGCCGCCGCCAATACCTCGTCACAGGCCCCCACGGTCTCCGCCCCCAGGACGTACACCCGGTCGGCATACTGTCCCAGCAGTCCGGCGGTCTGGCCCGAAAGGGCAGAGGCTCCGTTCAGCTCCCCGGCCTCCACCGATATAGAAAGAAGAACATCCTTCTCTCCCAAGGCTTCCCGCACCTCCCAGTAGAAGGTCTCCACCGCCCCGGTCAGGTTAGAGGGGTCATAGGCCTCGCCCACCTTAATATAGTTCAGATTCCCTGTGGTGGGCCAGCCGGAGCCGTCCAGCAAAATCTCGTCAAAGCCCATGTCCGCCAGCTCCACGCAGATTTCCGTCACATATTGCCTTGCCGCCGGGACGGTGGGATTCATCCAGCGGGTGTCGTCTCCGTCCCGCCAGTTATAGCCGCTGTTAGTTTTGATGGCCAGGGAATTATCCATCTTGGGCGCCAGATTGTCCTTAAAGCAGGACACCCGGGCAATGGTATACAGCTCCGAGCCGGTCACCGCCAAAATCTGTCCGTTCAGCTCCGGCTCGGCGGCAGAGGTCCCGGCGGAAACAGCCCGGGGCAGGGAGGACACGTAGCCCAAAGAGCCATCGTTGGCCTTCATGTTGAGAAGGGCGGCGTTGCCCCCGGCGGCAGTCACCAGCCGCTGGGCGCTCCCCTCGGTTACCGCCGCCCGGAACAGGGATACGGGAGCAATGGCGGGAAGCTCTGCCGGGGCGGGGGTGGGTTCCGGAGTCGGAGTCGCCGCAGGCTCCGCCGTCACAATGACCAGGGGCTGGTTCTGGGTAGGCGCGGGAGGAGCAGGGGTCTCCTGCTGGAGAAAGGGCAGCTCCAACCGGGCCTGCCCGTCGTCGGTATAGACCATGTACCGCTGGAGAAAGAAGAAAGCGGCCACCGCCAGCAGCAGGACTACCAGCAGGATAACAATAAGGACCGTCAGGGCAGTTTGCAGCTTGGTGCGGCCCCGGTAAGTGTCATAGCCATAAGACGTCCTCATGTTCCTTCCCTCCTCTCCGCCGGTTCAGGCGGCATTTCCCGGAGGGGCCATGGCCCCTCCGGGAAATGCGGTGTTTTTTATTCTTCGTCCCTCTTACTGGTCAAAGCCCGGTCCAAAAGCTCCAGAGCGCGGGCTACCTCCTCCCGCTCCTCCGGCTTCATCGTGTCCAAAAGGGCGCCGAAATACTCGTTCACCCCGGTTTTCGCCTTGTTCCGAAGCTCGGTATACTTGGGGGTAGCCTCCACATAGATGACCCGGTGGTCCAGCTCTGAGCGGGAGCGTTTGGCAAGCTCCAGCCGCTCCAGCCGGTCCACAATGCCCGAAATGGTAGAATTTGCGCTTCCCATCTTCTCAGCCAGCCTGCTGATGGGCATGGGACCTTCTGCGCCAAGCACGCTGAGAGCCAGGGCCTGGGGAAAGGTAAGGTTCATTTTCCCAAAATGGCTGCGAAAATGCTGGGACAAGTGCTGGCTCACCTGGATATAGTTCATTAAGATGCGGTCCATTGTCCTGCTCCTTTTTTCTCCCATAGTATGGGTACTGTCGGGGGAAGCATACCCTAAAACTCTCTTTTCGTCAAGAACTCCCTGCTAAAATTCACAATTCGTTTCCAAATCGGTCACAAATGCTTATCCCACCGCCGGAGTCCGCATCCGTTGGAGCATGACCGCCAGGGCGGCCCGGTTGGCGACGCCCTGGGGCTCCAACGTGCCCAGGTCGCTGCCCTGGAGGATGCCGAGGCCCACGGCATGGCGCACCGCATCCTCCGCCCAGGGAGAGACGGCTTCCGCGTCCTTATAAAGACCCAAGGCCCCCTCCGCCACCGTTTCCCCCTTGTAGGCGGCATAGCGGTAAAGGAAGCAGGCAAGCTGCTCCCGGGTCACCACATCCCGGCCCCCAAAGGCTCCATCGGCATAGCCTGTGGCAATTCCGGTGCCCTTGGCCCAGGCCGCCTGAACGGCATACCAGTCCTCCCCGGCGTCGGTAAAAGGCTCCTCCACCGACGCGTCGGGAGACCCCTCCAGCCGCCAGAGAACGGTAATGACCGTGGCCCGGGTCACCGGCTCATAGGGGCCGAAAACGCCGTCCTCCAGGCCGGTCATAATGCCCTCCGCCGTCATCTCCTCCACCGCCGCCACAAACCACTCATCGCCGGCAATGTCGGGATAGTCCAGCTGCGGCTCCTGGGCATAGGCCGGGGCCGGGAGGGGCAGCAGGCAAAGGGCGCACAGCAGCGCGATCCATCTCTTTTTCATGGGAAGCACCTCATTTCTGGGGTTCTCTTTCTGTGAGCATAGCAGAAAAATTTTACGATTGTTTGAAGTTGCAAAAAATTTTAGAGAATGGGAAAAAGCTCCTCTCCATCCCAGCGCAGCAGTCTGCCGGTCATGGCCTCCACCCGGAAGCGTCCGCCCTCCGGCCCGTCCAGGACCACGGCGTGGTCCCCGGCGTTCACCGCCGCCAGAATGGTCTCCCCCGCCCAGCTCCGGGCAAAGGACACGGTCCGGTCCCGGCAGGTAAGCCATTCCAGCTCTCCCCGCCGAAGGGGGACAAGCTCCCGCCGGGCCTTTCCCAAGGTAGTAAACCAGTCCAGCAGGTCCCGGTCCTCCTCCCCCCAGGGGAAGGTACGGCGGTTGAAGGGGTCCTCAAAGCCCTCCATTCCCGCCTCGTCTCCATAATAGACTGTGGGGGAGCCGGGGAGGGCATACAGCAGAAGGCTGCCCAGCTTCAGCCGCGCGGCGGCAAGGGCCCTCTGCTCCCGGCTCAGCCGGTGGACGGAGCGCCAGTCCCGGGAGGTATCTCCCTTCCGGTCGCTCTCCTCTCCCAGCAGAGTGAGGATGCGGGGGGTGTCGTGGGTGCCCAGGGAGTTCATCCCCGAATAGAAGGCCCAGTGGGGGTAGTTCTGCCGCTGGGTCTCGATGACGTCCCGGAACCAGTCTCCGCCCTGCCCCAGCAAATAGCCCAGGATGGCGTTGCGGACGGGGTAGTTCATCACCCCATCGCAGTGTCCGCCCAAAAGGTGCCTCCGGCGGACAGAGTAGGCGATCTTGTTGGAGGCGTCCTCCCAGACCTCTCCGATAATGACGGCGGAGGGCTTTTCCGCACGGGCCGCCTTATGAATGGCGTGGACCACAAAGTCGGGCAGCTCGTCGGCTACGTCCAGCCGCCAGCCGTCGGCTCCGGCCCGGAGCCAGGAACGGATCACGCCGTTTTCCCCGGCGATGTACTCCAGCCATGCCCGGCTCTCCTTGTTGGTGGTGGGCAGAGAGTAGATGCCCCACCAGGAGGTATACTCCCGGGGCCAGCTTTGGAAGCAGAACCAGTCATAGTAGGGGGAGTCGGGGCTTTGGGCGGCTCCCAGGCCGGGATAGGTCCCGTCCCCATTGAAGTATTTGGACACAAAGCCCGTGTGGTTAAACACCCCGTCCAGCATGACGTGCATCCCCATGCTGTGGGCCTTTTGGCACAGGCGGGCAAAGTCCTCCCTTGTCCCCAGCATGGGGTCTATTTTTTCATAGTCCGCCACGCCGTAGCGGTGGTTCTCCGGCGCCTCGAAAATGGGGCAGAGGTAAATGGTCTCCACTCCAAGGCTTTGAAGGTAGGGCAGCTTCTCCTCAATGCCGGGGAGGCTGCCGCCGAAAAAGTCCCGGTTGCGAATCTCTCCCTGCCCGTTGGGCCGGTATTCCGGCTCCTCACTCCAGTCCGGGTGGACCCAGCGGCCCCCTACCATTCCTGTGGGGTCGGGAATGGTCCGGCGGCGGAAGCGGTCAGGAAAAATCTGATAGGTAACTCCCTCTCCGAACCAGGGGGGTACGCTCTCGGCGGCGTCATAGACGGTGAGCTGGTACTCCTCCGTCTCCTCCACGCCGCCATCGTACCGCTCCAAGCGGAGGGTATACCAGATGAGGCCCACATAGTCCCCCAGCTCCAGGGTGGCGGAAAACAAATCAAAGTCCCCGTCCAGCCCCGTCCAGGGAAGCTCCAGCTCTGTTACGGCGTCCCCGGCGAACTCCCACCGGGCGGTGAGGACGCCCCGGCGGCAGGCCTCCTGCCGCCGGGGGCGCAGGGTAAAGCGCACGCCGGAGTTGGAAGGGGCCGCGCCATAGGGAGACTTATACTTCCCGTCGCCGGGGTCGAACCAATGCTGTGTTTCGGATGTCTGCAAGGGTATCCCTCTTTCTGGGTGAGATGGATAAAGCAACTGTTTCAATAAAACAGGGCCGCAGAGCCTTTTATGGGCCTGTCAGCGTATCATGGTGTTTTCCGCCGCCGGAGCGGAGAGGGCGTCCCGGGAGGAGAAGTAATACTCCAAAATCTCCGCCGCGATGCCCGCTACCGCCGAGCCGGAGCCGCCCCGCTCCACCACAATGGAGAGGGCGACCTCCGGATCGTCATAGGGGGCGAAGGCCACCAGGATGGCGTTGGCCTCGCTGTCCCGGGCGACCTGGGCGGTGCCCGTTTTGACCCCCACCTTGACCCCAAGGTTTTGAAAGTAAGAGGCCACGGAGCCTTCAGAGGCCACCATGCCCATTCCCTTTTTCACCGCTTCCACGTTGGCCGGGTCCAGGTGAAGCTGGTCCCGAAGCTCAGGCTCATACTCCGTGATCTCCTGGGAGGCGCCGCCGGACTTCACCGTTTTCAAAAGGTGGGTCTTATAGTGGCTGCCTCCGTTGACCAGAGTTGCCACATAGTTGGCAAGCTGGATGGGGGTCACCTGGGTGTTGCCCTGGCCGATGGCGGCGTACATGGTTTCGCCCTCGTACCAGGTCTGGTTATGGCTCTTGCTGGATTCGGGACCGGCTACCTCTCCGGCGGCCTCGTAAAGCTCCAGGCCGGTGGTCCGGCCCAGGCCGAACCGGGCGGCGTATTCGTCGATCTTGCCGATGCCCAGGCGCAGGCCCGTCTCATAGAAAAAGACATTGCAGGAGTCCCGGATGGCCTCGGACACGTTGACATAGCCATGGGTCCTGCCGTACTGGCGGAAAATCCAGCATTGGGGCTGGTCCTCAATACGCTCGTAGTGCTTATAGCGGCCTGTATCCTGAATCTTCTCGGTCCGGGTAATGACCCCCTCCTCCAAGGCCCCCGCCGCCACCGCCATCTTAAAGGTGGAGCCAGGTGCGTAGAGCCCCTGCAAGGCCTTGTTGTGCAGCGGCTCCAGGGGGTCGTAGAGAAGCTCGTTATATTTGGCATAATACTCCGCCGGGTCGTAGCTGGGGAAGGAGGCCGAGGCCAGCACGCCCCCGGTCATGTCCACCACCACGCAGGCGGCCTTCCGGCTCTCCTCGGTCATGCCGGGAACGTTGCGGCGGAGGGATTCCTCCACCACCTCCTGGAGCTTGATGTCCAGGGTCAATACGGGGGTCCCGCCGGGGCGGGGAATCTGGGGCTGGCCGTCGGGGCCCATGTGCCAGCTCTCGCTGACGATTTTCCCCGACTGGTTGTATTCTACGTCCTTTACCCCGGAAGTGCCCCGGAGTATTTCCTCAAACGCCTGCTCCACTCCGTCCTTGCCCACCACGTCGTTCATGGAGTAGCCCTTGGCCTGGTAGG
Organism: uncultured Pseudoflavonifractor sp.; assembly: GCA_947383685.1. Classification (GTDB taxonomy): domain Bacteria; phylum Bacillota; class Clostridia; order Oscillospirales; family Oscillospiraceae; genus Vermiculatibacterium. Next base: position 56,174 of record CANDEE010000003.1, read on the forward strand.
CCTCCCATTCCTCCTGGTAGATGGAGCCCACCTGGCCCAGGAGATGGGCGGCATACTGGGTATTGTATTCCCGGACGGTGGCGGTACCGATCCGCACCCCGGTGAGCTGCCGCTCCTTCACCACCGTGATAAAGTCAATGTCCACATCCTGGGCAAACACATAGCTGCTGGTGGAGATGTCACGGGAGCGCAGGGCCAGCTCGTAAAGGACCCCCACCAGGGCACGCCCCTCCATTTCGGGCACCGACTCGTCTACCTCGAACCAGGTCCGCAGGGAGGAGATCAGCTCCCGGGCGGAGGGGTCCTCGGGCAAAGGGTTCTGGACCTGCCGGCGCAGCTTGAGGGACTCCACCAGCCGGGCCAGGCGGGTGGTGGAGCGGCTTTCGGCGCCGTCGCTGTTCACCGTTACCACCTCAAAGGGGCTGTCTACCGTATACCGCAGGGGCAGGTCCAGGCTTACGGGGAGGGTGTCGTTCCACTCCACTCCCTGCTCCCGGCAGACCTTCAGGAGAGCCAGAATGGTCTCGTTCCGGCCCTGCTCGTCCCCCATCATACTGGTATTCAGGGTCACCTGATAGGTGGCCCGGTTGGATACCAGGACCCGGCCGCAGCGGTCCAAGATCGTGCCCCGGGCAGCTTGGACCGTTTCGGTATTGGCGATCTTCCGGGTGGATTGGGCCAGATAGTAGCTGCCGTTCACCACCTGCAGGTCAAAAAGAGTCCACAGCAAAAGCCCAAAGGCCGCCGCCAGAAGGGCCAGCATCAACCGGGAGCGAAGGTAAAAGCGCTTTCTTTCCATCCTCTGCCCCCTTACAGCACAGTGGCCTTGGGCACCCGCCGGAATACCCAGCGGAACACCAGATAGACCAGGGGTACAAAGCAAAGGCTCCACAAAATCTCCTTTGCCGCTACCTCCAGCATGGCGTGGAGGGGGGCCGTGCCCAGAAGGAGGCGGACGGACACCCGGAGGGCGTCCATGACCACCAGGGCCAGCACCGAGCAGAGAAAGCAGCCCAACAGGTCCTGGCGCAGCACATACTGGGCCAAAAGCCCCGCCCCCAGGCCCAGAAGGGCCATGGTAAAGATCATGGCTCCCGGCACGCCGGGATGGGCGGCGTCAAACAGCAGTCCTACCCCCAGGCCAAAGCCGGTCCCGGCGGTGGCCCCCTCCAGAACGGCTACCGCCACGGCGCAAAGGGGCAGCAGCATGGGCTTGACCCCAAGGAGCGGATAGCAGCTGAGGACATATGTCTCCAGAAACCAAAGGGGCAGCAGCGCCAGGGCGTAGGCCAGCCATTTGATGGTAAAATCCTTTGTTGTCAAGGGCCCCGCCCTCCTTTCTCCTCTGCTGCCGCCCATGGTTATTATTCCACTACGTCAAATTCCTTAATAATGAACACCTGCTCCAACGCCTCCAGCCGGGCGGCGGGGGTGAGGACAGCGTAATCGCTCATGCCCCCCGGGTCGGAAAGGACCTCGGTCACGTAGCCCACCAGAATCCCCGAGGGATAGGTGGCCTGGCCTCCGGACATGAGGCCGGAGGTCAGGATGGTATCCCCCGCCAAAAGCTGGGTCCCCTCCGGCAGATAGCTCAGCTTCAGCTTTGCCTGGCCCATGAGGGCAAAGTCCCCCTCTAAAATAGCGGCTCCGCCGGTGCGGGCAATGAGCCCGCCCATTTCCAAATCCACGTCTACCACGGTGATGAGAGTGGACCAGTTCAGGCCTGTCTCTGAAATGACGCCTACCAGGTTGCCGTACTGGTCGATGACGCAGTCTCCTGCCTCTACGCCGCTGGCGGTCCCTTTGCTCACCGTCAGGGTGGCCGACCAGTTGGAGCTGCCCCGGGCGGTGACGGTGGCGGGTTCGGTATGCAGCTCGGTGTGCTTCTGCTGGAAGCCCAGCAGGTCCCGGAGCCGCTCGTTTTCCCGGCTGGCGGCCTCTCCCTCCCGCGCCTCGGCCCGAAGGCGGGCGTTTTCCAGGCGGAGGGCCTCCAGCTCGCTCTCCAGGGCCTGCCGCTCAAAGGCGTCGGAGTACAGTCCCTCGGTCCACTCCACCAGGTTGTGGATGCCGTTGCGGAAGGGAGTGGACACCACCCCCGCCAGATTGGCAAAGGGGTTGGCAATGCCGCCAAAGGTGAAGGACAGCACCGCCGCGATGAGAGACAAAAGCAGGGCGATAATAAGGATCAGTATTCCGTTTTGTTTGAGAAAGTCTTTCACAGGCGTATCTCCAAAACACGTTTTTCAGCCAGGGAACTTATTTCCCTGCCCCGGTAAGACAGTTTACCCCAAATTCCCGCAGACGCAGGCTCAAGGTGCAAATGGGCAGGCCCATGACGTTGAAGTAATCTCCCCGGACGGCGGACACCAGCAGAGCGCCAAAGCCTTGGATGCCATAGGCTCCCGCCTTGTCCATAGGTTCTCCGGTGGCAATGTAGGCGCCGATCTCCTCCTCCGTCAGAGGCCGAAAGACCACCTGGGTATGCTCGCTGCCGGTGACGGTATTCTCTCCCTGGCGGATGGTATAGCCGGTATACACATCGTGACCGGAGCCGGAGAGGAGGCGGAGCATCTCCCGGGCGTCCCTCTCGTCCCTGGGCTTGCCCAGAATCCTGTGTTCCTTAGCCACCACCGTATCGGCGGCAATGATGAGAGGCTCCGTGCCCTCCAGGGCGGCGCAGGCGGCGGCCTTTTCCCGGGAAATGGCCTCCACCAGCGCGCCGGGGGCCAAGTTTCGCTCCATGTGCTCGTCAATGTCCACGGCGTGGACCCGGTAGCTTAGGCCCATTTGGGTCAAAAGCTCCTGCCGCCGGGGGGACTGGGAGGCTAAAACGATCTCCATATCAGCTTCTCCCCGTGGAGCCAAAGCCCCCCGCGCCCCGCTGGGTCTCGTCCAGGGTATCGGTGACCACAATTTCCGCCTGGGCCACAGGCATAATGACGAGCTGGGCCACCCGCTCGCCGGGTTCAACGGTATAGTCTTCCTTGGAGGAATTGAGCAGCCCCACCACGATCTCTCCCCGGTAGTCGCTGTCGATCACTCCCACACAGTTGGCGGGGGCAAGGCCGTGCTTGATGGCAAGGCCCGACCGGGCGTAGACCA
>CANDEE010000004.1 GCA_947383685.1 uncultured Pseudoflavonifractor sp.
CAGGTGTTTCAGGAGGAAGTGGCTCTGTTCCAAAGGCAGATGGAGGAAAATGCCGCCCTGGTGGTCCACTGCCGAACGGCGGAGGAGGCAGAAACGGCGTGGGGTCAAGGGAAAATGGCAGCCTTTCTTTCGGCAGAGGGAGCAGAGCTTTTGGAATGTGACGTTCAAAAGCTGGAAATTGCCTATGGCTGGGGGCTTCGGGCGGTAAACATTACATGGAACCACGAAAACGCCCTGTCGGGCACGAATGTGGAAAAGCCCGAAAAGGGGTTGACGGAACAGGGGAAAGCCTTTGTGCGGCGGATGCAGGAGCTTGGAGTGCTGGCAGATGTGTCCCACCTGTCCGATCCCGGCTTCTGGGATGTAATGGAGTTGATGAAAAAACCTATTTTTGCCAGCCACTCCAACAGTAGAAGGGTATATTCTCACCCAAGGAACTTGACCGATGAGCAATTTACTGCCATAATAGGAAATCATGGAGTGGCGGGTCTTAATATGTGCGGCGAATTTTTAGGGGAGGCTCCCACGGTAAATACCCTGGTCGCCCATGTGGAGCATTGGTTTAGCCTGGGGGGAGAGGAGAATGTCTCTCTGGGAGGCGACTGGGACGGAATTTCCAACCCGCCTGCCGGGATCAGCGGAATCCAGGACCTCTATAAGCTGGCGGACAGGCTTTTACAAATGAATTATCCCGAGGAACGGGTGAATGGTCTATTCTACAAAAATTTGATGAGGGTCGTGAGGGAAGTATGTACTATGTGAGCACAAGAGACAGGCTGGGTAAAACCACCGTGGCAGGGGCCATTGCCTATGGCCTGGCCCCCGATGGGGGGCTTTATACCCCTGAGGCCATTCCCTCTCTGGCTGGGAATGCGTTAGATACGTTGAAGGGAATGACCTACCAGCAGCGGGCGGTCTATATTATGAATATGTATTTGGACAGCTATTCTGCCTCCGAGCTGACTGGTTTTTGCGCCAAGGCATACGGCGGCGGAAAGTTTGACGACCCGGCGGTGGCCCCTGTCCGTACGCTGGACGGAAAGACTCATGTGTTGGAGCTGTGGCACGGGCCTACCTGTGCCTTTAAGGATATGGCGCTGCAAATGCTGCCCCACCTCCTCACCGCCGCCTTGAAAAAGGAGGGAGAGACCAAGACAGCCTGCATCCTGGTGGCGACCTCCGGGGATACGGGAAAAGGGGCCTTGGAGGGCTTCAGAGATGTGCCGGGGACGAAGATTCTGGTGTTTTATCCCAAGGACGGGGTCTCTGAGGTTCAGCAGCTCCAGATGATCACCCAGGAGGGGGGCAACGTGGGGGTCTGCTCCGTGGTGGGCAACTTTGATGACGCCCAGACCGGGGTGAAGGCAATCTTTTCCGATTCGGCGCTTCGGACTGAGCTGGCGGAGCAGGGGACCTTTTTGTCCTCCGCCAATTCCATCAACTGGGGGCGGGTACTGCCCCAGATCGTCTACTATGTCTCCGCCTACTGCGACCTGCTGAGAAGCGGCGCGTTGGAGAAGGGGGACAAGCTGAACGTCTGTGTGCCTACGGGCAATTTTGGAAATATTCTGGCAGCCTATTACGCCAAGCAGACGGGAGTGCCCATCGGACGGCTGATTTGCGCATCCAATCGAAATAATGTGCTTACGGACTTTATTGAAACGGGTGTATACGATAAGAACCGGGCCTTCTATAATACCACCTCACCCTCCATGGATATCCTCATCTCCTCTAATTTGGAGAGGTTGCTTCATGCCTATACCTACGGTGACGCTGAGCAAGTGAAGCGGTATATGGAAAAGCTGGCCCGGGTAGGCAGTTATCAAATCGAGGAGAGCGTGAAGAAACGGATAGAACGGGATTTTGCCGCCGGCTGCTGCGGCGATGAGAAGGGAAAGGCTGCCATCGGACGGCTATGGCGGGAGAAGCGATATCTGATGGACCCCCACACCGCCGTGGCGGTGGATGTGTTGGAGCAGTACCGGACCAGGACGGGAGATGATACTCCCACTCTGGTGGTCTCTACTGCCAGCCCGTTTAAATTCTGCCCCGCTGTGATGGAAGGCTTGGGGGAGACGCACCCTGAGCAGGGGCTGAAGGGGATTGACCAGCTTTCCCGGCTCACAGGAATCGTCCCCCCCGCTCCGCTGGCCGGTTTGGCGGGGAAAAAGGTCCGTTTTACGGACTTTGTGGAAAAAGAGAACATGGTGGACAAGGTGCGGGAGATGCTGGGATAAACATACTCGCAGGAGGTGGGCCATGGCCCTTTATGCGATAGGAGACACCCATCTTTCCCTGGGGGGCGACAAGCCCATGGACCCCTTTGGCGGGGCCTGGGATGGGTATATTGATAAGCTCCGGGCGGGCTTTGCTCCTTTGACCGCTGATGACGCGGTAGTGCTGTGCGGAGACCTTTCCTGGGGAATGAGCTTGGAGGAGGCATTAACGGACTTTCGGTTTCTTGATGCGCTTTTTCCTGGAAAAAAGTATCTTTTAAAGGGAAATCATGACTATTGGTGGACGACTGCCAATAAAATGTATACCTTCTGGAAGGACAATGGTCTGGAAAATTTTGCCCTCCTATACAACAACTGCCAGTTTTACGGCAAGGTGGCTCTCTGTGGTACCCGGGGCTGGTTTTTTGAGGAGGAGGCCGACGCTCACAATGAAAAAGTGTTCAAGCGGGAAATTTTACGGCTGGAGGCGTCACTGAAGGCGGCGGGGGAAGCGGAGAAGCTTTGTTTCCTTCACTATCCGCCTCTGTATGAGGGGTACATTTGTCGGGAAATTGTGGATTTGCTGGAATACTATAAGGTCACTGCCTGCTATTACGGACATCTCCATGGAGGCAGCCACCGGCTGGCCCAGGAGGGAAAAAGAGGCAGCGTGGAATACCACTTGATTGCGGGAGATTACCTGGATTTTCAGCCCCGGCTGGTGTTGCCACAGAGGTAAAATCAAAAAGTTCTGGAAAATCTGGAAAAAACACTGGAAAAATGCAGCTATCCCTGCTACAATAAACAGGATAACGCGTGGCGACGCCGGGTGAATCACAGAGAGCGGCCCACAGCGCTGACAGGAGGAAGTACAGACATGAGAGTGAAGAACGTAGAGAAACTGGAAAAGAGTATGGTGGCGCTGACCATCGAGGCCGACGCCCAGGAGTTTGAGGCTGCTATCGACAAGGTCTACAAGAAGCAGCGGAGCCGTATCTTGGTCCCCGGCTTTCGGAAGGGCCATGCCCCCAGGAAGATCATTGAGACCATGTACGGCGCCCAGGTGTTTTATGAGGATGCGGTAAACGAAATTTATCCTGACCTCTTTGCCCAGGCCGTGGCGCAGGAGAAGCTGGATACGGTAGCCTATCCCGATGTAGAACTGCTGGATTTAAACAAGGACGGATTTACCTTCAAGGCTACTGTTGCGGTGCGCCCTGAGGTGAAGCTTGGCAAGTATAAGGGACTTACCGCCCCCAAGGATGAAGTAAAGGTTACAGAGAAGGATATTGATGAGGAACTCAAGCCGTATATCCAGCGGGCTACCCGAATGGTGGATGTGGACCGGAAGGCCAAGAAGGGCGATACGGTTACCATTGATTTTGAAGGCTTTATAGACGGTAAGGCTTTTGACGGCGGCAAGGGAGAGAATCATGACCTGGAACTGGGTTCCGGCAGTTTTATTCCCGGCTTTGAGGACCAGCTTGTCGGCGTGAAAGCTGACGCTGAAAAAGACGTGGTCGTTACCTTCCCCGAAGACTATGGCGCCGAGGACTTGGCTGGCAAGGAGGCCACCTTCAAAGTGAAGGTCCACACCGTCAAGGAGAAGGTAGAGCCCAAGTTGGACGATGAATTTGCCAAGGATGTATCCGAGTTTGAAACCTTGGCTGACCTTCGCAAAGATTTGGGTGAGAAGCTCTCCCAGCGCCGGGAGAAGCAGGCCCAGAACGCCTTTGAGGAGGCCCTTTTGGATCAGGTCACTGAGGACATGACGGTGGAGATCCCCGATCCCATGGTAGAGGCCCGGGCTCAGCAGATGTTGGAGGAATATAGCCAGCGCATCACCAGCCAGGGCATCCCCTTTGAGCAGTATCTTGCTATGACCGGTATGACGGTGGATATGCTGAAGGCTCAGGCTGCGGAGGGAGCGCTCCGGCAGGTTAAGACCGACTTGGCTTTGGGCGCTATTGCTGAGGCGGAGAAGGTGGAGGTTACTGACACTGACATTGAAGCTGAGTGCGCACGCCTTGCCGAGCAGTATGGAATGAAGGCTGAGGAAGTCAAGAAAATTGTACCTCTGGAGGACCTGAAGAAGGACCTGAGAAACCAAAAGGCAGCTAATGTGATTTTTGATTCTGCCAAGGCGGGCAAGGCTCCGGCCAAGAAAGCCCCGGCGAAGAAGGCCGACAAGAAGGATGAGGCAGAGGAAAAGAAGCCAGCCGCAAAAAAGACCTCAGCCAAGAAGGCTGACGGAAAAACGGAGGAGAAGAAGCCAGCCGCCAAAAAGACTACGAAAAAGGCCAAGGCCGAGGAATAAGCTGGGACGGGATGGGAATACTGGAATGTGTGTAAGTATTTTCAAGTGTCAATTTGGTAAAGGAGAGCATAAATCATGAGCCTAGTCCCTTATGTAGTGGAGCAGACCAGCCGGGGAGAGCGTTCCTTTGATATTTTTTCCCGGTTGCTCAATGACCGTATCGTGTTTCTGGGGGAAGAAGTAAACGCCACCACCGCCAGTCTTGTGGTGGCCCAGCTTCTTTATCTGGAGGCCCAGGACCCGGATAAGGAGATTCAATTCTACATCAATAGTCCCGGTGGTTCGGTTACTGATGGTATGGCTATCTACGATACCATGCAATATATCAAGTGTGATGTGTCTACCATCTGCGTGGGTATGGCGGCCTCCATGGGAGCCTTTCTTCTGTCCTCTGGGACTAAGGGGAAGCGGCTTGCGCTTCCCAACGCAGAAATTATGATTCATCAGCCCTCCGCCGGAACCCAGGGCCAGATTACCGATATGGCTATCCACCTGAAGCGGTTAGAGGTCATCAAGAAGAAGATGAATCAGATTTTGGCGGGCAACACTGGAAAATCAGTGGAGGAAGTTACCGCAGCCTGCGAGCGGGATAATTTCATGTCCGTAGAAGAAGCCAAGGAGTTTGGCCTTATCGACAAGATTATCTATCAACGCTAAGCTTTCGCGGACCATGAGCGAAGCTGATCCGCTGGGAGCGGGGCCTCAGCCCCGCTCTTTTGCGCCTAAAAGACCTCACAACGGAGGAAAACTCTATGCCAAAAAACGATGAGTACAAATCTGTCCACTGTTCCTTCTGCGGCAAGAGCCAGGAGCAGGTATCCCGGATTATTGCTGGACCCAGGGCTTATATCTGTAATGAGTGTGTCAACCTGTGTATGTCCATTCTGGATGACACTGAAGATGGACCGGAGTCTTTTGGACAAGCGGCTCCTGATGCGATTCCTACCCCCAAAGAGATTCACAAGGTACTGGATCAGTATATTATCGGTCAGGAGGCCGCCAAGGTGGCTCTCTCGGTGGCGGTATACAATCACTACAAGCGTATTTACTTTGGCGGCGGGGACGATGTAGAGCTGCAAAAGAGTAATATTCTGCTTATTGGCCCCACAGGCTGCGGCAAGACTCTGTTTGCCCAGACTCTGGCCAAGGTGTTGAAGGTGCCATTTGCCATTGCTGACGCCACTACCCTTACCGAGGCGGGGTACGTGGGCGACGATGTGGAGAATATTCTTCTTCGGTTGGTCCAGGCTGCCGATTATGACGTGGAGTTGGCGGAGCGGGGCATCATATATGTGGATGAGGTGGATAAAATTGCCCGAAAGAGTGAGAACACCTCCATTACCCGTGATGTGTCTGGCGAGGGAGTGCAGCAGGCCCTGTTAAAAATATTGGAGGGTACCGTAGCCAATGTGCCGCCTCAGGGGGGGCGGAAGCATCCTCATCAGGAGTTTATCCAGATTGATACCCGGAATATCCTCTTTATCTGCGGTGGCGCATTCGATGGCCTGGACAAGATTATTGATAAACGGTTGGATAAGAAAAGTATGGGCTTTGGGGCAGATATCAAGAGCAAGAAGGACCGGAATACAGGGGAACTTTTTGCGCAGGTCCAGCCCCACGATCTGATGCAGTTTGGTATCATTCCTGAGTTGGTGGGGCGGTTGCCGGTGATGACCTCTCTCAATTCTCTGGATCAGGAGCAGTTGGTTCGTATCCTCACTGAGCCGAAGAACGCTTTGGTGCGGCAATATCAAAAGCTGATGGAATATGATGACGTGAAGCTGGAATTCCGGCCCGAGGCCCTTTCTGCCGCCGCCGACAAGGCATTGGAGCGGGGAATTGGCGCCCGTGGCCTCCGGGCGGTGCTGGAGGAGGTTATGACCCGGACCATGTACGACGTTCCTTCTGATCCTACCATCTCAAAGGTAATTATTACGGAGGAGAGCGTAAAAAAGGGAGCGGCCCCGGAGCTTTGCCATGACCGGGAAAAGGCTGAGCGCCCCCGGCTGGGCGGCGAGGCTCTCAAGTCCGCCCAGGGCAGGATGCCTATGCGGGATACTGCGTCTTAAATTGTCCTGGGGCGGGGGAGACCCCGCCCCGGTTTCACATTATACGGCATAAAGCGCCACGGAGGTGACATATGACGCTGAATACACAGCGGGCGGAGTTTATCCGCTCTGCCGCAGGCCCAAAGGATTTCCCGCGGGACTCCTTGCCACAGGTAGCTTTTGCGGGCCGGTCCAATGTGGGGAAATCTTCGGTCATCAACCGGTTGCTGAACAGAAAGAATTTTGCGCGAGTTGGTTCTGCACCGGGAAAGACCACCCACATCAATTACTTCCGCATTGATGAGAAGCTGTATCTGGTGGATTTGCCGGGATATGGCTATGCCAAGGTATCTCAGCAGGAAAAAGCCCGCTGGGCAAGACTGATTCAAAGCTGGTTTGACGACCCTGGCCTTATGACCTTGGGAATCCTTATTGTGGATGCCCGCCATAAACCTACGGTGGATGACCGGGGAATGGCGGACTATTTCAAATCTACCGGGCGACCTTGGGCTGTGGTCGCCAACAAGTTGGACAAACTGAAAAAAAGCGAGCAGGAGCCAAACCTGGCTTTAATACAGGAGACGCTGGAGCTGGGGGAAGATGTAAAACTGATTCCCTTTTCGGCTGAGAAGGGAATGGGCCGGGAGGAGCTTTTCCGGCTGATTTTGGACCATATGGAGGGAACGGTATGAAATTCGTTCGCATCTTGCGGGATGGAACCCCAATTTGGGGTGTTATAGAGGGGGAAAACGTCCATACCTTGTCGGCGGCTCCCTTTGAAACCGTCCAGTATGACGGCAGGACCTTGCCCCTAAAGGACTGCAAGCTGCTGGCTCCCTGTGAGCCGACTAAAATTGTCTGTGTGGGCAAAAACTACTTTGACCATGTGAAGGAGTTCGGCGCTCCGGTGCCCGAGAAGCCCATTCTTTTTATTAAGGCACTCAACACTCTAAATTGCCCGGAAGGGGAGGTCCATGCCCCGGATTTCGTGGAGCGGCTAGACTATGAGGGAGAGCTAGCTTTTGTGGTAAAGAAGCGGGCCAAGGGAGTGAAGGCAAGGGACTTCAAAGATTACATACTGGGCTATACCTGCCTCAACGATGTGACGGCCCGGGATGTGCAGTATGGGGATGGACAGTGGACCAGAGGAAAGGGAATGGACGGCTTTTGTCCCGTTGGCCCTCTGGTTACCGATGAAATTGACGGTGGTCATGCGGATATTGAGACCCGTCTGAATGGGAAGACGGTACAAAAAGCCAACACAGATTTGTTTATGACCAAGCTGCCCGCTCTGCTGGAGTTTATCACCGCATCCATGACTTTGGAGCCGGGAGACGTTGTCACTACCGGTACCCCGGCCGGGGTAGGCCCCATGAAGCCCGGAGATGTGGTGGAGGTAGAGATTCAGGGCATTGGTATCCTGCGGAACCATATTGTGTAAAAATAACGCCGCCCACAGGAATGTGGGCGGCGTTATTTTTATCCCTTCAAAGAATCACTGAATTGCTTCAACTCTTGTTTTGTTTCCCGGGAAAGGCAGTTATACTCCGTTTGCTGGATGGCACCCTCCAGACAGTACAGATGGACCAGACACACATTTGGGTAAAGGCGTTTCAACCTGCGAAATGCTTCCTTGGAGCCTACGGTCATCAACTCCTCACAGGAACCAATGCCTGCGTGTTTCAACTTTCGCTCCATTTCCTTGCCCAGATTCATCATAGAGGTCAATTCTGCCATGCTATCTCTCCTACATCTCTGATTTTTTTCAATTTTATCACAGAAACCGGGCGGTGGCAAGGAAAAAGCGGCCTGTATTTCTTCTGCTTGTATACAGCGGAAAAATTTGATATAATATCTCAAATGACATTTTCTGATGGGAGGCGTTAGGGCTGGGATGTCCGATTTTTGGAATAATTGGGACTGGCAGAGAATGCTGATGCTGCTGATGTCCGCCGTGTCAGCTCTTATCTGCATTACGTTCCATGAGCTGTCCCATGGTTTCATAGCCTATAAGCTGGGAGACCCCACAGCCAAAAATGCGGGGCGGTTGACACTGAATCCCATCAAGCATATTGACCTTATCGGGCTCCTGATGATGCTGGTAGTCCATGTGGGGTGGGCCAAGCCTGTGCCGGTTGATATGCGTTATTTTAAGGAGCCAAAGAGAGGAATGGCCCTTACCGCTTTGGCGGGCCCTATATCAAACTTTATACTGACTCTGGTCGTTTTGGTCGTTGGATCGTTCCTCTACGAGTTTGGGCCGGATACCATGATAATGGCCTATGTCTTGTTGTTTTTGTGTTATATGGCGGTACTCAGTACGGGGTTGGGGCTGTTCAACCTGATTCCAATACCGCCGCTGGACGGAGCGAAAATATTTTACGCCATTTTACCGGATAAGGCATATCACGCTATGCTTTATTATGAGCGGTATGTACGGTTCGCGGTGCTGATTCTGGCCTGGCTTGGCCTCTTTTCCGGGCCTTTGGACTTCTGCATTGGGTGGACATTGCGGGGATTGTGCGCTATGACTCGTTTCCCCTTTGCCTTACTGCAATACTATTTTGGTTTTTAAGGGAGGGAGACCGTTTGGATAGTCCCATCTACCACTTGGAGAAGGTAGTTCGAGCCAAGGCCGATGATATGGAGGACTTCAACGGTCCTCTTGACCTTATCTTGAGCCTTCTGGCAAAAAACAAAATGGAGATTCAGGACATACAGATTTCCCTCATTCTGGACCAGTACATGGCCTGGATTGAAAAGCGGCGGGCTCTGGATCTGGAGGTAGCCAGTGAGTTCATTACCATGGCCTCTCAGCTCATGTTTATCAAGAGCCGGATGCTTCTGTCTATTCACGATGAGGAGGCCATCAGTGAGCTGGATCAACTTATTGCCTCCCTGGAGGAGCACCAGCGCCACGAAAATTATGCCCGGGTCCAAGCAGTGGTGCCCCAGCTTTCCGATCGTTATGACATCGGCAGGGATTACATTACCAAGGTGCCGGAGCACCTGCCCATCAACAAGATTTACCGGTATAGCCATAAGCCGGAAGACCTGGTTCATGCCATGGCTGCCGCTATGGAACGGGTGGACAATCATTTGCCGCCTCCCATGGCGGCCTTTGAAGGTATTGTGGGCCGGGAACCGTACCCGGTGAGCGACAAGGCAGGGGAGATATTGGAAAGACTGCAGCGTTTTGGAGTCACCCGGTTTCATGCCCTGTTCCACGGTAACCGAAGTCGGTCGGAAATCGTAGCAACCTTTTTGGCGGTATTGGAGCTGTGCAAAGCACGGAGGCTCCGCTTAGCGGGGACCGAGACGGATTGCACCGTTACCAGTATTGGCGGGGGCGATGAGGACTTTGAGTTCTCTGCCGATACGTATTAAAAAGGAGGGGGCCATCTATGGAATTAAGAGAAGTAGAATCCGCCATTGAGGGTATCCTCTTTGCTGCCGGGGAGCCAGTGGGAGTGGAGCAGTTGTGCATGACGCTGGATATTGATAAGGAGACTGCCGACGCTGTGTGCCAACGGCTGGCGGACCAGTACAGCTATGAGCGGCGGGGGATTCGGCTGGTGAAGCTGGATAGCTGCTATCAGCTTTGTTCCGCTCCAGAGTACGCCGATTATATCCGCAAGGCATTTGAAAGCCGCAAGCCTGCCCGCTTGAGCCAGCCGGCCTTGGAGGTGCTGGCCATCATTGCCTATTATCAGCCTACCACAAAAGCCTATGTGGATCAAATTCGTGGGGTAGACAGCTCCTATACCGTCGGACTGCTGACAGAGCGGGAGCTAATTGAGGAGTGTGGCCGCTTGGCGGTGCCAGGCCGGCCCATCCTCTACCGCACGACCCAAAATTTCCTGCGATCCTTTGGACTATCCAGCCTGGAGGAGTTACCAGACCTGCCCAACGCTTCGGCGGAGGATGAGCAAATCACTTTGGATATGCAGGAGAATATTACCCGCCTCCAGGAGGCGGAGGAAAAAAAGCGGATCCAGATGGAAGGAGGAGAGGAGGACCTGCCCATTACCGACGAGGAATTGGAAGCGGCCGCCAGGGAGTTGGCGGAACAGGAGGCGCAGGCAGGAGCAGAGAATCCTGAATTCGGGGAACCGGAAGACAAGTCCGATAAATTTTTGGAGTCTGAGGAATGACCGGGCTGAGGATTGTGGCCGGGGTGTTGCTGGCATTGCTTCTGTTGAGTTTTGTCCGTTTGGGCGGGGAGGTAGAATATTCGGGGGAAGGTCTGCTGGTCAAGGCCAGAATAGGGTTTCTTCGTCTTCAGGTTTTTCCTCTCCGAAAAAAGAAGAAGGAAAAAGCTCAAAAGCCCAAAAAAGAAAAGGCGGTCGCCCCCCAGCCGGAGAATACAGAGCCGGAGGAGGAACAAAAGTCTAAGCACGGTGGACCGCTGGAATTGGCAAAACAATTTTTGCCTCTGATATGCGAAGCGGCAGGAGAGCTGAAGCGGAAAATCAGGATTGACAGGTTTTGCTTGAATCTGGTAATAGCTTCTTCCGGCGCGGCCGGGGCCGCTATGGCCTACGGATACGCAAATATGGCTTTGGGTATGCTTTGGCCCGTAGTGGAGCAAAATTTTGAGATAAAGGACCCCGAGATTCACACTGGAGTGGACTTTAATGCTAAAAGCCCTACAATCTATATTTTTGCCGTCTTTTCCGCCCGGCTGGGACAGCTTGTGAGTTTTGGCCTGCGGTTTGGTTGGAAATTTATTCGGATATACTGGAATAACCGATCTCACACAGCACGAGAAGTGCATAAAAATCCAGAAAGAGGCGATTTGACATGACAGAGCACCCCGTAAATGACCTGATGGGCGCAACAATGGAAAAAATCAAGGCGATGGTGGACGCTAATACCGTGGTGGGCCAGCCTATTGTTACAGCAGAGGTTACTATCATTCCCATTTCCCGTGTGAGCTTCGGCTTTGCCACCGGAGGCAGTGACTTTGCCTCTAAGCACCAGAAGCCCGGGGCAAACAACGCTTTTGGCGGCGGCAGCGGGGCGGGAGTCAATGTGGACCCCATTGCCTTTTTGGTAGTTCGGGGGGATAATGTGCGGCTGCTACCCGTTATGCCTCCTCCCGGGGGCGCTATCGACCGGGTGGTTGACATGGTGCCTGATCTGGTGGACAAGGTAACAGATTTTGTGGAAAAGCAGCAGGACAAAAAGGATAACCCCGGCTTTTAGGGAGCATAATGACACTATCTCTTATTGTGAGGTAGTGTCATATGAAGCGAATTTTGGTATTCCTGACGGCGCTGGCCCTGTTCTGCCCAGTCTGCTGTGCTGAGGAAGTATCCCCACCCGTCATTTCAGCGGAATCGGCTATTCTGATGGATGCGGGAAGTGGACGAATACTTTATGAAAAGGACGCCTATTCCCGGCGGCTTATTGCCAGTACAACCAAGCTAATGACGGCCCTGGTAGCCCTGGAATCTACCCCTCACCTGGATAAGGTCATCACTGTGAAGCCGGAATATCAGGCGGAGGGCTCCTCCATGTATCTGAAGGTGGGGGAGGA
This sequence comes from uncultured Pseudoflavonifractor sp., assembly GCA_947383685.1. Classification (GTDB taxonomy): domain Bacteria; phylum Bacillota; class Clostridia; order Oscillospirales; family Oscillospiraceae; genus Vermiculatibacterium. Next base: position 12,124 of record CANDEE010000004.1, read on the forward strand.
GCTGACCCTTGAGGAACTCCTCTATGGTCTTTTGCTTGCCTCTGGCAATGATGCCGCTCTGGCTATTGCGGGGGGCTGCGCTGGAGAGGTGGAAACCTTTGTGGGGTGGATGAACGAGTGGGCTGCCGATCTGGGGATGAAGGATTCCCACTTTGCTAACCCAAACGGCTTGGATGATGAAGGGCATTACTCTACTGCCTATGATATGGCATTGCTTGCCCAGGCGGTGCTAAAAAACAAGACCCTACGGGAAATGGTAGCGACCCGCTCCATTATGGTGGCGGGGCGGAATCTGACCAACCACAATAAGCTCCTTTGGCGGTATGAGGGCTGTATGGGTATGAAAACGGGCTATACCGATGCGGCAGGGCGTACTCTGGTTTCCTGTGCGGTCAGGAACGGGCAGACTCTTATTTGTGTGACATTGAAGGATAGAGACGACTGGGATGACCATGCCGCCCTTTTTGATTACGGCTTCCAGACTTGGCCCGTTCATTCCCTGGCACGAAAAGAAAAAGTGTTCCGCACCTTGCCCGTGACTGGGAGCCTGCTTCCACAGGTGGAAGTAGAGACGGCTGCTGATGTGGCCTATCCGCTTGGCCCCACAGAGCGGGTTCGGGCAAAGATCACCTTGCCTAAAATGGTGGAAGCCCCCGTACAAAAGGGAGCTATCGCAGGGAAGATTACTTTTCTGATGGGGGAGGACGTAATCGGAGAAACCTATCTGCTCTACACAGCGGATGTGCCGGCGGATGAGCCAGGGCCTACGCTGTTCCAACGCATGAAAGATTTTCTGTGCGGTGGGGAGGGGAAGAAAACCTCTCTTGCTGCGCTTTGGCTGAAAATGGAGTGAATACTCATGGAGGAAAGACTGCAAAAGCTCCTCTCTGCCGCCGGGGTATGCTCCCGCAGGGCGGCGGAGGAGTACATAGCCGCCGGACGGGTAACAGTGAACGGACGTCCTGCTCAAATAGGAGACAAGGCCGATCCGGACCGGGATGAAGTGACTGTGGACGGTCAACCCTTGGTTCAAAAGTTGGAACAACTGGTCTGGCTGATGCTTCACAAGCCCAGAGGATATGTGACTACCCTTTCCGATGAGAGGGGACGTAAAACAGCAGCAGAGCTGGTGGCAGACTGTGGCTGCCGGGTCTGGCCTGTGGGGCGACTGGATTTGAACTCCGAGGGATTGCTGCTTTTTACCAATGACGGCGAGGGTACCAACCGGATTCTTCATCCCAGCCATAAGGTAGAGAAGGAATATCAAGTGACTGTGACGGGAGAACTGGAACGGGCTTTGCCCATCCTCACCGGGCCCCTGGAGCTGGACGGAGACGTGTTGGCCCCGGCCCAAGTGAAAGTTTTGCACCAGGGGGAAAGCGGGAGCGTATTGTCGGTGGTTATTCACCAGGGAAAGAACCGCCAGGTCCGGCGAATGTGTGCCCAAGCGGGGTTGGAGGTAAAGCGCTTGGTCCGGGTCCGGGAGGGGACGCTCCGGTTGGATGGCCTTGCTTCAGGCAAATGGCGGTTTCTAACCCGGTCAGAGATAGAGGGCTTGGTCCGTTGAATAGAATTTTGCAGGATAGATGAGAGAAAACTTGCAAAAAACAGTTGCTTTTCTGTAAAAATGCGGCTATGATAGGAGTTGCTGGCCCTGAAGGACCAGGCAGAAAAGCGAGGTTTCAGTATGACGAAGGATATTTTAGCGCTTATTCAGAGCGAGATGAAGGGCTTCTCCAAGGGGCAGAAGCGAATTGCAAATTATATCCTCAATTCTTATGATAAGGCGGCTTTTATGACGGCCAGCAAGCTGGGACAAACGGCTCAGGTCAGCGAATCCACCGTGGTCCGCTTTGCCGCTGAATTGGGTTATGACGGCTATCCGGCTATGCAAAAAGCGTTGCAGGAGATGATTCGCAATAAACTAACCGCCGTACAGCGCATGGAGGTCTCCAACGACCGCATGAGCAACCACGATATTCTGCCTGTGGTGATGCACGCCGATGCGGAGAATATTCGCCTTACTTTGGAGGGGATAGATAGGAGCGGCTTTGACGCTGCGGTGGAGGCTATCCTTTCCGCCCGGAAAATATATATTTTGGGCGTTCGCTCGGCCTATGCGCTATCCAGCTTTTTAGGTTTTTACTTTAATATGATGTTGGAAAATGTAGTGGTTATTCATACCAACTCCTCCAGTGAGCTTTTTGAGCAGATTCTGCGAATTGGAGAAGGGGATGTGATTCTGGGCATCAGCTTCCCCCGATACTCTAAGCGGACTTTGAAAGCGATGGGGTACGCCAAAGAGCGGGGCGCAACCGTCATTGCCATTACGGATTCTCAGGCGTCTCCTTTGGCTGGAATTGCAGACTACACACTGTTGGCCAAGAGTGATATGGTTTCCTTTGTGGATTCCCTGGTGGCCCCCCTGTCTCTGGTAAATGCCCTTATTGCAGCGGTGAGCCGGAAGAAGGGGGCAGAGATGGAGGGAACCTTCCGTACACTGGAGCAGATTTGGGACGAATACCAGGTCTACGAGAAGACGGATGAGTGATATTATAGTCATTGGCGGCGGTGCCGCTGGATGTATGGCGGCCCTTACTGCCGCAGCCCAGGGAGCAAAGGTACGGCTTTTGGAGCGGAATCCCAAACTGGGCAGGAAACTATACATCACAGGGAAGGGCCGGTGCAATCTGACCAATAACTCCACAGTACCGGAGTGCCTTGCAAATATCCCTCACAACTCCAAATTTCTTATCAGTTCCCTGTCTCAATTTCCGCCGGAGGAGGCTATGGCCTTCTTTGAGACCCTGGGCGTTCCACTGAAAACGGAACGGGGCAACCGAGTATTTCCTCGGTCGGACAAGGCTGCCGATATAATTGACGCCCTTCTATATGCCCTACGAAAGGCAGGGGTGGATATTGTTTGCGACCGGGCTCAAGCCCTTGTGCTGGAAAATGGAGCAGTCATTGCCGCCAAAGGGGAGAGTGGGCAGAAATATATTTGTAAAGCGATAATACTTGCAACAGGAGGCGTGTCCTATCCTGCAACCGGTTCCACCGGGGATGGCTACCGGATGGCAAAGGCGGTAGGCCATACTGTCCAGCCGCCCTGTGGATCTTTGGTTCCATTGGAAGCCGAGGATTGTGCGCCTATGCAGGGTCTATCCCTAAGGAATGTGGGTCTGAGGGTGAAGAATAGAAAAAATAAGGTTATTTTTCAGGAGCAAGGAGAACTCCTTTTCACTCATTTTGGCCTGTCAGGACCGCTGGTTCTCAGCGCCAGCGCCCATATGAGGAATTTCGGGACCGACCGCTATACTGCCTATATTGACTTGAAGCCTGCGCTAGATGAAGAAACCTTAGACCGCCGTCTTGTCCGGGAACTGGGGGAGGGAGCCAATCGGACTTTAAGCCATGTGCTGGAGACTCTGGAACCCAAGTCCCTGATTCCTCTGCTTTTGAAGCGGGCGGATATACCGGGCGGGGAGAAGGCAAATGCTGTTACCAAAGTCCAGCGGCGGAGACTCTTGGAAACAATGAAAGCCTTGACATTTCCTATTATTGCGTCCCGTCCGGTAGAGGAAGCCATTGTTACCGCGGGTGGGGTGACGGTTCAAGAGGTGTATCCCAAAGATATGGCCTCTAAATTATGTAAGGGGCTTTACCTTGCGGGAGAAATTTTGGATGTAGATGCTTATACTGGTGGATTTAACCTCCAAATTGCCTGGTCCACGGGTCGGGCGGCAGGCTTGGGGGCGGCGGCTTATTGCAGGGAGGATAGCGGAAATGAGGTATAAGAGCGTTGCTATCGATGGCCCTTCCGGGGCGGGAAAGAGCACAATGGCAAAGAGGCTTGCCAAGGAGATGGGCTTTATTTATGTAGACACAGGAGCGATCTACCGTACTCTGGGGCTGTTTGCCCTCCGAAATGGGGCGCGGCCTGGGGAGTGGACCCAGGTGGAGCCGTTGCTGTCACAGGTGTCTATTCGCATGGCTTACGGAGACGATGGCCTTCAGCATATGTTTTTGGGAGCTGAAGATGTGACAGGGGCCATTCGGACCCCGGAAGTTTCTGATGCCGCCTCCAAAATTTCCGCTATTCCAGAGGTTCGGGCGTTTCTAATGGATATGCAGCGGAGTATGGCACGAAATAATAGTGTTGTCATGGATGGCCGGGACATCGGCACGGTAGTGCTGCCTGACGCGGATGTAAAAATTTTTCTGACCGCTTCCGCTGGGGAGCGGGCCCGCCGCCGCTGTGTCGAGCTTCAAGAGCGGGGAACACCTGTGGACTATGAAACGGTGCTCTCTGATATCAAGGAGCGGGACAGGCGCGACTCGGGCCGGGCCACCGCACCCTTAAAGCAGGCAGAGGGCGCTATTCTGGTGGATACAACAGGCATTTCGCTGGAGGAGAGTTTTCAGCTTCTTCTCCGGACAGTACAGGAGAAACTGGCATGAAAACTTGGTTTTCCATCCTCTATTGCGTTGTCTGGCCCTTTTTTAATTTATTCCATCCCTGCAAGGCATTTGGAAGGGAAAATATCCCGGAGGGGGCGGCCATCCTGTGCCCAAATCATACCCGGATGAGCGATCCCTTCTTTGTCGTTTTTGCTATGGGGCTGAAGGAAAAGCCCAGAGTTATGGCAAAAGCGGAGCTTATGAGTATTCCTGTCATAGGCTGGCTGCTCAAAAAAGCGGGAATATTTGCCGTGGAACGTGGTAAGTCTGATGTTGGCGCAGTAAAGGAGGCCATCAAGTGTCTTAGGGAGGGCGATAAGCTGCTTCTGTTTCCGGAGGGGACCCGCCACAAGGACGGAACTATGGATGAGTCGGGGAAGACAGGAGCTGCCATGTTTTCCGTCCGAACCGGCACGCCACTGGTGCCTGTTTACATACCGGCAGAAAAAAAGTGGTTCCGCCGGACCCCTGTGGTTTTTGGGGAGCCTTTTCTGCCTCAAGTGGAGGGGCGCAAAGGTTCATCGGAAGAATATAGAACGATTGCCAAAGAGCTAATGGGCCGTATTGCCGCTTTGGAGGCGCAGACGAGATGAAAGTGACGCTGGCAAAGTCGGCGGGCTTTTGCTATGGAGTCCGCCGGGCGGTAGAACTGGCTCAGAGGGCTGCGGCGAGCGACCGGCCCTGTGTTATGCTGGGACCCGTAATCCACAACCGGGCGGTGATAGAGCGGCTCCGGGATATGGGAGTAAACATGATCCATACTCCAGAGGAAGCTCCGGCCGGAAGCCGGGTGATCCTTCGTTCCCATGGAGAGGGAAGAACCACCTTTGAGGTTCTGGAGCAGCAGGGGGTGGACATTATGGACACCACCTGTCCCAACGTTTCACGCATCCATAAGTTGGTTCGCCAGGCGGGAGAGGAGGACCGGCGAGTCATCATCATCGGCGCTGAGGGTCACCCGGAGGTTCAGGCTATTGCGGGATGGAGCCTGGAACCCTTGCTGTTCAAGGATGGAGAGGAACTGGAGAGATATTTTTTTAGTCGCCCGGAGGAGAGAGACAGGCCCTTTACTATGGTGTCTCAAACCACCTGCACACAATCCGTTTGGAAAATTTGTAAGGAAAACGCAAAAAAACTGTGTACAAATATCAAAATTTTTGATACAATATGTAATGCTACCTGTACCCGGCAATCCGAAGCCCAGCAGTTGGCCGCTCAAAACGACGCCGTGGTCGTCATTGGAGGGCGGGAAAGCGCCAACACCCGTCGGCTCTATGAGCTGTGTAAGGCGCTGTGCCCCAACACTGTTTGGATTGAAAATTCGGACGAGCTGGACCCGGCCCAATTTGACAGAGGGGCCAAAGTGGCGATCACCGCTGGCGCATCAACGCCTGTGTGGATCATAAAGGAGGTATATGACAAAATGAGCGACGAAAACATGATGGAGATCGAGGAATCCTTTGCCGAATTGCTGGAGAAGTCGATCAAAACTTTGCATACGGGGGAGAAGGTTATGGGCGTTGTTACCGCTATTACGCCCACTGAGATCTATGTGGATCTTGGCACGAAGCACGCCGGTTACATACCGGTGGCAGAGTTGACCGATGATCCCACTGCCAAAGTGGAAGATTTGGTCAAGGTTGGTCAGGAAATTGAGGTCTTTGTAGTCCGGGTCAATGATGCCGAGGGCGTTGTCACTCTGTCCAAGAAGCGTCTGGATTCTGTCAAGAGTTGGGACGATGTGGAGAAGGCCTGTGAGGACAAGTCTACTGTGGAGGGCGTTGTCACCGAGGAGAACAAGGGTGGCGTAGTGGTCAGCATCAAGGGTGTACGGGTGTTTATCCCTGCTTCTCAGACCGGCGTTCCCCGTGATACCCCGCTGACCGAGCTTCTTAAGCAGAAGGTCAGACTCCGCATCACCGAGGTCAATCGGGCTCGCCGCCGTGTGGTTGGCTCTATCCGGGCTGTAACTGCTGCGGAGCGGGCGGAGAAGTCTGCTGAAGTTTGGAATGCCATTGAGGAGGGCAAACACTATCACGGCGTGGTCAAGTCCCTTACCTCTTATGGGGCCTTTGTGGACATTGGCGGAGTGGACGGCATGGTCCATGTTTCCGAGCTGTCTTGGAGCCGTATCAAGCATCCTTCCGAGGTGGTGAATCCCGGCGACGAGGTGGATGTATATGTTATCTCCTTTGATCCGGAGAAGCGGAAGATTTCTTTGGGTATGAAGGACAAGAGTCAGGATCCTTGGGCCGAGTTTACAGAGAAGTATCATGTAGGTGATACCGCTACTGTAAAGGTGGTCAAGCTCATGACCTTTGGCGCTTTTGCCGAGGTGGTTCCTGGCGTAGACGGCTTGATTCATATTTCCCAGATTGCGGACCACCGCATTGAGAAGCCTGGTGATGCACTTAGTGAAGGCCAGGAAGTGGAAGTGAAGATCACCGACATCGACTACGATAAGAAGAAGGTGTCCCTGTCTATCCGTGCTCTGATTGAGGAGGCTCAGAAGCCCGCCGACATCAGTGAGGAGGACACTGTGGTAGCCAGTGCAGACGGTGAAACCACTCAGGTTGCTCCTGATTTTGCCGAAGCAGAGGTCGCTGATGAGACCTCTGGCGAGTAAAAACTGACAAAAATTCAAAAACGGTGCCATTTCTTATGGAAATGGCACCGTTTTTTCTTGCATTTTGGGAAAATGTGGTCTATAATAACAACTGGTAGAATAGGATGTGGAGAATAGGAGGGAGTCATGTTTCAAGTTGGGGACAAGATCGTCCATCCCATGCACGGCGCAGGGGTGATCGATGAGATCACTACACGGAAAATCAACGGTGTTGTGCGGGATTATTACATTTTAAAGCTACCCGTTGGCGGGATGTTGGTGATGGTTCCCACGGAGAACAGCGCGGAGATAGGGATGCGCCCAGTGATGACCCCAGCGGAAGCTGATCGGCTCATCGAGGCCCTGCCCGGAATTCAGGCGGATGCGGACCCCAACTGGAACCGAAGATACCGGGAGAATATGCTTCGGCTGAAAAGCGGAAATCTATTGGAGGTGGCCAGAGTTGTCAAAACCCTGATGCTCCGGGATGGGGCGCGGGGGCTGTCCACTGGGGAGCGAAAAATGCTCCATTCCGCCAAGCAGATCCTGATTTCTGAGATTGTCATGTCAGAAGGCTCCAACTATGAGGATGTGGAGCGGCGTATCGATATGGCCTTGGCACAATAAGATAGAAATTCGGAAAAAGGAACCGTTTCGGTTCCTTTTTCCGCTATCCAAACGAAAAGGGAGATAGATTATGGGATTTCTAAAGTGTTTGCTGGGCCGGAAAAAAGGTCCGAATCTGACCTGTACCGCTGTTGTGCCTGCAGCAGGACATTCTCTGCGAATGGGAGAGGATAAGCTGTTTCTCTCTCTGGGGGAAATGCCTGTACTTTTGCGGACTCTGCGGACCCTGGAGAGCAGCGTTTACATTACGGAAATCATTATTGCTGCTCGGGAGGAGTCAATTGTCCCCTTGGGGCAGCTTTGCAAGGACGCAGCGCTTACAAAGGTGCGGAAAATTGTGGTAGGGGGAGAGACCCGCTCTGCCTCTGTACTGGCAGGCATCCGGGAGGCGGACCCATCCTCTGAACTTATCGCCGTCCATGACGGTGACAGGCCCTTAGTGACGGTAGATATTATCAATACCGCCATTGAGAAGGCCGCAGAGCGTGGAGCGGTAGCTCCGGCCGTGCCGGTCAAGGATACCATTAAGCGGGCTGTGGACGGCGTGGTGGTGGGCGCTTTGAGCCGTTCAGAACTCTATGCTGTCCAGACCCCCCAGGTTTTTGAGCACGGCCTGATTTTGGGTGCACTGGAAAAAGCTGCTGAAGATAGAGTGGAACTTACCGACGATTGCTCTGCGGTGGAGCGCATCGGGATGCCGGTGTTTCTTACTGAGGGCTCTTATGACAACATCAAGCTTACTACTCCGGAGGACTTGGCTGTAGCGGAAGCAATTTTGGAGAGGCAGGGAGTTTAAATGAGAATCGGACAGGGCTATGATGTACACAAACTGACAGCAGGACGGAAACTTATCCTGGGTGGAGTGGAAATTCCCTGGGAGAAGGGGCTTCTGGGCCATTCCGATGCTGATGTGCTGACCCACGCACTCATGGATGCTCTCCTTGGAGCCTGCGCTTTGGGGGACATTGGGCGCTTGTTTCCCGACAACGACCCGGCTTATTCAGGGGCAGATAGTCTGAAATTGTTGGATCATGTAGTACAGCTTTTGGAGGTGAACGGTTATTTTGTGGGGAATGTGGATGTGACCGTCATTGCTCAGGCCCCAAAGCTGGCTCCCTATGTTGGAGAAATGCGGAAAAATCTGGCCCAACGGCTAAAGGTGGGCTTGGACCAGGTCAGCATAAAGGCCACCACTGAGGAGCATCTAGGTTTCACTGGCAGAGGAGAAGGGATTGCTGCTCAGGCGGTATGCCTGATAGGGGAACGGAATAAATGAGAAGAATAGGCAAAAGTCTTGTACTCCGATAGCTAACACCATAATGTTCCAAAACGCTCCTTCACTGCATATCATGCGGTGAGAGGAGCGTTTTTGCCTCTCCCGATGGGAGGCCATTTCTCTCAAGCTCTGGAAAGGAATGGTCATTCAATGGTTTACTATTTAATTGTCTGCCGATCCCTGACCTATGCCCAGAGGACCCAAATGGCTTTGGAGCGGGCAGGTATCACCGCCCACATTCTTCGCTCCCCCAAGGTCATTGACGGTGAGGGGTGCAGTCACTCGGTGAAGGTATCGGAGCGGAATCTGGCAAACGCCCTAATCGTGCTGGCCCGCACAGGGCTTAGCCCAAAACGGGTGTTCATTATGGCCAGCGACGGAAGCTATAAGGAGGTGCTGCTCTGATGACCTATTTAGACAGCGCCGCCACTACCTTGCAAAAGCCGCTTGCTGTCCGGCGGGCGGTGCTTTCCGCCATGGAACGGATGGCTTCGCCTGGACGGGGTGGGCATAGGCCTGCCATGTTGGCGGCAGAGACTGTGTTTCAATGCCGCCAAGCTGCGGCGGAGTTGTTTCATGTGGAAGACTTGGAAAATATCGTTTTTACCCTCAATGCTACCCATGCCCTGAACCTTGCCATTAAGTCGGTGGTGAAGCCGGGAGACACGGTGCTGGTATCGGGTTATGAACACAATGCCGTTACTAGGCCTCTGGCGGCTTTGAATTGCCGCATCAAGGTGGCCCGGTCGCCTCTCTTTGATCGGGAAGCCATGTTGGCGGCCTTTGATCAGCAACTTACAGAGGAGGTTACTTGTGTAGTCTGCAACCATGTGTCAAATGTCTTTGGCTTTATCCTTCCGGTGGAGGAAATCGCCCGCCTGTGCCGAGAGAGGGGGGTGCCCATGATTCTGGATGCTTCCCAATCTGCCGGAACGCTGCCTGTTCACATGGATGAACTGGGCTGTGCGTTCATCGGAATGCCGGGACACAAGGGGCTTTATGGACCTCAGGGTACGGGACTGCTGCTATGTGGTGGGGAGCAGGACACAGCAACTCTTTTGGAGGGGGGAACGGGGAGCCTTTCTGCCCAACAGGAGATGCCGGATTTCCTACCGGACCGCTTGGAGGCGGGAACTCACAATGTTCCGGGTGTAGCGGGACTTTTGGAGGGTATCCGGTATGTGATAAAGCGGGGAGAGAGAGATATCCTCCGCCGGGAGCGGGAGCTGACCCGACAGGCAGCCGGAAGCCTTTCCGCTCTCCCTGGTGTTACCGTCTATTCTGCCGAGGACTTATCCGTTCAGGTTGGGGTGCTCTCCTTCCAGGTGGAGAAATTGGATTGCGAGGATGTAGGGGAGCAACTGGGACAGAGAAATGTGGCTGTCCGGGCCGGTCTTCATTGCGCTCCTTTTGCTCACCAGAGCGCAGGTACGGAGGAGAAGGGAACTGTGCGGGTCAGCTTTTCTGACTTTAACACTTCTGCCGATGTACGGACTCTAGTCCGGGAGGTTTCCGGGCTGACAAAATAAAAGGAAAAGGGACCTCGCGAGAGGGCCCTTTTCTTACAATATGAAAAAGGACAGGCTATGGGGAGGAAAAGAGCAGAAATTCAGGAAAAATTAACGATTATCTCCCTTGCACATGGGACGCAAATCAAGTATAATAATTACAATTGTGGGGAAATACCCTTCACAGGAAAAATGGGAAGTAATCCGAAAAGAGGGAGGGAGCAGGATGGAACGAGTGATTGCGGCGGCAGAGCGGATATTTTCCAATTTTGGGATGATTGCCATTACCGATATCATTGACATTGCCATCGTGGCCTTCCTTATCTATAAGCTTATTGAGTTAATCCGTTCCACCAATTCGGGAAAAGTGGCAAAGGGCATTCTGCTGCTGCTGGCGGCTCTGGTTTTATCTAATCTGGGCCATCTCTACACTGTAAGCTGGATGCTGAACCGGGCGTTGGAGGTGGGAGTGCTGGCCTTGGTAATCCTCTTTCAGCCGGAGCTTCGGAAGTTACTGGAGCAGGTGGGCAGCAGCCGTATCGGTAAGGTGTTTTCCGGGGGACGGCAGGCTGCCTCCGACGAACTGGACGGCGCTATCACCCAGACGGTAGAGGCTTATGCGGAGCTTTCCAAAAGCAAGACGGGAGCGCTCATGGTTTTTGAGCGGAACAATATGTTAGATGAGGCTATCCGTACAGGAACAAGGTTGGACACTGTGGTTAACAGTGAGCTTTTGAAGAATATTTTCTGGAACAAGGCGCCCCTCCACGATGGAGCGGTTATCGTTCGCGATGGGCGTATCGTAGGGGCAGGATGTATGCTTCCCATGTCGGGGAATGTAAATCTGTCCAAGGAACTTGGGATGCGCCACAGGGCGGGCATCGGCGCCAGCGAGCAGACCGACGCGGTAGTGGCTATTGTTTCAGAGGAGACAGGCTCTATCTCGGTGGCTGTGGGCGGGATGCTCAAGCGGCATCTGGCTCCGGAAACTTTAGAGCGGTTGCTTCGCAACGAGTTGCTTCCGGAGAAAAAGGAGGAGGAAACCTCCATATTCAATAAGCTGTCTGCCCTGTTCCCGGGCAAGAAAGAGGGGTCAAAGGATGGAGAGACAGACAAAAAATAAGGGTCTCTATATGGTTGTCTCCGTCCTCATTGCCATTGGACTATGGGCTTATGTAGTGGGAGTACTGAACCCGGACAGCTCTGGGCCGGTACGGAACCTGCCTGTGGCCTTTGTGGGCACTGACGTGTTGGAGAGCCGGGGACTGATGATTGTCAACGGCATGAACCAGACTGTTACCCTCAATGTGACTGGTAAACGGAACGCACTGCTGGCTCTTTCTGCTGATACGGTGTCTATTACGGTGGACGTTTCCTCCATTACCCAGCCAGGGCAGTACTCCAACGAATATCAGGTTTCCTTTAATCTTCCGGCTTCTGTTTCCGCCAGTTCACTGGCTATTACAGACCGGTATCCGCAGACGGTGGCCTATACAGTGGTTCGGCAGGCGACCCGTACCATCCCTATCCGGGGTACAGTTACGGGTAGTGTGGCGGAGAGCTATCAGGCCGGAGAGTTCCATTTTGACCCGGAGACCCTGGAGATTCGGGGAGAAGAAGCAGTGGTAAATCAGATTGACTATGCCTTGGTGACGTTGGATCAGGAGGATATGTCCGAGACATATAGCGGGGATTTGCCTTATACCTTTATTACCTTTACCGGGGACGAGATGAACCCGGCGGGGCTGGAAACCAGCGCATCCCTGGTACGGACAATCTTGCCTGTGTTCCAGCTTAAGGAAGTGCCTCTTACTGTCAATATTATTCCCGGCGGTGGAGCCACCGAGAAAAATGTAGAGGTGGACATTGAGCCCAAGAGCATTATGGTGTCCGGCGCTTCCGCTGATTTGGAGCCATTGAAGGAAATTTCCCTGGGCAACATTGACCTTGCCAAGGTGTTGGGTAGCGACACATTGAGCTTCCCCATTTCTCTGACCTCTGAGCTTACCAACGTGAGCGGCGTTGCCGAGGCTACTGTGACCCTTTCCGTAGAGGGACTTACCACGGCTACGCTGGAAGTAGATAGTATTGAGCTGATCCATTGTCCAGAGGGCTATACCGCTGATGCGGTGACCCAAACCCGGCAGGTGCAGATTCGGGGCGCGGCGGAGGCGGTGGAGACGGTGACTGCCTCCCAAATCCTGATTGTGGCAGATTTGGAGAATGCAGTATCTGCAACCGGAACCCAGACCATTCCCGTGAAGGTCTACTTGAATGGCAGGAATGATGTGGGTGTGGTGGGCGACTACAATATCGTAGTGTCCATCACCCGACGGTAGTCTATCGTAGGCGGAATCGAGGATGTTTGGTTATGTGCGGGCACGGGAGGATACCCTCCCGCCGGAGGCTCAAAGGGGTTATGAGGCGGCCTACTGCGGCCTGTGCCATACGCTGAAGGAGCAATATGGAGCCATTCCCCGGCTGTTCCTGAACTACGATTTTGTATTTCTTGCCTTGCTGTTGGCTCCGGAGAAGGGGACAGGCAAGGCGGAATGTAGGAAATGTCCCCTCCATCCATGGAAAGGAAAGGCTACCTGCGAAGGCGGCGATTGGATGGAAATTGCCGCCGGGGAGAGCGTGATTCTGACCTGGTGGAAGCTACGGGATGCCATAGTGGACGGCGGCTTCTGGCCCCGGCTTGGAGCGAGTCTTCTTTGCCTGTTGTTGAGTCCTAGTTACCGTAAGGCCAAAGCCCGACACCCGGATTTTGACAACAGTACAACCAAGTTATTGGCGGAGCTACGGGAACTGGAGAAAGAGAAAAGCCCCTCGATTGATCATACGGCCGACTGTTTTGCCCGGCTTTTGCAGGCAGCATCGCCCGCAGTGAATGAGGAGATTTTGGACAGGCCCCGTCAGCTGCTTCTTTATCACTTGGGGCGTTGGATTTATCTGGTTGACGCTGTGGATGATTTGACTGAAGACAAGAAGGCGGGGCGCTACAACCCCGTGACGGCCCGATTCCCGGCCTGGAGGCCGGAGGACAAGACCTATCTTCGCCATACTATGGATCATTCCTTAGCTTTGGCGGGAGCGGCATTTCAGCTATTGCCCGTCAATCCATGGAGCGAAGTGACAGAAAATATTTTATACAACGGCCTCCCTGCTGTGGAAGAGCTGGTTTTTGCGGGGAAGTGGCGGGAGTATCAAAAGAAACGTAGGAGAAACAACGGATGAACGATCCATACAGCGTATTGGGCGTGGACCCTACCGCCAGTGACGACGAGGTCAAGCGGGCATACCGGGAACTGGCCCGGAAGTACCATCCTGACAATTATCAGGATAACCCCTTGGCAGATCTGGCGGAAGAAAAGATGAAAGAGATTAACGAGGCTTACGACACCATTACCCGTACCCGGTCCGGAGGCAGTGGGCAGTCGGGCTACGACAGTGCCCAGCAGCAGCGGTACCAGAGTCAATATGCCTATCAACAACAGGCGTCTGGCAATGAAATTTTTGTCCAAGTGCGCCAGTGTATCAATGTAGGAGATTTGAGCCGTGCGGAGCAGCTTCTCCGCGCCGCCTCTCAGCAGAACGCCGAATGGCATTTTCTGTATGGCTACTTGGCCTATCGTAAGGGATGGCTGGACGAGGCAAGCCAGCATTTTCAGACCGCCTGTGCTATGGACCCAGGGAACCCGGAGTACCGTCAGGCCATGTCCATGATGCAGCAGGGGGGGACCCGATACCGTCCCGCGGGGTATGCCTCCACTGGATGCGACCCCTGCACCACCTATCTGTGCATCAGTATGTGCACACCTTGGGGAGGACCCTGTTGCTAAAGAACGGGGTTTTCAAAGTTTCCTGTTTGTGGTATAATTTTTCAGTTTGAAAGGAAGCGGAGCCAGTGGTTAGAAGCATGACCGGTTACGGAAGGGCCAAACAATCCCGAAATGGGCGGGACATTACGGTGGAGCTTCGCAGTGTCAATAACCGATATCTGGACTGCACGGTGAAGATGCCCCGGGCTTTCATCTTTGCAGAGGATGCCATTAAGAGCCTGGTGCAGAAGAATGTGGGCCGAGGCAAGGTGGACGTATTTATCACGGTTGAGTCCAATGGGGTGGAGGAAACGGTGGTAGCTGTCAACGAACCTTTGGCAAAAAGCTATATTGAGGCGTTGGAACAGCTAAAGAAACTGTCCGGTGGTGCAGCAAGGTATGATTATGATGTGAGCGACTTGGCCCGTCTGCCCGATGTGCTTACTATTACCAAGGCGGAGGAGAACCTGGAAACCATCGCTGCCGATCTTTGCGCTGTGGCGGAAGAAGCGCTCGGTAACCATGTCGGCATGCGGGAAACCGAGGGACAAAAGCTGGCGGAGGACATACTTGCCAGGGCAGAGACCATTTCAGCCCTACTTTCTAAGGTGGAGGAGCGTGCTCCCGGCATTGTGGCGGACTACCGGGCAAAGCTTACTGCAAAGCTCCAAGAGGTGCTGGACAGCACGCAGATTGATGAGAACCGCATTCTTACTGAGGCAGCTATCTATGCGGACAAGGTAGCGGTGGATGAGGAGACGGTGCGTCTCCGTTCCCATCTCTCCCAGCTCCATGAAATGCTGGCCCAGGGAGGGGCCATTGGCCGGAAGTTGGACTTCCTGATTCAGGAGTTTAACCGGGAGGCCAACACGATTGGCTCCAAGTGTAACGACGTCGAGACCTCCCGTATCGTGGTGGACATCAAGGCGGAGATTGAGAAAATCCGGGAGCAGGTCCAGAACATCGAATGAGTAAGAAGGAGGGGCGGGGATGAAGCTGGTGAATATCGGCTTTGGCAATATGGTTTCTGCCGAGCGGCTGATTTCTGTGATTGGTCCCGATTCCGCTCCCGTAAAGAGAATGATTCAGGAGGTCAGGGAGGCGGGGAATCTGATTGACGCTACTTATGGGCGCAAGACCAGAGCGGTACTCATTATGGACAGCGGACACATTGTCCTCTCTGCCCTCCAGCCGGAGACTGTATCAGCCCGGATGGGAGGAAAAGAGACAGAGACCAGTGAGGAGGAACTCACATGACGCCAAAGAAACAGCGGGGGCAGCTTATTGTGCTCTCCGGTCCCTCTGGGGTGGGAAAGAGCACGGTAATCGCTGAGCTTTTAAGTGAATGTCCGGATATGTACTTTTCTGTTTCCTTTACTACCCGTCAGCCCCGTGTGGGCGAGGCGGACGGAGTGAATTATTATTTTATCTCTAAGGATACCTTTGAGGAAATGATTCGCCGGGACGAGTTTTTAGAGTATGCCCGGTATGTAGATAACTACTATGGAACATCCCTGAAGCTCATTCAAGAGAAGCTGGAGGCGGGTACGGATGTGCTGCTGGACATTGAGGTCCAAGGAGCAGCCAAGGTCCGGGAGAAGTGTCCCGATGCTGTGCTGATTTTTATTATTCCCCCCTCCTTTGAGGAGCTTTCCCGCCGTTTGCACGGTCGGCACACCGACGGTGAGGAGGCCATTCAGGGCCGCCTACAAAAGGCCCGGGAGGAATGGAAGGAAATTCCCAACTATGATTATTTAGTTGTGAATGATAAGGTGCCCCATGCCGCCAGTGAGATCATGGCAATATTGACGGCGGAGGGCTGCCGCACTAAATACCGCAAGGAATGGATGGAAGGAGTTTGATGACCTATGATGCTGGACCCTCCGATGAAGAAGCTGCTGAACCAGGTCCCCAGCCGCTATAAGCTGGTGAATGTGGTGGCTCATGAGGCCCGCCAGATTGCCAGTCAGGCGGAGGACGAAGGGTATCCCCTCAATGAGAAGCCAGTGACCCTGGCCCTGCAAAAAATAGCTGCGGGCGAGGTTAAGCTCGGAGACGAATGAAAAAGATAAGCGCCGGGCGCGGCCCAGGCGCTTGTTTTTCGGGGAAGGGAGAGGCAGGAATGTCAGTATGGATTGCTAAGATCGTTTTATCGGCGGCAACCTTTGCGATTGACCGGCCCTATGACTATCTGATTCCTGCTGAGTTTGATCCCCTACCCCCCGGAGTTCGGGTCATCGTTCCCTTTGGACGAGGTAACCGACGTGTGGAGGGGTTGGTACTGGCGGTAGAGGAGCGAGAAACGCCGGAAATACAGGAAAAACCGTTAAAACCCATTTTTACCCGTCTGGATGAGGAGCCTGTATTGAATGCAGAGGGGATTCGCTTGGCCCTGTGGATTCGGGAACGTTGGTTCTGTACTGTCTACGATGCGGCACGGGCTATGTTACCGGCAGGACTCTACTATTCCCTCAGGGACTGCTATCAACTGGCAGATGGGGTGGATAAGGAAATGGCCATGGGAGTGGCGGGCCACTCTAAGCCAGAGCGGCAGTTAATAGAAATGATTGCCTCTCAACTCCATGGCCTGGAGAAAGTCCATATTCGGGAAGCTTTCGGAGCAAAGGACCCTGGTCCCGCGCTTCGTTCTCTGGTGGAGAAGGGAGTTCTGACTCTGACCACCAGTGCGGAGCGGGGAGTAGGAGATAAGGTGGAAAAATGGGTTTCCCTGGCTGTCCCAGCGGAGGAGGCCTTGGCGCAGTTGGCTCCCAAACGAAAGACTGGTCCATTGCGCTATTCTGTGGTGGAGCTGCTCTCTGGTATTGGCGAGGGGGCAGCAAAAGAAATCTGCTATTTTACCGGGGCAACCAACGCCACCTTGAAGTCGCTGGAAAAGAGCGGCCTTGTGACCATTGAGGAGCGGGAAGCCTATCGTAGAGGTGAGGTCGGGCCAGTTGAAAAGGCAGGTCCCATCCACCTGAATACAGAGCAGCAGACCGCTTTTGAAGGGCTGGATGCCCTGGAGGAGAGAGGGGCGGCCGCTGTAGCCCTGTTGTACGGTATTACGGGCAGCGGCAAAACGCAGGTGTACCTGCGTCTTATCCAAGAAACTCTGAAGCGGGGACGCACAGCTCTCACACTGGTGCCGGAAATTGCCCTGACTCCCCAGCTTATGGCTATTTTTACCTCTCACTTTGGGGAGGAGGTAGCTGTGCTGCATAGCTCCCTCCCTGCGGGGGAGCGGTATGACGAGTGGAAACGGGCCAGAGCGGGGAAAGCCCGCGTGGTCATCGGCACCCGGTCAGCTATTTTTGCTCCCTTGGAAAATCTGGGCCTTATTATCTTGGATGAGGAGCAGGAGGGAAGCTACAAGTCGGAAAATGTGCCCTGTTATCATGCACGCGATGTGGCGAAATACCGGGCTAGTCAGAATGGGGCCTTGCTGGTATTAGGGTCAGCTACGCCCTCGGTGGAAACCATGTACCACGCAAAGCAGGGAGACTACCATCTGTTTACCCTGCCTCACAGATATAACGCCAAAGTGCTGCCGAAAGTGTATCTGGCGGATATGAAAGAGGAGCTGCGGGCAGGAAATCCAACCCCACTGAGCTATCCTTTGGTTCAGGCGTTGGAAGAAAATTTGGAGCGGGGAGAGCAGAGCATTCTGTTCCTCAACCGCCGTGGGGCCAGCCCCATGGTGACCTGCGTTTCCTGTGGGCAGGTGCCTTCCTGTCCCCGCTGCTCAGCCTATCTGACCTATCACTCCGCCAACCGGAGGCTGATGTGTCACCACTGTGGGCATTCGGAGCCTCTGCCGGACGCTTGCCCGGAATGCGGTGGGGCGCTGGAATATGTAGGAGTGGGGACCCAGCGGGTGGAGGAGGCCCTTCTCCAGCGGTTTCCCGGCGTGGAGGTCATGCGAATGGATGCGGATACTACTACCGCCAGCCGTTCTCATGAAAAAATACTCGCCCGGTTCCGGGAGGAGAAGGTCCCCATTTTGGTGGGGACGCAGATGGTGGCTAAAGGACTTGACTTTGAAAATGTGACCCTCGTGGGGGTCATTTCTGCCGACCAGGGGTTATATTTGGACGACTACCGGGCGGGAGAGCGGACCTTTTCTCTCATTACCCAAGTAGTGGGTCGGGCCGGGCGGGGGAGCAAGGAGGGCCGGGCCATTATTCAGACCTATACCCCGGAAAATGATGTGATTTTGGCTGCCGCAAGGCAGGATTACGACCATTTTTATGCAGAGGAAATTGGTCTTCGCCGTTTGCGGAGCTGCCCGCCATTCGTATCTTTTTTTGTGATTCATGTATCGGGTTCAGAGGAGGGACAAGCCTTGCGGGTCAGCGCCTTTTTGCGGGAGACCCTGTGCCAGTGGCTGTGTCAGCCTGCCTACCAGAGCCTTTCCTGCCAGGTGCTTGGTCCGGTGCCCGCTGCCATTGCCAAGGTAAACAACCGCTACCGCTATCGCTTGATGCTGATGGCCCAAAACATCCATCCCATGCGGGAGTTGGTGGCGCACCTGGTACGCTGTGCCCAGGCAGATAAAAGGAACCGGGGAGTTTCCATTAATGCCGATGTGGACCCTATGAACGGATAAGGAGGAACCATCATGGCCATTCGAGAGATATTGACCGACCGGGATCCGGCACTTCATAAAAAGTGCCATTCTGTGACCCAGTTTGACGAAAAACTGGCCACTCTCATTGATGATATGCGCCAAACACTGGAAAACGCCGGCGGAGCCGGACTTGCCGCACCCCAGATTGGTATTCTTCGCCGCGTGGTAGTGCTGTATGGAGGCGATGAGGAGCTGATAGAGCTGGTTAACCCAGAAATAGTTTTCCAGGAGGGGGAGCAGGATGGCCTGGAGGGTTGCCTGTCCCTTCCCGGACAGTGGGGCTATGTGAAGCGGCCTGCGAGGGTTCGTGTAAAGGCCCAAGACCGAAAGGGAAACTGGTTTGAAACTGAAGGAGAGAAGATTGTGGCCCGGTGCTTCTGCCATGAGCTGGAACATTTGGAAGGGCACGTATTCATTGAGCGCGTGGACCGTATTTACTCCAATGAGGAAGTGGAACGAATCATGGAGGAGGCGGAGAAAGAGAGAAAGGGGAAGCAGTCGTGAGAATCCTGTTCATGGGAACCCCTGAATTTGCCGTCCCCTCTCTGGAGGCCCTTATTGCCGCTGGACACACAATCTGCGGCGTATTCTGCCAACCGGATAAGCCGGTAGGTCGGCACCAAAATAAGCTTCAGCAGCCCCCGGTTAAAGAGTGTGCTCTGGCGCATGGAATTTCTGTATTTCAGCCCGTGAAGCTGCGAGATGGTACAGCCCTGACTCTGATTCGGAAGCTGGCCCCTGACCTCATTGTAGTGGCAGCCTATGGGCGCATCTTGCCTCAGGATATTTTGGACTGTCCTCCCATGGGCTGTATCAATGTTCATTCGTCCCTTTTACCCAAGTACCGGGGAGCTGCCCCCATTCACTGGGCTATTCTCAATGGAGATAAGGAGACAGGGGTCACCATTATGCATATGGTGGAGACGCTGGACGCGGGAGATGTGATTTCACAGGTTACGACGCCCATTGGTTCCGATGAGACGGCGCCAATCCTTACTACCCGTTTAGCAAAGTTGGGAGGGAAGCTGCTGGTGGAGGCTGTGGCGGTGCTGGAAATGGGAATAGCTTCCCGTACTCCTCAGGATGAGGGAGCGGTCACTTTGGCCCCTATGTTGACTAAGGAGCTGTCCCCTCTGGATTTTACAAAGCCCGCCTGGACCCTTCACGATCAAGTCCGGGGACTGCTCCCCTGGCCTGCCGCTACCGCTCAGGTGGGCGGTGTGCGCTGTAAGGTATTTCTGACAGCCGTAGAGGAGAAGAAGGGAATGCCGGGAACGGTTTTGGAGGCAGGGAAAAACGGCTTATTGGTAGCCTGTGGAGAGGGAGCGCTGCGTATTAAGGAACTCCAACCCGACGGCAGCAAACGGATGGGCGCAGCGGACTATCTCCGGGGCCATCCCATAGAAGTGGGGAATCCCCTTTGATGGGCGCTTCCGCTCGAGAGGTGGCTCTCAAATGCCTGTTGGCAGGAGAGAAGCAGGGAGCTTGGTCCGATGGTTACCTTCGCAACGCCATTCGTAGGGAGGGGCTTTCCGGCCGGGACGCGGGGTTCTGTACCAGATTGGCCTTTGGCGTTCTCCAAAACCAAATGCTGCTGGACTGGCATATTTCCCGCCTATCCACCACTCCGCCGGAAAAGCTGGAGCCTGCTGTTCGGGACTGCCTACGGCTGGGAATTTACCAGCTCCTTTTCCTGGACCGGGTACCCGTTCATGCCGCCGTTAATGAATCAGTGGTCCTAGCAAAGAAGTATTCTAGGAATCCCAGGGCTTCCGCTCTGGTGAACGCTGTTCTCCGGGCCTTTGATAGAGGCAGGGGAGAAGGCCTTCCCCAGCCGGAGGAGTTGTCGGTCCGTTACAGTCACCCTGATTGGCTTGTAAAGGAGTTTTCCTGTATGCTCTCCTTGAAGGAAACGGAAGCTTTGCTGGCGGCGAATAATGCCCAACCGCCTATCCAGGCACAGGTGAATACACTGGTAACTACGCAACTGGCTTTGACTGAGGAACTGACCAAAGCGGGCATTACCGCAACTCCTCACCCGTGGCTACCGGATTGTTTGGAATTGGAGGGCACAGGGAACCTGGAGGAGCTGTACGCCTTTCAGGAGGGCCGTTTCTACGTTCAGGATGCTGCTGCCCGTTTGGCTGTATTGGCGGCAGGGGCGGAGCCCGGGATGGAGATTTTGGATGCGTGTGCCGCTCCAGGCGGAAAATCCTTTGCTGCGGCTATTCAAATGGAGAGCCGGGGAAGTATCCTGTCCTGTGACCTTCATCCACACAAACAGAAGCTGATCGATACCGGAGCCAAGCGATTGAGGGCGGACTGTATTACCACTGCCGTCATGGATGGCAGAAGGTTTGATCCAACCATGGAAAACCGGTTTGATTTGGTTATTGCCGACGTGCCATGCTCCGGGCTTGGTATCATTCGTAAAAAGCCGGATATTCGGTATAAGGACCCGATTCCCCTGGAGGGATTGCCTGCCGTTCAGCGGGATATTTTATCTAATGTGTCCCGCTATGTTCACCCGGGTGGAGTGCTGCTATATGCCACCTGCACCCTTCTTCGGCGGGAGAATGAGGATATCGTAACCTGGTTTATTGAAAAGGATAGAGACTTTACATTAGAACCCTTTACTTTGCCGGGTCCTGTTGGTCAGACCAGGGGTATGGTGACCCTTTGGCCGCACTGCCATGGCACGGACGGGTTTTTTATTGCAAAACTCCGACGTAAGGTATAGAAGGGAGGCAATCTGCTTGCGAGACCTGAAATCCATGAATTTGGAGGAAATGACTGCCTTTATGAAGGAGCTGGGGGAACCGGCATTTCGGGGCAAGCAGGTCTATCAATGGCTTCACCGGGGGGCAGTCTCCTTTGAGGATATGACAAACCTTTCAAAGCCTCTGCGGGAAAAGTTAACTGAGAATTGCTTTATTACGGTGCCAAAGGTAGAGCGTAAGCAGGTTTCCCGGCAGGACGGCACAATCAAATACCTCTGGAGGCTGAGAGACGACAATTGTGTAGAAACCGTTTTGATGCGGTATCACCATGGGAATACTGTCTGTATCTCCTCTCAGGTAGGTTGTCGGATGGGCTGCGCTTTTTGTGCATCTACAATTGGGGGCAAGGTAAGAGACTTAACACCATCTGAAATGCTGGACCAGGTGCTGTTTACCCAGCTGGATTCCGGTGAGGAGATTTCAAATATTGTCCTCATGGGAATCGGAGAGCCGCTGGACAATTTTGATACGGTCCTCCGCTTTCTGGAGCTGGTGAACAGCCCAGAGGGAATGAACATCGGAATGCGGCATATTTCCCTGTCTACCTGCGGCTTGGTTGAGAAAATTGACAAACTGGCCCAACATCAGTTACAATTAACTCTATCGGTTTCTCTGCATGCCCCGGATGATGATACTCGAAGTAAGATTATGCCTGTGAACCGAAGCGTGGGGGTTGAACGGCTTTTTAAGACCTGTAAGCGGTATTTTGAGACCACTGGGCGGCGTATTTCCTATGAATACGCCATGATTGACGGGATAAATGATTTCGACTGGCAGGCTGACCTTCTGGTAAAGTACTTGAAGGGTATGCCAGGCCATGTGAATTTGATCCCCCTTAACGAGGTGGCGGAGAGTCCCTTCAAGCCCAGCAGACGAGTTCAGGAGTTTCAAGCAAGGCTAGAGCGGCAAGGCGTGACCGCCACTGTCCGACGGAAGCTGGGCGGAGACATTGACGCCTCCTGCGGACAATTGCGGCGCAAGCAGATGGAGGATGAGAAGCCATGATCTATGCGTGGGGCATCACAGACAAGGGCGCGGTACGCTCCCAAAACCAGGATTCTTATTACTTAAAGGCTGCCGGAGATGACTTGGTGGTCGCCATAGTTTGTGACGGTATGGGCGGCGCCCGCGCGGGTAATGTGGCAAGTTCTCTGGCAGTGAAAGCTGCTTCCACCTATTTGGAAGAACTTCCCCGGGAGCTTCTGCTTCAGGTCCCTCAAGAGCATTTGACACAGGCGGCGGCGCTTGCGAACGAGGCGGTTTGCCTTCGCGCAGAGCAGGATGAGGACTGCCGTGGCATGGGAACCACAATGGTAGGCTTAATCCTCTCCGGACAGAAGGCATATATTCTCAACATTGGGGACAGCCGGGCATATTTGCTGGGTGAGGAGGGTGTGACTAAGGTAACCCGAGACCACTCGGTGGTGGAGGACTTGGTCCACCGGGGGGAACTTACCCCGGAGGAGGCTCGGAGCCATCCTCAGAAGAATCTTATCACCCGCGCTCTGGGAGCTGAGCCGGAGGCTCGGACAGACCTCTATGAATTACAGATGAAAGCAGGAGAATTTTTGCTCCTTTGTAGCGACGGCCTGTCAAACGTACTTACCGATCAGGAGCTTCTCTACGAGGCCTTATACGGAGGAGCGCCAGAGAGCTGCTGCCAGCGGATGCTGGAAATTGCCCTGTCCCGTGGGGCTCCGGACAACGTGACGGTTGTCCTTATTCAACAGGTATAAGGGAGGGAATGAACTATGGATCAGTACATAGGGAAGTTCCTCGGAAAAAGATATGAAATATTGGAGCGCATCGGTTCCGGAGGTATGGCGGTGGTTTATAAGGCAAAGTGCCATAGGCTGAACCGGTTTGTAGCGATCAAGATTCTCAAGGAGGATCTTGCCCACGATGAGGAGTTCCGCCGCCGGTTCCGGGAGGAATCCCAGGCTGTTGCCATGCTTTCTCACCCCAATATTGTGGCAATCTATGACGTTTCCAGGTCTGAGGACGAGGCAGAGCCGGACTATATTGTCATGGAGCTGATTGAGGGCATTACGCTCAAGCAATATATGCAAAAGCGGGGTGGTAAACTGAGCTGGAAGGAGGCTCTCCATTTCAGCACCCAAATTATGAAGGGTCTTTCCCACGCCCATAGCCGGGGAATTATCCACCGGGATATTAAACCCCACAACATTATGATTCTCAGGGACGGCAGTGTAAAGGTGGCTGATTTCGGCATTGCCCGCCTCATGTCCTCTACTCAGAACACCATGACACAGGAGGCACTTGGTTCTGTCCACTATATATCCCCCGAACAGGCCCGCGGCAGTCGGGTTGATGCACGGAGCGACATATACTCGGCGGGTGTGGTGCTCTATGAGATGCTGACAGGCCGTCTGCCATATGAGGGGGATTCCCCTGTGGCAGTCGCTATCCAGCACATCAATTCCATACCATTGTCTCCCCGGGAGTTGGACCCTTCCATTCCGGAGGCTATGGAGGAGATTACCATGAAGGCCATGGCCTCCTCTGTGGAAAAGCGGTATGTCTCTGCCGATGCTATGCTGGTGGATTTAGAGGAGTTCCGGAAAAATCCTAATATCAGTTTTGACTATTCCCCCGAGGACCTTTTGCCAGTGGAGGGGGATGAACCCACACAACCCATTGGCGCCAACTCCCCTCAGACCGTGCATGTCCGTCCTGCCCACACGGAACGGTATGAGACCTCTAAAAGCGGAAGGTCTGGTAAGTCCGGTAAGCTGCCCAAGCTAGGGAAGGGCGGAGGAAAAGAGGAGAAGCCTGTTAAGCGGCGTCCCCGCCCTGAGCCGGAGGAGGACGATGAGGACTATGATGAGGGCGGCAGCGGCATAGGATTTCTGGTAGTAGTAGCGGCTGTGATTCTATGTCTGGTAGGAGTGGGTGTTTTTCTTTGGACCAACGTATTCAGCGGCATGATGGACCCAGGCGAGGTCTACACAGTTCCCAGTGTGCTGGGATATACCCTGGAGGAAGCGCAAACGTTACCTGAGGTCGTAGACAACGGCTTCACTGTAGTAGAGGGCCGTCATGTGACCAGTGAAACGGTTGAAGCCGGTCTCATTGTAAGCCAGAGTCCCAAGGCGGAGGATCTTGTAAAAGAGGGCGGCCAAACGATTACGGTGGAAATCAGTTCCGGAAGTGAGGGACTGAAAATGCCGGACGTCTATAATCTGGACCAGCGGGTAGCAGAGCCCACTCTGCGGGCATTGGGGTTAGTCCCCAAGGTGGAGACGGATTATTCTGAATCCGTTACCAAGGGGAATGTGATGTCTCAGACTCCTGCCAAGAATGAGTCGGTGGAGGCAGGCCAGGAGGTCATTATTGTAGTGAGCCAGGGAAGGAAGCTCCAGGAGGTTCCCATGATTCCTGTGACCAACATGACTCTTGAGGAAGCTACCAAGGCCCTGACAGACATGGGCCTCCGGGTGGGAAGAGTAAAGAAAGTTCCCAGTGATTCGGTGGAGGAGGGGAAGGTATGCTCACAGAGTGTACCGGTGTATACCATCGTGATGGAGGACACAGCTATAGACCTAGAGGTCAGTACCGGAATTGTGACCGTAGACCCACCTGAGATGACGGATATTCCCGGCCCTGATGCGAGCGCTGTACCCACACCTACCCCGACTCCGATAGCGACAGCGGAACCTTCAGCTCCGGCAGTCCGCACCAGCAGAAAGGATGTGACGGTGAATCTTCCCAATGACAGGGAAACGGTTACTGTCCGGGTCACTGTGGGCGGTGTGGAGCAAGTCCATGACCAGGTGGTGGAGACCCGGTTGCGAATGGCCCGGTTTACTGTGGAGGCCAGCGGCGTACAGCAGATTGTGGTCTACTTGGACGGCGTTCCCGCAAAGGATTATTCCGAGGATTTTGGGACCTGATGGAAGGGATTATTTTTAAGGCTCTTTCTGGGTTCTACTATGTAGATTGTGATGGACAGACTGTGACCTGTCGGGCCAGGGGGAAATTTCGCCACGAAAAGGTCTCGCCTCTGGTGGGGGACCGGGTGAAAGTTACTGCCCAGATTGACGGCACAGGTACAGTTGACGCCATCCTGCCCCGAAAAAATGAGTTTTGGCGGCCTGCGGTTGCTAACATTGATGATTTGGTTATCGTCGCTTCTGGAGCTACGCCGGTTACCGACCCGTTTCTTATTGACCGGGTGGTAGCAGTAGCAGAACGCCAGGGCTGCGAATGTGTGATTTGTTTCAATAAGTGGGACCTGGAACAGCCCCAGGTGCTATATGAGACATATACCGCCGCCGGGTTTCCAACCCTCCGGGTCAGTGCGGAGACAGGAGAGGGGTTGGAAGAACTTTTCAGTCTTATTTCCGGAAAGGTATGCGCCTTTACAGGAAATTCCGGAGTAGGGAAATCCAGTATCCTTAACGCTCTGGAGCCGGACTTTGATCTTCAAGTGGGTGATGTGAGCGAAAAACTGGGCCGGGGGCGGCATACTACTCGCCATGTGGAATTATTTCGCTTGAAAAATGGAACAGTGGTGGCAGACACTCCGGGGTTTGCTTCTTTTGAGGAGGAACCCGACTATGTTCCAGAGGAACTGCAGTATGCTTTCCGGGAATTTACCCCCTATCTGGAAAAATGCCGGTTTTTGGATTGTGTCCATATGAAGGAAAAGGGCTGTGCCATATTGGAGGCTGTTGCCAGAGGAGAGATAGCACAGACCCGGCATGATAGTTATATCCGCCTTTATCAGCAGGCAAAAGAAATTCCCGAATGGCGAAGAAAAGGCCTCGATGGGGCCAAGTCTAAATAGTAAAAACCTTGTTTTTCACAGAAAGTGGCCTCCTTTCGTATACTGGAATATCCAGAAGCGGAAGGAGGCGGCTTTTTTGTTGTCTGAGGAGATGAAGGGCCATCTGGCTTTGGCAGCAGTCTGTACCGGAGGCATGGCGCTGTTGTTGGCACCCGCCAGCATTGTTACACTGGGGCTGGGGGTAGCTCTGGGTTACAAGGGAAAGGACTATATTAAGGGTCTGCTGGAAGGAGGTGGGCAGGGATGAAAATTGTGGTGGTAAAATCTCCCAAAGCCTTGCGGGGACTTCTGAAAACCATATTCAAGGTAAAATAATTCAAAGCTGTGCCCTGCGGTCCTCTGCCGCAGGGCACAAAAATTGTTAAGGTCAGGGGAGACATACCGGGCAGACCTTGTACATATAGATTCACAGAAGAACGGGGCAGGATGCCCATACAAGGAGTGTATGCGTATGGAATTTGAACTGGACAGGACGCAGATGAACGGCTTCGATGCCCTGCTGGACACGACCCTTCGAACCGAGGAAACCCTGGAAATGATTGTCCCTGACGCCTGCCCCGACATCCTTCGGGTGGTGGAGACCGATGGTAAGGTGCTGCTGACCAGAAAGGAGGCAATGGATGGGCGGGCAGAGCTGGGAGGACTTATTCGGGCCACGGTGCTTTATTGTCCCGATGGAGAAACCGGGATGCGCCATTTGGATGTGACCATCCCCTTTACCTGTGGGGTAGATGCCTCCGGCATTGGCCCCGAATGTGTAGTGGTGGCCTCGGCCCGGTGCTGCAAAGCGGATACCCGAACGATCAACCCCCGAAAGGTATTGGTGCGGGCGGAGGCGGCAGTAGATGTAACCGTCTTTATGCCTCAAATGGAGTCCATCTGCTCTCAGGTGCTGGAGGCGGAGGAACAGAATGTGGAACAGCTCACCGAGACGCAGGAGGTGTACCTCACCGCTTGCGTCCAGGAAAAGCCCTTCCCTTTCTCAGACGACGTGTCTCTCTCTGCCAGCAAGCCTGCTGCCGTGGAACTCCTGAAAAGCCGGATATGGCTGAGCCGGGGCGAGTCCAAAATCATTGGTAACAAGCTGATTTTTAAGGGAAGCGCCAATGTGACCCTCCTTTATCGGGGCCAAGATGATGGGGTCTACACTGCTGGGGCTGAACTTCCTTTCTCTCAAATCATGGAAATTTCCGGGGTTGCGGAGGACGCCGAGTGTGATATGACTTTGGCGCTTACTGGAGCGGAATGTACTCTCAATGCCGAGGATGACGGCAGAAGCGTAACGGTGAGCCTGGAGGCTCTTGCCCAAGCAGTGGTCAGGGAGAACCGGGTCCTCCAAGTCCTGGCCGACGCTTACAGTACCAGGGAACCGTTGGCAGTGGAGCGGTCTGAATGTCCTATGGACGCCCGGTTGGACCGGGGTGTCCGTAGCCAAAACGTCCGAGAGGTGTGGGAGACCCCTATGCCTGTCCGGGACATGGTGGATTGCCGCATGACCGTGACTCAGGTAACACAAAGCCAGGAGGGAGCACGGCTGGTGCTCACCGCTCTGGTGGAGGTCCAGGCTCTGTATCTGGACGAAGAGGGAACTCTTTTTTCCGTTCAGCATCCTATGACAGTGCCCTGTGCTCTGGACATTCCTGAAAACTGCCAGTGCTTTTGCCAGTGTGAGGGGGTAGGGGATGTGTACGCCGCACTTGCTCCCGGTGGAATGGAAGTCCGCTTTGCACTGGACTTTCGCTACTGCGCTTTGGTAAAACGGCAGGTTATAGCTCTTGTAGGCTTGGGGCCGGGAGAGGCTTCCGAGGATGCCGGGGAGCAGCCCTCCCTGGTCCTGCGGATGCTGGGGCAAGGAGAGCGGCTTTGGGATATGGCTAAGACCTATGGCACGACCATCACCGACATTATCAGTGCTAACGAGCTGGAGGGCGAGGCTGCCGCCGCGGGCCGGCTTCTGTTAATTCCGCGGAGAAGGTAAAGGGGGAGAAGGATGATGGAAGAAAATAAAATTTACGACGATATCGCCCAGCGAACTGGGGGTGATATTTACATCGGAGTGGTGGGCCCCGTTCGCACAGGCAAGTCCACCTTCATTAAGCGGTTCATGGAAACCCTGGTGATTCCTAACATCGAGAACGTCTACCGCCGGGAGCGGGCACGGGATGAATTGCCACAGAGCGGTTCGGGTCGAACGGTAATGACCGCTGAGCCTAAGTTTGTTCCCGAGGAGGCCGTTCGGGTGGACATGGAGGACGGAGCCTCTTTCTCCGTGCGGCTTATTGACTGTGTGGGTTATATGGTTCCCGGCGCAGTGGGGCAGACAGAGGATGATATGCCCCGGATGGTGACCACTCCCTGGTTTGAACAGCCCATTCCCATGACCGAGGCCGCTGAAGTGGGGACGAGGAAAGTCATTGCTGAGCATTCCACAATCGGTATCGTGGTCACCACCGATGGTACCGTGACTGATATTCCCAGAGAGGAGTATCTGGAGGCCGAGAACCGGGTCATTACTGAGCTCAAGGAACTGGGGAAGCCCTTCCTGGTGGTTTTGAACTCTGCCCATCCCGATTCCGATAGGGCCAAGGCCATTCAGGCGGACATCATGGACCGCTACGATGTATCCTGTATGCGTTGCAACTGTCTGGAGTTGGGTGAGGAGGACGTGACCGCAATCATTCAGGGAGTCCTTTATGAATTTCCCGTAAAGGAACTGGACCTGTTCCTGCCCTCCTGGGTGGACGCTCTGCCCTATGACCATCCCATCAAGAGCGGTCTCTACACCGCTATCCGGGAGGGGGCCTGTGAGATGCGCCGTATCCGGGAGGTGGAGGCGGCCATGACAGCCATCGGCGCCTGCGAGACGGTGAGTAACGCAAAGGTGACAGCCATCGACCTGGGCTCAGGTACCGCCACAGCGGTCCTTGAGCTGCCAAGGAGCCTATTCTATGACACCATCTCCGCCCAGTCGGGCTTTACCATTGCGGATGATGGGGACCTGATGAGTCTGCTTACCAGCCTGGCGGGGGTAAAACGGGAGTATGACAAGGTGGCCGAGGCCATTACCCAGGTTCGGGAGACGGGCTATGGTATCGTAGCCCCCAGCTTTGAGGAATTGAAGCTGGAGGAACCGGAAATCGTGAAGCAGGGAGGACGTTATGGGGTGCGCCTTAAGGCGTCAGCTCCCAGCATCCATATGATTCGGGCAGATATTGAGACGGAGGTTTCTCCTCTCATGGGAAGCGAGAAGCAGTCCGAGGAGATGGTAAGCTACCTGCTTCAGGAGTTCGAGGGCGACACGGCCCGTATCTGGGAATCCAATATTTTTGGGAAATCCTTTCACGATCTGGTGAGCGAGGATTTGAATACCAAGCTAAAGCGGATGCCTGACGACGCACGTGACAAACTTCGAGAGACCTTACAAAGAGTCATTAATGAAGGCTCCGGGGGGCTTATTTGTATTATTCTGTGAAAACAGAAAAGGTGAGACGATATTTCGTCTCACCTTTTCTGCTATTCTTCTGGCAGTTTGGGAGCTTGTTCGGAAAGAGAGAAGCGTACTGTTACCACAAACAGGTCTGCCACAGGCTCCACTGTTAGCTCCCCGCCGCAGGCGCGGGTAAAGGAATCAGCGATGGCCAGCCCCAGGCCGCTGCCGCCATCGGTGCGGCTCTGATCGCCCCGGACAAACCGCTCAGTAAAGTCCACACCGTCTGGAAGTTCAGTCTTGGAGGTGTTTTTGACCGCCACCTCAGCTTTCCCGTCCTTGACCACAAGGGTAAGATAGACCCGAGAGCCCTCCAAAGCGTATTTCAGAGCGTTTTGTAGCAAATTCTGGAATACCCGGTACAATCTGTTCCCATCGGCTACAATGGTCACTGGTTCCTCGGGAAGGCTTTGCCGCAGAGTAACGGGAGCGGCTACAATGACCTCCGCCATATCTGCGGTAGTTTGCCGCAGTAGCTTGGCAAGGTCCAAAGGTTCCAGTTTTACCGGCAGGTTCCCGGAGGAAGCTTTACTGATTTCAAATACGTCCAGCACCATGGTCCGCAGCCGTTCGGCTTTCTGGGCCAGTATTTCCACGTATTTTCCGGCGGGAGGGTCCAGCTTCTCCTGCTTCAGTAGCTCAGCGTAGCTGATAATAGAGGTGAGGGGGGTTTTTAGGTCGTGGGATACGTTGGTGACCAGTTCTACCTTCATCCGCTGACTTTTTGTTTGCTCCTCTACCGCTCTTTGGATGCCCTGCTGGATGTCCGCCAACTCCTCAGATGCCAGCCCCAGGTCGCTGTCCATCAGTAAGGGCGGTGGAGAGGCGAGATCGCCATTATGGACAGCGGTGATCTGGTCGGTCAAGCTGCCCAAGTCTTTTGCCAATGCCATGGCTCGGTGTACTGTGCGGATGAGCCATATGGGAATAACTATCATGGTGAGCAAAAGGATGACCCAGTAGGGAAGAGTAACTACAAATCTTGGACTCCCGCCGGAACGTATCCACACTGCAAGAGTATAAAAGGCTGGAAAAGTAAGGCAAACCGCCAGTAATACCAGCAAAATACCCCAAGCCATGGTTCGGCTGATCCGTTTTTGGATTGGCAGCTTCAGGCTCTTGGCCCGCAGCAACCCACAAATACCGTGTCGCCAGGGCTTGTCCCCATAGCGCAGGTCATTGATAAACAGATAACAAATCCAAAATGCAAAAAGTACAGACTCAGGCTGTTGGGCAATTTCACAGAGATACTGCTTTAGAAACCAGGGATATTGAAGATAGCCGCCGTCTTCAATGGAGACAGCGTAGGCAGCTTCAGAGAGAAGATAGCGCATATCCTCTGAGAGAGGCAGGAATAGCAGGACAATGGCGCTCAGAAGAAGAATCAGCTTGATCTCAAACCAGATATGGCCCGTTGCTTTGGCAATAACCTGGTCGGCCAGGAGCTTTTCTTTCCGAAACTTGAACCAAACTGCAGTCAAAAGCAAACCGATGCTTAACAGGATGGCGGTATTTACCACCAAAGCTTGCCGGTTGTTCTGCCAATTTCTATAATTCCAGTAATAACGGTTATTATTTTGCCGCTGGCTCCAACCGTTGGCAAAGTCAGCCTTGACATAGAGGGCGGGTTCGTCGGCCACAGCCAGATAAACCCGTACTGCCTTTGCCTCATCTCCGGCTAAAAAGTTGCTGTAACCGGGAAGGTTCCAATGTTTGTCGTCTTCTACATAGTATCCATTGCCATAGAGGTCCAGCTTCTCCTCGCCTTTTATGGCTTCGCACTTATATCCGCCGAAGGAGAGGCGGAAGCTATATCCCTGCTTTGGGAAGGTGGGAACCCCATTCTTGCGCCGTTCCATGTTGGTATAGACAACCTGGCTGTTGACGGTAATATAATAGAGAATATTTTCATCATTCTGAAATTGCTTAC
The DNA here is from genome assembly GCA_947383685.1 of uncultured Pseudoflavonifractor sp. Lineage (GTDB taxonomy): Bacteria > Bacillota > Clostridia > Oscillospirales > Oscillospiraceae > Vermiculatibacterium. Next base: position 44,056 of record CANDEE010000004.1, read on the forward strand.
TCCAAGCCTCAGCTTCCTTTTTCCAGCGTTCCTTATCCGACTCGGTGGGTTGACGATCCGTGTACTGGTAGTCGTTGACATACCAAATGTCCTCTTGAAGCACCACAGTTTCCGCAATAGCCTCTGATTCAATTAAAAAATCGTTGTAATCGTAATAATTATTGTAATAGCTGCCGGTAACAGGTCCGCCCACGCCCATTGCGATAAAGCTGTTCATCACATTAGAGAGGTAATCCCGAAAGGTCCTGGTTTCCTGGAAATCACTTTTCAGAGCGTTTTGGAGCTGCTCCCGTCCACGATTGTTCATTAGGTTTGCCGCAATGGGTAGCAGGGAAGCCAGCAGAAGGCTTATCCCCAGGATAAAGCTGACAAAGCCCAAAATTGCTTTAGATTTTTTCCATTTTGTATCCAATGCCCCACACCACCTTCAAATATTCTGGTTCCTTGGGATTGAGCTCGATCTTTTCCCGGATGCGCCGAATATGTACCATCACCGTATTCTCTGGGGCGTAGGTAGTGTCCTGGTCCCAGACCCGGCTGTAAATTTCCTCGGCAGGGAAGATGCGGCCCAGATTTCGCATAAGCAGGTCTACAATTTTGGTTTCGGTAGCGGTAAGTTTGACGGAATCTCCGTCAGCGTAGAGGGCCCGTGTTTCCGGATCATAGCTGAGCCTACCCGTTACATACCGGGCGTTTTGGACGGCGTTCATGTCTCCTAAGCTGGTATACCGCCGCAGATGGCTTTTTACTCTGGCTACCAGTTCCTGGGGGTGGAAGGGCTTTGCCACATAATCGTCTGCCCCGATAGAAAGCCCTAGTACCTTGTCGCTTTCCTCGCTTTTTGCGGAAAGGACCAGGATGGGCAGATTCCGTCTCTCCCGGATTCGCATAACGGCGGAAAGACCATCCAGCTTTGGCATCATCACATCCATGATGATGAGCCGCAGCTCCGGGTCCAGGGCTTTGTCCAGAGCCTCCATACCATCATAAGCCCGCAGGACCCGAAAGCCTTCTGCCTCCAACAGTAGGGCGATTGCTCCCACGATCTCCTTGTCGTCGTCTACGACCAAAATTGTTTCGCTCATACCAAACCTCCTTTGGAACGAGAGCATTATATCAACCATTTCTGACAGACAAGCAGATAAAACTCTTACAAGTTTCTTACAAATCTGTCTGGGCAAACGCTTGCAGAGCGGACCGGTTCAGAAGCTTTACCGAGCCATAGCTCTGCTCCAACCAGCCCCTTCGGGCAAACTGGGCCAGGGTCCGGCTCACCGTTACCCGGCTTGCCCCCACAGCGGAACCCAACTCCTCGTGGGTGCTGCGGACAAGTCCATCGGCTCCAGCGTGGCGCAGAAGAATGGAGGCCAGCCGTTTGTCAGCCGAACGGAAGAAGATACCGTCCACATGGTCGGACAGGAGCCGTACGGTCCGGGCCAGATAGCGGAGCATGGGATGAGCAAGCTCCGGATGGGCTTGAAAAACCCTTTCCAGATGGGCTTTACTTATCGATACAGCTTTGCAGGGTTCAACGGCTGCCGCGGAGGACACTCTGGGGCACTCGTCAAAGAAGGAGGCCTCTCCCATCAGGTCTCCCGCATGGTGAAGGGTCAGCACTAATTCGGAGCCTCCCGGGGAGCTGATGTAGCTCCGGGCTGTGCCCTCTAGAAGATAATAGAATTCGTGGGCTGTAGTTCCCTGTAAGTAGATAAGCTGTCCCGGCGTATAAGTTTTTACCCGACGTCCCTCAGCCAGGGGCACCCAAATGTTATACTGTTCCTCCGCCATAATATCCGCTCCTTTCTAAAAGATTGTATCACAGTTTACATTCTTTTGGCAAGGACTCTGCCATACTAGACGCAACAAAGAACCAAAGGAGGGACTTAAAATGGGAATGACTATGACCCAAAAAATTCTAGCAAAGCACGCTGGGCTTTCAGAGGTAAAGGCAGGACAGCTTATTGAAGCCAAGCTGGACCTGGTGCTTGGTAACGATATTACAACGCCTGTCGCTATCACCGAGTTTGAAAAAGCAGAGCTGACCCAGGTGTTTGACAAGGATAAGATCGCCATTGTTCTGGACCACTCCACCCCCTGCAAGGATATCAAATCCGCTCAGCTCTGCGCCCGGGCAAGAGAATTTGCCAAAAAGTATTCCATTACCCATTTCTATGATGTGGGGCAGGCAGGCATTGAACACGCCCTGCTGCCCGAAAAGGGATTAGTGGCTCCCGGCGAGGCAATCATTGGAGCCGATTCCCACACTTGCACATATGGGGCATTGGGGGCCTTCTCCACGGGAGTGGGTTCTACCGATATGGCCGCAGGGATGGCGACCGGCCTTTCCTGGTTCAAAGTGCCCGCCGCCATCAAGGTGACTCTGAAAGGTGAGCTTGCCCCCTATGTGAGTGGAAAGGATGTGGTACTCCACCTTATCGGCCTTATTGGGGTAGATGGAGCGCTCTATAAATCTTTGGAGTTTACCGGGGAAGGGGTGGCGGAGCTTACCATGGATGACCGCTTCACCATCGCTAATATGGCCATTGAGGCAGGGGCCAAGAATGGCATCTTCCCAGTAGATGACCAAACCCGGGAATATCTGAACGGGCGGGTAGATCGTCTCTGGGAAGGGGTAGAGCCCGACACCGATGCAATCTATGACCAGGAGGTGGTTATCGACCTGGCCGCTCTCCGGCCCACTGTGTCCCTGCCCCATCTGCCCTCTAACACTAAGACAGTGGATGAGGTGGCAGGCTTGTCTATCCAACAGGTGGTTATCGGCTCCTGCACCAATGGCCGCATTAAGGATTTGGCGGAGGCCGCCGCTATTTTGAAAGGGAAAAAGGTAGCTGATGGGGTCCGCTGTATCGTCATCCCCGCCACCCAGAAAATTTATCTGGAGGCCATGAAGGCGGGCTATGTGGAGACATTTATTAACGCCGGCTGCGCTGTGTCTACGCCCACCTGCGGCCCTTGCCTGGGAGGGCATATGGGCGTCATGTCTGCGGGAGAACGGTGTGTTTCCACCACAAACCGGAACTTTGTGGGGCGCATGGGAGATACCAGCTCTGAGGTGATTTTGGCCTCTCCCGCTGTGGCGGCGGCCTCTGCCATTGCCGGGTGCGTGGCGGACCCCAACAGGATTTGACGGAGGTGTAAAGGCATGAAAATTTACAAATATGGCAACAACGTGGATACCGATGTCATCATTCCGGCCCGCCATCTGAACGACCCAGACCCCAAGGCTTTGGCCTCCCACTGCATGGAGGATATCGATAAGGACTTTGCCAAGACAGTGGAGCAAGGAGACATTATGGTAGCTGGAGCTAATTTTGGTTGTGGCTCCAGCCGGGAGCATGCTCCTCTGGCTATCAAGGCCTGCGGCGTCAGATGCGTTATCGCCAAAAGCTATGCCCGCATTTTTTACCGCAATGCCATCAACATTGGCCTTCCCATTCTGGAATGTTCCGAAGCGGCGGAAGGTATTCAACCCGGGGATGAGGTGAGCGTGGACTTTGCCACCGGAGTCATCATAGATGAAACCCGGGATATGACATGGCAGGCCGATCCTTTCCCGGAGTTTATTGATGGTATCATTCAGAGCGGAGGCCTGCTCAAATCCTTGAAGGCGAGAGGAGTGGCAAAATAATGCAGTATAAGATCGCATTGATCCGGGGCGACGGGATTGGCCCGGAGGTGGTCAATGAGGCTGTGGGCGTTTTGGATACCGTGGCTGAGAAATATGGTCATCAAATCGAGTATGTGGATGTGCTTTTGGGCGGCTGCGCTACTGAAGCGGTGGGAAAGAGCTATCCTGATGGAACTGCTGAGAAGTGCAGGGAGTGTGATGCGGTGCTGTTGGGTGCTGTAGGGGGGCCAAAGTGGGGGCCTGATAAGCCCGCTGAGCAGAGGCCCGAGACCGCTCTGCTGGCGATTCGTAAGGACCTGGGCCTATACGCGAATCTCCGCCCCGCCACCCTGCGCCCCGCTATGACCGATGCCAGCCCTCTGCGAAAGGAAACGGCAGAGAAGGGCATTGACCTGATGCTGGTCCGGGAGCTTACCGGAGGCGTCTACTTTGGCAAGCGAGACAAGTACCAGACAGAGGACCGGGGGATAGAAGCTACCGACCTTATGGCATACTCTGAGAAGGAAATTGAACGGGTGGGCCGTCGGGCCTTTGAGCTGGCCCGCCTTCGCCGCAATAAGGTTTCCAGCGTGGACAAGGCCAATGTGCTGGAGACCTCCCGGCTGTGGAGGAGCGTGATGCACCGTTTGGCTCAGGAGTATCCCGATGTGGTCTATGAGGATGTGCTGGTAGACAACTGCGCCATGCAAATCGTACGGGACCCAGGGCAATTTGACGTGTTAGTGACAGAGAATATGTTTGGGGACATTCTTTCTGATGAGGCCAGCATGGTTACCGGTTCGATCGGCCTGTTGCCCTCGGCTTCCATTGGAGATTCCGCCCCTGGTCTATACGAGCCGATCCATGGTTCGGCTCCCGACATTGCGGGCCAGGACAAGGCAAATCCCATCGCCACGATCCTATCGGTGGCTATGATGTTTCGCTACTCCTTCCAGCGGCCGGAGGAGGCGGACGCCATTGAAAGGGCCGTGGACGGAGTGCTGGAGGAAGGATGGCGTACTGCCGATATTGCCAAGCCGGGGGAGATGGTCATTGGTACAAAGGAAATGGGGCGGCTCATCCGGGAAAAGCTGAAAAACCTCTAAATGAGCAAAAGAATCCGCTGGACTTTTAGTCCAGCGGATTTCCTTCCAATTTGGGGGCCAAAGGTCCCACAGCACCGTCTGTGGCGGCGGATAGAAGGTATGTATAGACCCGTCCCTTCTGCTCCTCATATAGATCCAGCTTTTGGTAAAGCTCTTTGTAGTATTCAAAAGTGGAGCGCTTCATCGATATAGTCCGCCGAAGGGAAACTTGAGCGTTTACCAGGCTATCCTCCCGCTTGCGGTAGTAATAGATAGGTTTGGAAACGGCGGCTACCAGACGGACGTGCTCAATATAATTGAGATTGAATAAGAAATCCTCACACCAGTCCACATCGGCGGGACAGCGGAGATGATGTGCTTCTACAATAGAGCGGCGGTAGAGCTTGTTCCAGAGTACGCCATAGTAGTAATTGGCGGGAGCTTTCATCATCTTCTCGGCGAATTCCTGCCGGGTGAAAACCTTATCCTCTTTGATGTGGCCCCGCTGAACCATCCGGTCTCCCGCTACCCGGTAAAAGTGGCTCAGTACCAGGTCGGCACCGGTGCTCTCCGCGGTGTGGACGAGCGTCTCAATGGCGTCTGGTGTGAGCCAGTCATCGGCGTCCAGAAATTGAATGTATTTTCCCCTTGCTTGGTCCAAAGCCTGGTTGCGGCTGTCCGACACACCGGAATTTGGCTTGTTGATAAGCCGAAAGCGGTTGTCAGAGCGTGCATAGGCGCGGCAAATATCGGGGGAGGCGTCTTTGCTGCCATCGTTGACCAAAAATACCTCAAACTCCCGGTAGGTCTGAGCCTTGATGGAATCCAGACAATTTTTCAGATAAGGAGCCACATTGTAAACGGGAACAATGAGCGTGACAAGGGGAGAGGGCATATCAAAAACCTCGCTTTCAGTTCAATTATACCAGTTATGAAATGGAAAGAAAAGCCTTGACAAGAGGCGGGAGGTATAAGATAATTTAGGGAAGAATAACGATGCTCCCTATTTGGTTGAAGAAAATTGAAACGGAAAGGATGAGTGAAATGGCATTACTGCATTTCAGCGGTGAAGGTTTTGATAAGGCCCTGTCGGATGGAAGATTGATGCTGGTAGACTTCTGGGCCACATGGTGCGGTCCTTGTCAGCGGTTGGGGCCTGTGATGGAACAGATTGCGGAGGACTATGAGGACCAAAATGTAATTATCGGGAAGGTAGACGTGGATCAGGAGCCGGAGCTTGCCCACCGGTTTGGAGTTATGAATATCCCTACGGTTATCTTTTTTAAGGGCGGACAGGAATTGGAGAGGAAAGTAGGCGCTATGCCCATTGACGCATATACTCAGTTCCTGGATGAAAATCTGTGATGAGGATTATGGCAATTGATTACGGCGACGCCAGAACTGGCGTCGCCGTCTCCGACCCTACGGGATTGTTGGCGGGATATACCACGGTTATCCAAAGCCGCCGGGCAGAAAATGTGGCAGAAAATATAGTTCATCTGGTAAAAGAACTGGGAGTAAAGGAATTGGTCATGGGCTTTCCCCGGAATATGGACGGTACGGAAGGTCCCAGAGCGGACCTGTACCGGGACTTTGCCAAAATGCTGGAGGAAAAGGCAGAAATGCCTGTCCGCCTGTGGGATGAGCGGCGGACCACCATTGAGGCTCATGCTATTCTTCACGAGAGTGGCAAGCGGATGAAGGCACATAAAAAAAATGTGGACGCAGTTGCGGCCAGTCTTATTTTGGAGGGGTATCTGACTTACTGCAGGAATCACCCGGAGGCGTAGTGCCCTTTGGAGATGACGGTTTGCGAAAAAGCTCAGAAAACCCTACATATAGAAGAAAATAGCCGAAAAAGTGATGCAAAATATCCACGTCCAGCCCGGTAGCGATCCAGGCTGCCAGGGCGGTGCCAATCAGTCCAGTGAGAATGGCAGGGAGCAGAACGGCTTTCTCAATAAAGCCGTTTTTGATATGGGTCGGTAAAGCCAGTGCGGCGGTGGGGAGAAAGTAGAGCAGGTTGATTCCCTGAGCCAGAGTCTGGGGAAGGCCTGCAAAAGCTGTCATGTAAATTAGCAGCAAGGTTCCGCCCCCTACTCCAAAACCGGAAAGGACTCCCGTGACAAGCCCGACAAAAAAAGCTGCCATCAGGCAAAAAAGATGGCCCGAACCCCTGCGTAGAGGATTAACAGGGCAAATCCCCGGCGAAGCCAGAGCATATTGACGTTTTTGAAAAGTTTCCCGCCCAATATTCCTCCCAGTGCGCCACCCAGCAGATAGGGGAGGGCGGCGGAGAACTCTAATCCACCCCGAATCAAGTAGATTAGGGAGGACAGGGCGCAGAGAGGGAGAATGACAGCCACCGAGGTGGCGAAAGCTTTCCGGTCCCCCAAGCCCAGCCAACGGGAGAGCAGCGGTACCAGTAGCATCCCACCGCCTCCACCGAAAAAACCGTTTATCAGGCCTGCCGTTCCGCCGGATATGGCGGAACGAATCGAGTCCTTTTTTATATCCATCATAAACGAAATCCCCTCCCGATCTATTTTGTCGGAGAGGGGATTTTTTATACCGATAATTCATTCAGACTCTCGTTCTTTTTGGGTGAGTGACAGGACCACATCGCCCGCCAGCATAAGCCCGGCGCAAGAAGGGACCCAGGCTACGCTGCCGGGAACGCTGCGGCGGCCGGGAGGAGGTGCTTCTCCGCCGCAGGGCGTAATAGGTTCCTCGTCAGACCACAGGACCCGGTGGTGGGTAATTCCACGGTTTCGCAGTTCCTTACGTATTACCCGTGCCAGAGGGCAGTTTTGTGTTTTAGAAATGTCTGTAATTTGAAACCGGGTAGGGTCCAACTTATTACCTGTGCCCAAAGCGGAAACGATAGGGATACCCAGGTTGAGGGCAGTTTCGATAAGGTCTAGCTTGCAGGAAACCAAATCAATGGCGTCTACAATATAATCATAGCTACCTGCAAAGAAAATCTCCCTGTCCACTGGCGTGTAGCGATAGACAAGGGGATAAGCCTTACAGCTGGGAGCTATCAGAGAGACTCGCTCTGCCATGGCTGTGGCCTTTGGCTGACCAAGAACGGCGGTGGTAGCAACAAGCTGGCGGTTCAGGTTAGAGCGGCTCACCTCATCGCAGTCGACCAAGGTCAGTTTACCGACCCCGGAACGAGCCAAGGCCTCGGCGCACCAGCTTCCCACACCACCCAGGCCAAGCACAGCCACGTGGCTATGGGCGAGCTTCTCCAGAGAGGAGGAGCCCAGCAGCATTTCTGTTCTCAAAAAGGCTTCATCCATAAAAGGTCCCTCCTGAAAAAGCGTCCCGCAGAGGGTCGCTCTGCGGGACGCTCCTTTGGTAATTATTAAGCGGCGGGAGATTCAGCGGGGGACTCGGCGGGTTCGCTGGGGACGGGAGTAGAGGCCACAGCGGTATTCACAGGGCCGACATAGTTCATGCTGTCAGCGGTCACAACCTCTGCGGCTTCGGTAAGGGCGGTGAGCCATTCGTTTTGCTCCGTGGACTGCTTTGCTTGATAGGCCACGTGCTCCCAATAGGGATCATTTAAGTTTTGGAAATAGATGATGTGGTAACCATAATAGCGGGGGCCGGCATTCTCTACCAAGCCCACATCACCAGTCTGACGGGCGGAATCAAAGCACCAGTCGTTGAAAGTAGGAACCATCTGTCCTTTGTAGACATAGGTGTAAAGACCGCCGTTGGTATTGGAACCGCCATCGTCAGAATGCTCCTCAGCCAAAGCACCGAAGTTTTCGGCTGTCTTTTCCGCTTCAGGTTTGGCGTTCCATTCGTTGAACAGAGCCTCGGCCTCAGCCTTAGCTGCATCCATAGCCTCCTGAGAGGGAACCGGATAACCTTCCTCATTTGTTTCGGTAGAACCGGTGGTATCTGCCTGGAACAAAATGTGGCGTATATCGACGGTGGGATCGGTGACCAGATAGCGGTTCTTAAAGAGGACCACATAATAGCCGTTTCCGGAGGCTTCAATAGAGGCTACATCGCCGGCTTTCCGTGAACTATCCATAAGCCAGGAGGCAATAACGCTGCTGTTGGAGGTCAAAACACTACCCACAACGCCAGTGTTCAGGGAATAGGATTCGTTGGCATAAGCATTTTTTACGCTCTCAGCCACATATTTGGGGGCGGCTTCAATAAAAGCGGCCTCGTGATCCTTGGCGGCTAGGATTTCAGCTACGGCTTTGTCGGCGTTTTCCTTGGCTTCTGCCATGGCGGCGGCCTTCTCCTCATCGGTGGCGGTGACAGTGTTTCCGTTTTCGTCGGTTACAGGGTTGCCATCGGCATCGGTGGGGTTAGCGGCTGCGCCGCTAATGAAAAAGGAACGGTAATCATAGCTGTCCAGCGCATCAGGATGGGCGTCATAATACTCCTTCAGCGCGGCGTCATCATAGGAGATGGCGTCAGCGTGAGACTGAGCATATTCGGTAGCCAGAATACTGTCGGTCAAATTCCGCAGATACACTTTTTCGGTGACGCCGTTGCCGTAGTTCTGAGACAGGAAGGAGGAACGGGTCGTCCCATACTGGGCGCAAATCACGTCCAGGCTGGCCAGCTCATTGTCGATGTCCTTCTGACCCTCCTCGGAGAGGGTATACCCCTCAGCCTTGGCAGCGGAACACAGAGCGGCGATTTGCTGAAGATTGTTCAGGGCACTCTCCCGGAAATAGTCGGCATAGGTCTGGTTTTCCGCCTCGTTGTACCACTGTGCGCCATCGCTGACATTAGGGTCAAAACCAATAACGGAAAGATATTGATAGTATTGCTGATAGAAGTTGTTCCGGGCCCCGGCGTAATAGTACTGTAAGTCGGCCACGGTGTAGCTTTCACTACCGATAGTAGCAGCTGTGTCGTTCAGGTGACGGCGGCTTTGCCAGGAGTTCATACCGTTCCATACCAGCAGACCTATGGCAGCTACGGCGCAAATTACACCCACTACAGTATAGACCGCCTTCTTCTGCTTGGCCGCGGCTGCATCCGCCTGTTCCTTTTTCTGCTTTTGGGTCAGGCCTTCCGCCATAGCTGATTTTCTCTGCTTTTTCTTGTCTGATGCGCTCATGCAAAGTTCAGTCCTCTCATTTTATACCTGTTTGCCAGCCTTAAGCATGTGAAAAGGCCAGCGTATTTTGTTATTATACAAGAAATGCCCTTTCGTTGCAAGCCCTAAGGGGTTAAAAAATAAAAAAACCGCCCTTTGGACGGTTTTCGTAGAAAGACAATATAGACACCCCCGCCTTGGCCGTGTGGACCCAATTAAAACCTGCACGTCTCCGGCAGGTGGGTCGCCTCCGCACCGCTTTACCGCTTCCAACTTCCAGCCAAAGGGCCGGGAGGCCTGCGAACCGCGGCGCGAGTGGAGCGTCCCGTTTTAAAAATGTGGGTTTAATATAAGCCCATCACGTACCAGGCAGGGGAGCCGGCAGCTATTCTTCCGTTTCCTCCTGAAACAGCGCCTCCATGAACTGGTCATAGACCTCCTGCAGTTCTTCTTCCGTGTCTAGAGTGGAGAGTTGTTCCTCACCGTTGACATCTATCACCTTTAGGATGATAAGGCCGGTGTTTTCGTCTTCCTCGTTGCCTTCGCCTGTGTCGGCAGGGAAGAAAGCCATATAGACCTGTCCTTTATACTCTATGGTATCCACGTGCTCCAGTTCAAATTCACTGCCGTCCTCATCGGTGACTGTGATAAAGTCTGGCCCGAATTCTTCGCTCATTTCAACGCCTCCCTTGGAGTCCTTTTATAAATCTATTGTACCCTGTAAATGGGGAAAAAGCAAGGTGAGAAATAGCGAAATTTTTTCCGTGAGACAAAAGCGTGGGTAGAATCATACAGATTTGGGGTGGACAAAAAAGGCTTTTGTGGTATAATATACAAGTATCTTTTTAACCATTGATTCCATAAAACCTTAGCCTGTTTAAAACGGAGGTGACAATATGGCTGAACAAAACTCCGCGTCCCCAGCGCCCCGGAAAAAACGCCGGAGGCGGAGAAGAAGTGTGTTAAGGCGGGTATTGACAGCCGTTGGCACGCTATTGCTGATTGGAATTATCACCAGCGCATTTCTGGCCTGCTTTGCGGCAGTTTATATCAAAAATGTAATACTACCTCAAACGGAGTTGGATGTGGCAGATTATCCCATGAACTTGTCTAGTATCATCTATTATGTCGATCCCGTTACCGGGCAAGAAGTAGAGTACGAAACCCTTCATGGCGATCAGAACCGGGTGTGGGTAGAGTATAACCAACTTCCCCAAAACCTGATTAATGCCCTGGTATCGATTGAGGACCGACGTTTTTACACGCACCATGGCGTGGACTGGATTCGGACGGTCAAGAGTGCGTTGGTCACATTTACCGGAGGTAGGACCCAGGGTGGCTCTACCATTACCCAGCAGCTCATCAAGAATATTACCCAGTATGACGATGTGACGGTAAAGCGAAAGGTCCTAGAGATATTCAAGGCGCTGGAGTTTGACAAAAAATATTCCAAGGACCAGACCCTGGAGTGGTATCTGAACTATGTCTATTTTGGTCGAAAGTGTTACGGGGTCTATACTGCGGCGTATACCTACTTTGGCAAGAATGTGTCTGAGTTGAGTTTGGCCGAGTGTGCCAGTCTTATCGGCATTACAAATAATCCTTCCCTTTACGATCCCTATACTCATCCGGAGAACAACCTGGATCGCCGGGGAATTGTGCTGGACGCGATGGAACGGGATGGAGTAATTACCTCGGAGCAGTGTGAGGCGGCGAAAAAGGAGAAGTTGGTGTTCCGCAACGGACGGAGTGATAGTCAGCAAAATACTCTGTATAGCTGGTACACTGAGCAGGTCATTACTGATGTAACAAAGGATTTGATGGAGCAGTATAAGTATTCGGAGCAGGTGGCCTCCGATCTGGTGTACTCGGGCGGACTGAAGATATATGCCTGTGTGGATACTCGAGTCCAGGCTATGGTGGACAATGTCTATTCCAACGCCGAAAATCTGCCCTACACATCCCCCTCCGGGCAGCAGCTTCAGTCCGCTATTACCGTCATTGATCCGCAGGGTAATGTAGTGGCTCTGGCAGGAAAGATGGGCGAAAAGACTAGTGCGGATACCCGTGGCTATAATATGGCCACCCGGGCTTTGCGGCAGCCAGGTTCCTCCATTAAGCCTTTGGCGGTTTATGCTCCCGCCTTGGAAATGGGGCTTATCACACCTTATTCTGTGTTTGAGGACAGCGCCCCCATGCTGCTGAATGATGAACCATGGCCTTCTAACGTAAATCATCGAAACACAGGGCAGATGACGGTGCTTAAGGCGGTAACCGACTCTACCAATACGGTAGCGGTGCGGGTGCTCCAGCAAGTGACTCCGGCGGTAGCCTTTGAGTATCTGTTGGACAAGTTTGGGATTGACCCAAACCATTTGGTGGTAAGAAAGACCATAAAAGATAAAGAGTATTCCGACATCGGTTATTCCCAACTGGCGCTGGGTGGCCTGACCACTGGCGTATCAACGTTGGATATGGCTGCGGCTTATTCCGTCTTTCCAAGGAACGGGGTCTACGTAGCGCCCAGAACTTATTCAAAAGTGATAGATTCCAATGAAAAGGTAATTTTGACCAAGGAGTTGGTAGGAGAGCCGGTACTCAAGGAAAAGACGGTCTACTATGTCAATGAGATGCTGAAAAATGTGGTGGCCCAGGGTTCTGGCACTGCGGCCCAGTTGCCAAATATGACTGTGGCGGGCAAGACGGGCACTACAAACTCCTACAATGACCGTTGGTTTGTAGGATATACGCCTTACTATACCGCAGCCGTTTGGATTGGCTACCAGACTCCAGAGCGGATCACTGGTCCCAGCACACTGACCCCGGATTTGTGGAAGCGGGTCATGAGCCAAGTCCATGAGGGCTTGGAATACCGGGAGTTTCCCGGGGCGGAGGGCCTGGTGACCCGAGATTACTGTATGGATACAGGGTTGCTGGCTGGCGATGAGTGTCAGAGCGATATGCGGGGCAGCCGGGTAGCTATGGGATATTATTTCCCGGGGGACGATCCAACCGAATACTGCCAGGCACATACCATGGTGGAGGTCTGTACCGCCGATCCTATATTGAACGAGAACGGTGAACCTACCGGACGCTATCATTTGGCGGGAGAGTTCTGTCCAGAGGTTGAGGTAAACGAGGACGGGACAGAAACCTTGGGGCGGATTAGTGTTTCTATTTTGGACATCCAGCGGGAGTATATCGGTGATATATATCCAGAGGATAACGGGTATTTTTTAACCTCTTTAGAGGCAGCAGGGACTTGCACAGTTCACACAGATGAAATTATCGTGGAGCCGGATCCGTATGATCCCAGCAGATTTAGTATTCTTGATCCATCCACCTGGCCAACTCCGGAAGAAGATCCCAATTTTGATTCCCGTGATCCTGCGACCTGGCCTTCTGCTGGAGGACATCTGGTGCGTCCGGGGCAACTTGGACCGCAGCCTGCCGAGAGCGGTTATCCCAGCGAAAGTATTCCTCCGGCAACGGACACACACAATCCTGAGCCGCCTACTGTATTTACACCGCCTCCAATTCTTCCAACAGAGCCCTCCAACGATGAGCCAGTACAACCGCCTATGTAAAATGCTGCTTTCTGAAAGAGCGTACTTCGGTACGCTCTTTCTGTAGTTTCAGCAAAATATGGAGATGCTTTATCATAAGGGGGATATTTTTCGGAAATTTCACCGTTGCGTTTTTGAGGTGGTTATGCTAAAATGAAACGCGCTGGAAGAACAAATGATTTCCTGCTGTGGACAGTTGGGAAGGAGCAAACATAAAATGAGGAAACATCCCCAATACTTTATTGTGGACGCCCAGGCTCTGCCGGATATTTTTCTCAAGGTTGCAGAAGCCAAGCGCTTACTGGAAACCGGCGAGGTTCACACGGTAAATCAGGCCGCAGAGCAGATGAGATCGGAAGAGCGTCGTGTAGGGAAAGAGTGTAGTTCAGGGTGTTGG
>CANDEE010000005.1 GCA_947383685.1 uncultured Pseudoflavonifractor sp.
GGACCTCCCCGGTGGGAATGGGCTTTTCCATTTCTTCAAACCATGTCATATCCATAAAAAATTCCTCCAAAAAACGGGATTTGTATCTCTCATTTTACCGAAATGTAAATACCTCACAATTTGCAGCCAGGGAGCGGCACAAAGAACTGCTAAACAGCCCTTTGCGTTCGTTAAGCAGTTCTATTGTATCGGGAGGGGAAGAACTTGTCAAGCGGTGGAAAATGTGGTAAGATAAAACAACATGGGTCAGTATACCTTGATGAGGAGTGAGCGACCATGGAAAATGAAAAAAAAGTAATGGTTTCCGGCATCCAGCCCAGCGGAGAGCTGCACATCGGCAATTATCTGGGGCCTCTGCGCCACTGGCCGGAGATGATCGAGGAGTACGACTGCTATTTCTTTCTGGCCGACCTGCACACCATTACCGTGCGGCAGGAGCCCGCGGAGCTTCGCCGCCGGGTGCTGAATCTGCTGGCCAGCTATATTGCCTGCGGCCTGGACCCGGAGAAATGTACCCTATTCATCCAGTCCCATGTCCCTGCCCACAGTCAACTGGCCTGGGTGCTGGACTGCTACACCATGTTTGGGGAGCTTTCCCGTATGACCCAGTTTAAGGACAAATCTGCCCGGAACGCGGACAATATCAATGCGGGCCTGTTTACCTATCCGGTGCTCATGGCTGCCGATATCCTCATCTACCAGCCTGATTTTGTCCCCGTGGGCGAGGATCAGCGGCAGCATGTAGAAATTTGCCGGGATATTGCCAACCGCTTCAATGGCATTTACGGGGATGTGTTTAAGGTCCCCGAGGCCCTGATCCAGAAGGTGGGAGCCCGGATCATGAGCCTGTCCACCCCGGAGAAGAAGATGAGTAAGTCTCAGCCTGAGGGCTGTGTATTCCTGATGGATAAGCCTGAGGACATTATGCGGAAATTCAAGCGGGCGGTGACCGACAGCGACACCGAGCGGTGCGTCCGTTACGCCCCTGAGGAGAAGCCTGGGGTCGCCAACCTCATGCAGATTTACGCCTCCGTTACCGGCAAGAGCTACGAGGACATCGAGCGGGAGTTTGACGGAAAGGGATACGGAGCCTTCAAGCCCGCCGTAGGAGAAGCGGTGGTGGAGGCTCTGCGGCCCATCCAGGAGGAGACCGCGCGGCTTCTCAGTGACAAGGCCTATCTGGAGAGCGTCTACCGCTCTGGTGCGGAAAAGGCGGGCTATGTGGCAAACAAAACTCTCCGTAAGGTTTACAAGAAGGTGGGCTTCCTGCCCGGGTAAGGCCTGCAGGAGCCTTTTTACACACAGAAATCCTCCGGCCGCGCCGGAATAAGGAGATAACGCTATGCCTATTTCATTGGAACTCATCGCCCGGGTGGCCGCGGCCCTGGGCGTGTCCTTCCTCATCGCTCTGATCCTCACCCCCGTGGTGCGGAACCTGGCGGTGAAGATGGGGGCGGTGGACGATCCCAGGAAAGATAAGGACCCGGAGCGGCGGATGCACTCCGACCCCGTACCCCGGATGGGGGGCCTTGCCATCGTGCTGGGCTTCCTCCTCAGTACGCTGGTTTTTGTCCCCATGACCACCCAGCTCCAGGGGGCGCTTCTGGGAGCGGTCATCATCGTGGTGCTGGGAGTCTTTGACGACATCTACGACCTGCGGGCCAAATTTAAGCTGGCGGTGCAGCTCTTTGCCGCCCTTATCGCCGTGCTGACGGGCAACGTCATCGAGTATATCTCCAACCCCAACATTTTTTCTGCCGATCCTTACTGGAAGCTGGGGTTCCTGTCCATTCCCGTTACTGTTCTCTGGATCGTAGCCATGACCAACGCCGTCAATCTCATTGACGGTCTGGACGGCCTGGCCTGCGGCGTTTCCTCCATCAGCTCTCTCACGCTGCTGGTTATCGCCCTCCTGCTGGGAGAGCCTACCGTTGCCCTTCTGGTGGCGGCTCTGGCGGGAGGCTGCCTGGGCTTCCTGCCCTACAATATGAACCCGGCAAAAATCTTCATGGGGGATACCGGCTCCACCTTCCTGGGTTACATCCTGGCGGTCATTTCCGTCCAGGGCCTTTTCAAAATGTATACCCTCATTTCCTTTGTGGTGCCGTTCCTTCTCTTTGGCCTGCCTATCTTTGATACCTGCTTTGCCTTTATCCGCCGCATTGCCCACGGGCAAAGCCCTATGCATGCCGACCGGAGCCATGTTCACCACCGGCTCATTGACATGGGCTTTTCCCAGAAGCAGGCGGTGGCGGTTTTGTATGTCATCACCGCCATCCTGGGCCTTTCCGCTGTGGTACTTACCACCAGCGGTGCGGTAAAGGCCATGCTGCTGCTCTTTGCCTTCTGTGTGGCAGGAGCGGTGGCGCTCAGTGTCTACTACGGGGCCCACAGGCCCCGTCGTGACCAGAAAGGGGAGGGCAAAAGATGAAAAAGCTCCGCGTCATGTCCATTTTCGGCACCCGGCCCGAAGCGATCAAGATGGCTCCCCTGGTTAAGACCCTGGGGGGCCGAGAGACGATGGAAAGCCTCTGCTGCGTCACCGCCCAGCACCGCCAGATGCTGGACAGCGTGCTGGACATCTTCCACATCACGCCCGACTTTGACCTCGACATCATGGAGCCGGGCCAGAGTCTCTCCACCATCACCACCAAGTGCCTGTTGGGGCTGGAAAAGGTGTTTCAGGAGGCCAAACCCGACCTGGTGCTGGTCCACGGAGACACCACCACCGCGTTTTCTGCGGCCCTGGCGGCCTTTTACAGCCAAATTAAGCTGGGCCACGTGGAGGCGGGTTTGCGGACCTATGACAAGTATTCTCCCTTTCCGGAAGAAATGAACCGGACCCTGGTAGGGGACCTTGCGGATTTCCACTTCAGCCCTACGGCAGCCAACAGGGATAACCTGAAGCGGGAGGGAATCGGCAAGGGAATATACTTGACAGGAAACACAGTCATTGATGCCATGTCCACCACCGTCCGCCCTGATTTTGTGTTTCCCACAGAGCTTTTGAACCACCTGGATTATGAGGGGAAAACGGTGATCTTGGTCACCTGCCACCGCCGGGAAAACTACGGCGAGCCCATGAAGAATATTATGACCGCCCTCCGCCGTCTGGTGGAGGCCTATCCCCAGGTGGAACTGGTCTATCCCGTTCACCTCAGCCCTGTGGTCCGGGAGGCTGCGGGAAAATATCTGGGGGGCCATGACCGTATCCACCTCATTGATCCGGTAGACGTAGAGGAGATGCACAATCTTATGGCCCGGTGCGCCTTTGTAATGACCGACTCCGGCGGCCTTCAGGAGGAGGCTCCAGCTTTGGGCAAGCCCGTGCTTGTCCTGCGCAGGGAGACCGAACGCCCCGAGGCGGTAGCGGCGGGCACCGTGAAGCTGGCGGGGACCAACGAGGAGGAGATTTTCACCCTGGGCGCCCAACTTATTACCGACAGGGCGGCTTATGATGCCATGGCCCATGCGGTGAATCCCTATGGCGACGGTCATGCCTGTGAGCGTATCGCAGACGCCATTGAGTATGCCTTCCATCTCCGGGACGAGGCCCCGGGGGAGTTCAAAGGGGAATAAAAACAAAAATCCTCCCCACAGGGGAGGATTTTACAAACGTCGAAAAAAGGGGGGACCGTCCGTGGAACGTAATAACCGTACCATTTTGGTATTTTTGATCGCCGTTGTTATCGCGGTGGCGGTCTTTTCCAGCTTTGGCCTGCCCCTTTTTGCCGGACCCACAGCCACCATTACCTTGCCCACTCCCGTGTCCCCGGAAACAGAGGACCCGGAAAACTTGGAGCAGGTGGGCGGCGCAAGAGTAGAGGTGACCCCCGCCACTGTTCAGAGCGTGATTGCCGTCATGGACCGTTTGGAGAGCTATTCCCGCACCGTCACCACTACCTTGGAGGGGATTTCCGCCACCGCCCATGTCTGGGTGGACGGAGGGTGGACGAGGGCGGATATGGACCTGCCGTCGGGCCTTACCGCCCACACAATTGTGGGGGAGGGACAGCTCTGGCGCTGGTACGATGCGGACGAGAGCGTCCTTACCTGGGCCGCCGACAGCTCCTCTGTGGATGTGGAGGGCCAGCGCATCCCCACCTATGAGGATGTGCTGGAGCTGGAGACGGATTCCATCACCGCCGCGGGCTATGAGGAGAGAAACGGCGAGGCCTGCGTCTATGTAGAGGTCTCTATCCCCGAGCTGGACCAGGTGGAGCGGTACTGGGTCTCGGAGCTTACAGGGCTTTTGAGCGGGGCGGAGACGGTGGCTTCTGGGGAGCTGGTCTACACCATGACCGCCACCTTACCGGAGACCCCGGCGCCCCAGTCGGCCTCCTTCCAGCTTCCCAACGGCGTTATCCTGCACCCGGTGGGGGAGGAGTCCATCTCGCTTATAGAATCAACATCAGACCCAGCGTAATGAGCAGCTCCAGATTTTCCTCCCGGTCGTCTAAAAAGAGAAAAAGCAAAATGAGCAGGAGAAGTACGTCTCCTGTATCCAGGTCCTCCAGATGGAGCCCCTTGAGCAGCCCGTCCAGCCCGGATTTTTTCCCTTCCTGGTCCCCGGCCTGGGGGGAGCTTTCCCCGTGAGGCCGGGACGGTCCCATGCGGTCGGTCCAGCTTTGGGAGAGATAGGGGTTATACATAGCCCGTCCCCTCCTCCTTCAAAAGCCGGATAGCTACCCGCACCACGCGGCTGAGGCGGGCGATTTTTTCCGCCTTCTCCATTTTTTCCCGCCGCTCAGCCCGAAGAAAAGGCTTGAGGGCGGAGAGAAGGGCCACCTTTTCATCGTCCTGGGCGGAGTATTCGGAGAATACTCCCAGGGCGATTTGAATGAGCCGGGGGTCCAGGTCCGGCCCGCCCAGCATCCCCAAAAGGGCGCCCAGATCGGGCGGGGCCTCGCTTTTTGAGGAATCTGGCCCCTTAAAATCGTCGGATTCGGAAAATTTTAAGGGGTCAGATGTTCCAGAATTTTCCATATCATGTAAAGTGAACTTTACATCCTCGATGGGTGGTTCAGGAGAGGGAGCATCTTCTGGGGCCGGGCCGCCGGTGAGAGCGCGGGCGATGGCGGTGATTTGGCTCATGGCCTCGGGGTTTCCCAGAATGGACTGCAATTGTTCCTGAAGGTCCGCCATAGCCCGTTTCCCCCTTCTAAAAGTGATGGTTTATGCGTTCTTATTTCTGGGTCTTTTTTTGGAAGGCCTCCGCGGCCTTGGCCCCCTCGGGGCTGCCCATGACCTGGTTCAGAATGCCCATGAGGGCGTCGGGCTTGCCCTTGGCGGCGGCCTGGGCTGCGGTTTTCAGTCCGCTGCCTCCCGCCTGGTTCAACAGAGATACCAGCTTTTGAGTCTCTGGTGAGGACAACAGAGACTGAAGGGCAGCGGGATCTCCCAGGAGCTGGGCGGCTTTGGGGTCTTTTTTCAGGGAATCAAAGGTGGAGTCGGGCTGTGTCATGGCAGGTCCCTCCAAACATCATTATAGTTGGTTTCGCTTTATTATATGAGCGGTAACGGGAAAGGTGAAAGGGTATGAAATGGTTGGTAGTTTCTGATTCTCATGGTGTTCTGGACTACATGAAGGCGGCGGTGGACCAGGAAAAGCCGGAGCGTATTCTCCACCTGGGGGATGTGAGCCGGGACGCGGAGCGGCTCCAGGAGCTCTATCCCGGTATCCCCGTAGAGATGGTCCGGGGCAATTGCGATGGCTGGTACGGCGACGCTCCGGAGGAAAAGGAACTGTCCTTCCTGGGCCGAAAGGTCTGGATGTGCCACGGCGACGCTTACCACGTGAAGCTGGGGATCGGTTCCATTACCTCTGAGGCCCGGAGCCGGGAGGCAGGGGTGGTCCTCTTTGGGCACACCCATGAGCCCCTCTGCTTCCGGGAGGGGGCCATGTGGATCATGAACCCGGGCACCGTCAGCGGCCGTCCCCGGGCCACCTACGGCGTCATCGAGGAGCGGGACGGGGAGGTATACTGCCGCACGGAGCGGCTTCGGTGAGAGACTGCTTTTTTAAGCAGAGGAAATGAGGGAACAAAACCGCTCCGTCAGCGTCAAAAGAAAAAATATGCGGGAAAGGACCGAGCCCAATGACCAACGATTTGGCTACAAAAATATTGTATGAAGTCCGCAAGGCCGTGGTGGGCAAGGACGACGTACTTGCCAAAGCCCTTCTGGCCATTCTGGCGGGGGGGCATATCCTCATGGAGGACATCCCCGGCGTAGGCAAGACCACGCTGGCGGTGGCCTTTTCCAAGGCTCTGGGCCTTACCTATAAGCGGGTGCAGTTTACCCCCGATGTGATGCCCTCCGATTTGACAGGCTTTTCCATCTACAACAAGGAGACCGGAGCCATGGACTACCAGCCAGGGGCACTGCTGTGCAACCTCTTTCTGGCGGATGAGCTGAACCGGGCCACCTCCCGGACCCAGTCCGCCCTTTTGGAAGCCATGGAGGAGGGCCAGGTCACGGTAGATGGGGTGACCCGTCCGGTGCCCCGGCCCTTCCTGGTCATCGCCACCCAGAACCCGGCGGGAGCCTCGGGCACCCAGCCCCTGCCCGATTCCCAGCTGGACCGTTTTATGGTCCGGCTTTCCCTGGGCTATCCCGACGGGGAGAATGAGGTGGAAATGCTTCGCCGCAAGCAGAAGGGCAATCCTTTGGATCAGGTAAGGCAGGTCACCGACAGCGCGGGTTTGGAGCAGGTCCGCCGGGAGACGGCCTGCGTCCATATCAGCGACGAGGTGGCACGGTATATAGTGGAGCTGGTCTCCGCCACCCGGACCCACCCTATGGTCCACCAGGGAGGCAGCCCCAGGGCGACCCTGGCGGTGGCCGCTATGAGCCGGGCCATGGCCTGGGTCCAGGGAAGGGACTACGTGGTGCCCCAGGACGTGAAAGGCGTGTTCCGGGACACGGTGGCCCACCGGCTTTTGCTGACGGGCCGGGGCATTTCGGAGCAGGCCGATCCAACCCTGGACGCCCTGAAGGCCGTGTCCGCCCCCAGGCTTCCCTGAAGGACCATGATACGGCGCTGGATATGCTGGCTCCTGGCTTTACTGGGGGCGTTGGCTCTCCGGGTGGCCTACACGGGCTGGCTGGCGGGCGTTGTGCTGGCGGCAGTGCTGTGCCTGCCGCCGCTGGGACTTCTGGTGTCCCTGCCCGCGATTTTGGCGGCCAGGGTGGAACTGCTCCCCAGCCCGGACCGGACAGAGCGGGGAAACCCCGCAAGCTGGACCGTCACAGGACGCAGCGTGTGGAAGCTGCCCCTGGGCCGGGTGAAGACGACAGTCAGGACCGTCAATGAGCTGAACGGTCTTATTTATCAATCCCAAAAGACCTGGTTTCTTCCCGGAGCGGGGACAAGGGTGAGCCTGCCCGTACCGGCGGTCCATTGCGGCCTTTTGACGGGAAAGCTGGTCCATGTCTGGGCTCTGGACGGCCTGGGCCTGTTTTGGCTGCCCCTGCGCCGGAGCGGTCCTGCCCAGCTATGGGTGGAGCCGGCTTCCCGGGCCACCGGACTGCCGCCCTTTCCCGAGGAGGAGGCTCCCGGCGTACGCCCCCGCCCCGGCGGAGGCCCCGGCGAGGACTACGACCCCAGGGAGTACCGTCCCGGCGATCCCCTGAGTTCCATCCACTGGAAGCTCTCCGCCAAGCGGGATGAGCTGGTGACCCGGGAGACCCTGGAAACGGTGAAGCCGCTGCCCCTGCTGACGCTTGACCTGTTTGGAGATGTGGATAAGCTGGACAGGACTCTGGACCTGCTTGCCGGAACCAGCGGAGGGCTGCTGGCCTTGGACCGGCCCCACACGGTGGCCTGGGCCGACCCGGAGACCGGGGAGCTTTGCCGTTTCTCCGTTGCCGGGGAGAATGATTTGCGCCGCTGCCTGGAAGCCATTTTGTCACGGCGCGCCCCTCTGGCGGGAAAGTCAGTGTTGGACCTGGCGGGGGTAGGGAGGTCCCTCCACCTGGACCCCCAGGTTCCGGCTGCCTCTGATGGGGGAGGTGACCGGGGATGAAACACGGCAAGATTGGCTTATGGACCCTGCTGACCGATGGCCTGCTTCTCTTTTTAGCCCTCATTTCCACTGGGTATGGGGTGGTGACCGCCTACCATATTCGGGCGGTCTCCTCTGCCCTCTGGGTGGGAGCGGCGGCCCTGGCTTTGGCGGCAGTGGGGCTTGTGAACCTTCCCCAATACCGTTTTCCCGCCATGCTGGGGACATTTGTGCTCTGGGCATGGGGCCTGTGGCGGCTGTGGGAGCCGCTGGTTTGGGGCGGGACCAGGATTCAATGCGACGTGGTGAACACCATCGCCGCCAAAGTGCCGGGTGTGACGGGGATCGCCCCTGTCGTAGAGCTGCCGGATGAGCTCTGGCCCCAGGTAGCCACCCTGTGGCTCTTGATGGTGGGGGCGGTGTACGCTCTGGCGCTGGCTTTTCTGCTGTGCCGGCTGCGCCGGGGGCTTCCGGTAGTGCTGTGGATGCTGCTGCCTATCCTGCCTGCCATCTGCGTTACCGAGGCCCCCGACAGCCTGCCCATGGCGGGGATGCTGGCGGTGTGGCTCACTGTGATCCTGACCTCATTTACAGACAGCCGGGACCCGTCGGGAACTGCCAGGATGCGGCCCATGGTCCTGATTTGCGTCCTGGCGGTTTTGCAGATGACAACGGAGCGGCTGCCCACCCAGGGTACCGCCCAGCCCGTGTGGGCCGCCGATATTCGGGAGGCTGTTATCAACGAGGCCAGCCGGGGGGACCTGTCTGCCCTGCTGTCCCGCTGGAGCGGCTGGATCGGGGCGGGGTCCGCCGAGTACATGAATCTGCTGGGCAGCGCCCCTGCCCAGACGGGCCGTGTGGCCCTTCGGGTGTGGGGAGAGATGGGGAAGTATTACCTCCGGGGCTACTCTGCCGACCGGTATACGGGCCGCCGCTGGGAGCCTTTGGGCCGGGAGGCGCAGGCAGAGCTGGAGGCTATCCGGGAGTGCGGAGTGGAGCCTCTTTTGATGCTGGGGGAGGCGGCGGGGAAGAAGTCCAACTACGAGTACCGCAGCTACCGAAACGGCGAGGTCACCCTGATTAGGGGGGACGACAGCGCCCAGATGACGGTGGAGAACGTAGCGGCTCCCGGCGGCTGTATCTATTATCCCTATGCCCTGAAGGAGCTGCCGGAAAACGCCGCCTTCGGCGGGGATTCCCACCTGGAGCGGACAGGGGCGGTCTGGGAGCACACCTTTACCTTCTATCCCGACTGGAAGTCGCTGGACTGGTACAACTATGACCTGTCCTACCGATATGGACAGCGGGGGGCCCCTGTCCAGAAGGAGCCGGATCCCTACCGGGATTTTGTCTATGAACAGGAGCTGCAGGTTCCCGAGGACCTGCGGCCTATCCTGGAGGATTGGCTCCGCCAAGGCTTCCAGGAGGAGTATGGAGAACCGCTTGCCAATCTGGAGGAGCTTGTCCGGTATAGGAAGTGGTATGAGGAGCGGCTGCGGTCGTTGATCTATAGCTCTAACCCCAGGGTAGAGGAGGTGCTTGCCGCCGGGCCCAGCCGGGAGGAGCTTGCCGCCGTGGCTGTGACCGGGGAGGATTTGGAGGAAAACCGCGCCATGTTCATGGCCGCCATGACAGCAATGGTAGTGGATAAGCTGGCCAGCACTACCCGCTATGACCGGAACACCTCCGCACCTCCGGCGGGACGGGACTATGTGGACTGGTTCCTCAATGAGAGCAAGCAGGGCTACTGTATGCACTACGCCACCGCCGCCACACTGCTTCTGCGGACGGCGGGCATCCCTGCCCGGTATGTCAGCGGATATGTGGCCCAGATTCCCTGGCAGATGGACAGCGTGGAGGTTACCGACCATGCTGCCCACGCCTGGGTGGAGGTCTATATAGACCGGGTGGGCTGGTATCCGTTGGAGGTGACCCCAGGTTTCCAGAGCAACGGTATGGGGGATATTCCCGCTCTGGAATCGGGGAATGCGCAGGCCAGCGCCGCTCCCTCTGCGACGCCCCGCCCCTCGCCTACCCCCTCTCAGGCTGTGGAGGAGGACGATGAGGAGGATGACGAGGAGGAGGCTGTCCCCAGTGCTGCGCCAACGCCCTCCGCGGAGCCAGACGGCCCTGCCGGGACTACTGTTTCTGCCGCCCCGCCCATCCCGGCCGGGGTATGGTATGCCTTGGCTGCGCTGCTTATGGTGGCCGCCGCCATTTTGGGACGGAGGAAGATTTTGAAGCGCCGCAGAGAAAAACTGGAAGGGGAGGATACCAACGCCGCTGTCCTCTATGCCTATGTCTGCTATGAGCGGCTGAAGTCCTGGGGCGGAGAGGAGAGCGGGGAGCTGACCACATTGGCGGAGAAAGCAAAGTTCAGCCAGCACACCCTCGCCTCTGGCGAGCGGGAGCGGGCCCTTCACATCCTGCGGGAAGAATCCCGCCGGGTCTATACCGCCCTTTCCGGCTGGAAAAAGCCCTTCTTTACCCTGCTTTTTGGAAAAGGATAAAACGAAAGAGACAGCGGAAATCTCCGCTGTCTCTTTTTTCGGCGGCTTACCCAATGAACATCTGCGTCCAGTAGTGTCCCTGGGAGACATAGCCTACGCCGATCTGTGTAAAGTTGGCGTTGAGGATATTTTTCCGGTGTCCTTCTGAGTTCATCCAGCCGTTTACCACCGCCTGGGGGGAGGAATAGCCGTAGGCGATGTTCTCCCCGGCATAGCGGTAGGAAAGCCCGAATGCCTGCATCATCTGGAAGGGACTGCCATAAGTGGGACTGGTGTGGGAGAAGTACCGCTTGTCCACCATGTCCTGAGATTTGTACCGGGCCACCCGGCTCAGCTCCCAGTTCAGCGTCAGCTCCCCAAGGCCGTTTTCCCGGCGGATGGCGTTTACCAGGCGGACCACCTCCGCTTCGTAAGAGAGAATGGAGCGGTCAAGCTGGGGGATGTTGAGCCTGTCGCCGGGGTAGATGAGATCGGGATTTGCCACCTGGGGATTGGCGGTAATGATCTCACTGGTGCCTACCTCGTAGCGAACCGCCAGCTTCCACATGGTGTCGCCCGAGACCACCGTATGGGTCAGGGCGGCCTGGGCGCCAGGGGCCAGAAGGGAAGCGGTCAGCAATCCGGCGGAGAGAAGGCACAGGGCCCTTTTTTGGAATGTCATAGCAAACACCTCACAATTTAGAGTTCCCGGAAGGGACTGTAAAAATTGTAACCGTTTTGTAACTATTTTGCAAATGTAATGGTTTCCAGTTCGGTTTGATTTTTCCTATGGGCTGTGCTATACTGATTCGGCCGTAAAGGAGGACAAAACCTATGTTCAAGACCTGGGATATTACCATTCCCGCCCTGTCGGGGGATACGCCCCGGAAGGCTTACATATATGTGCCTGACTTTTGTGGAGAGAACGAGGAGCTCCGCCTGCCGGTTCTCTACATGTTTGACGGACACAACCTGTTTTTTGACGAGGAGGCCACCTATGGAAAAAGCTGGGGCCTTCTCCGCTACATGGAGGAGACGGAAACGCCTCTTATCATTGCCGCGGTGGAGTGCAACCATGATCCCAACCATGGGCGGCTGAAGGAATATTGCCCCTATTCCTGTGAAATGCCGGGGGTGGGGAAGCTGACAGGGAGGGGAAAGACCACCATGGATTGGTTGGTGGGAGAGTTTAAACCCTTTATCGACAAAAATTATCCCACTCTCCCTGACCGGCAGCACACCTTTATTGCCGGCAGCTCCATGGGGGGGCTGATGAGCCTGTATGCCGTGATGAAATATAACAAAGTTTTTTCCCGGTGCGCCGCCCTGTCGCCCTCCATCTGGTTTGGGCGGGAGAAGCTGGAGGCTATCCTGCGCTCGGCCCGTATCAAGACGGACACGGTCATTTACATGGACTACGGCGCCCGGGAGCTGGGCTTTCATCCCCAGATGGCGGGACAGTTCCAGGCGGTCACCGATATGTTGCTGGAAAGGAAAGTAGACCTTACTTCCCGTATCGTTCCCAACGGCAATCACAATGAGGCCAGTTGGGAAAAGCAGCTTCCCTTCTTTATGAGTGTTTTGCTGTACGATTTGGAAATGTGAGGGCGGCTGCCAGCGGCCCGGCGGAATGACC
Source organism: uncultured Pseudoflavonifractor sp. (assembly GCA_947383685.1). Lineage (GTDB taxonomy): Bacteria > Bacillota > Clostridia > Oscillospirales > Oscillospiraceae > Vermiculatibacterium. The sequence continues at coordinate 12,132 of CANDEE010000005.1, forward strand.
GGGCCGCTCTTTTTACCGGTTGATTTTTTCGCTTTGCTGTGTTAAACTGTTAAAAACTTGGACCTCCCATGGATGGGGAGGGGAAAGGTGACAGTATGGAAATTCAGTATTTCAAGGAATACAGTCCTGCCTTGGGCCGGGACATGGAATGCAAGGTCTATGGATACGCCGGGAAGCCTGTGCTTTTTATTCCGTGTCAGGACGGCCGTTTTTTTGATTTTGAGAACTTCAAAATGACAGATGTATGGGCCCCCTGGATTGAATCGGGACAGGTGATGGTTTTTTCCATTGACACCATGGATTTAGAGAGCTGGTCGGACAAGGACGGCGACCCATACTGGCGTATCCGCCGCTATGAGCAGTGGATCAATTATATCACCCAGGAGATGGTGCCCTTCATCCGGGATATGGCGAACCGGCGCAACGGCTGGGAGGGCTATCCCGGCGTCACTGTGTTTGGGTGCAGCCTGGGAGCCACCCATGCCGCCAACCTCTATTTCCGGTTTCCTGACCTGTTTGACGGCCTGCTGGCCCTCAGTGGAATCTACACTGCGGAATATGGATTTGGCAGCTATATGGATGAGGTGGTGTACCGCAATTCTCCCATCCATTATCTGGCCGATATGCCTGCCGGTCATCCATTTATTGAACGGTACAACCGGAATAAGGGGATTATCTGCGTGGGCCAGGGGGATTGGGAGATGCCGGAGACTACCTTCCGGATAGGAGATATTTGCCGGGAGAAGGGAATTGATCTCTGGGTGGATGCCTGGGGCTACGACGTGAAACACGACTGGGACTGGTGGTACAAGCAGGTGACATACTTTGTGCCCTTTCTTCTGGGATAGGACCGCCTGAACCGGAACGACAGAAAAAAGAAGGAGAGAGTCGTATGAAAAATGTGGTATTCCTTTCCCCTAATTTTCCCACAAACTATTGGCAGTTTTGCCGGGAGCTGAAGAATAACGGCATGAATGTGCTGGGCATCGGGGACGCGCCTTATGAGGGGTTAATGGAAGAATTGAAAGATAGCCTCACCGAGTACTACAAGGTGGATTCCCTGGAGGATTACGAGGCGGTCTACCGGGCGGTAGGGTACTTCATTTTCAAATATGGCCGTATTGACTGGCTGGAGTCCAACAATGAATACTGGCTGGAGCGGGATGCCCGGCTGCGCACGGATTTTCATATTACCAGCGGCTTCCAGGTGGAAGACATGCCCCGGATCAAGTACAAGTCCAAGATGAAGGAGTTCTACCGGAAGGTGGGCATTCCCACCGCCCGCTATCACATGGTGGACGACCTGAAGGGCTGCAGGGCCTTTGTCAAGGAGGTGGGCTGGCCTGTGGTGGTAAAGCCGGACAACGGGGTAGGGGCCTCCCACACCTACAAGCTGTCCAGCGACAAGGACTTGAAAGACTTTTTGACCAATAAGAGGGAGGAGAGAGTTTCCTACATTATGGAGGAGTTTATCCATGCCGAGGTCAACTCCTATGACGCTATTATTGACTCACGTGGGGAGCCCATCTTTGAGACGGGCAACGTGACCCCCATGTCTATTATGGACATTGTCAATGAGGAGGACAACTCCATCTATTACATCGTGAAAGACCTGCCCGAGGACACCCGGAAGGCGGGCCGGGCCACGGTCAAGAGCTTTGGGGTCAAAAGCCGGTTCGTTCACTTCGAGTTCTTCCGTCTGACCCAGGATCAGAAGGGGATGGGGAAAAAGGGGGATGTGGTGGCCCTGGAGGTGAATATGCGGCCCTGCGGCGGCTTTACTCCCGACATGATGAACTTTGCCAATGCCACCAATGTCTATAAAATCTGGGCGGATATGATAGCCTTTGACCATTCTACCATAGGGCAGGGGGAGCACGCCTACTGTGCCTATGCGGGACGGCGGGATGGGAAAAGATTTGCCTTGAGCCACGAGGAGTTGATAGGGAAGTACGCCGAGCAGCTACGCATGGTAGACCGCATCCCTGACGTGCTGGCTGACGCCATGGGGAACCAGATGTATGTGGCGGTGTTTCCCACGAAGAAAGAGCTGAACAAGTTTTACAGTGATGTTTTGAAGTGCAAATAGGGAAAAGAGCGTATTTTTTCTGTGCACCCCCTTGACAATCCTTTCATATTTGGTATAATAACTCTTGCGTTTGCGATAGCGGCGCGAGATAGCGGGTTTGTGTAAAGGTAGCACAGCAGACTCTGACTCTGTATGTGAGGGTTCGAATCCTTCACCCGCTGCCAAAAAACCTCAAGGAGATTTCTCCTTGAGGTTTTTCTTTACTCTTTTTGCGTTTTATTTTCCGCTGGCGAAGAACGGCCCCAGCACCGAGGCAAAGCTGCTGACGGGCATAGTCTGGAGCACGATTTTGCCTGGTCCGGTGACCACCGTATTGAACAGGCCCTCGCCGCCAAAGAGGACGTTCTTGACGCCTTTTACGCTCTGAATGTCGATGGAGCAGGTGGCGTCACACATGGCCAAATACCCAGTATCAATCACCATTTGCTGGCCGGGTTCCAGCTCGTACTCCACGGCGTAACCGTCGATCTCTACGAAAGCGGTACCCTGGCCGGAGAGCCTTTGCAGAATGAAGCCCTCGCCGCCGAAAAAGCCGGCTCCCACTTTTTTCTGGAAGAAAACAGACAGCTCCACGCCCATCTCGGAGGCCAGGAAGCCGGACTTCTGCACCACGATCTCCCGACCAGGGGCGATGTCGATGGCCCGGATGGAGCCAGGGAAGCTGGAGGCAAAGGAAATCATGCCTGCTCCGCCCTCAGCAGTGTATGTATTCTGGAACATGGATTCGCCGGAGAACATCCGCCCAAAGGCTTTGCCAAAGCCGCCTGCGGCGGTTTCCATCCGCATATTCGGACTCATCCAGCACATGGAGCCCCGTTCGGTAATCATAGTCTCGCCCTGGGTGAGCTGGCACTCCACTACGGGCAGAGGCTCACCAATGATTTGATACTGCATATTTTCCTCTCCTTTGATGGTTCGATTTCCGAAGGTTCGGCGCATTTATTTTACTCCCTCCAAAGAAAGAGCGCAAGGGGGAATTTTTCAGGAAAACCGGGACAAACTGAGGGCAGAGGTGAGAGAAAATGAAGCAATACCCGGACTTGAACGCTCTCTTGAAGGGCGAGCCCAAGGCGGCGGCCCTGTTCGCGGAAATCCCCCAGTATGCCAGGGACCAGATTATGACCCGGAGCCAGCACGTAAATACTCTGGACGAGCTGGAAGGGTATGTAAACAACGTCCTGCGGGGAGACGGCTGACAAAAAGGGACGGCCCGGATTTTTCGGGCCGTCCCTTTTTGCCGGTTGCTTTATTTCCCACGCATCAGCTTGTCCAGAGTGTGGGTGGCCCAAAGGTCAGCTATACCCTCGTATAGAAAGGAAGCGCCAATGATGCGGACCAGGAGCAGATGGGTCGAGAAGGGATTCCACAGGATCACCGCCCCCAGGACCAGGGACACCACCGACAGTACCAGTGTAGTGGTCCATCCGGCGTAGCCATAGGAGCGCATATCCAGTCCCCGCTTCAGGTTGGTAAGGCCGTCCACCAGGATATAGAGGCCAAAAATGACGGGAAGGATGGAGAGGATCATCTGAGGCTTCAGAAGAAAAAGCACGCCCAGAACAGCGGCAAAGACTCCCAGTACCGCATCAAACTGGGGACGGTAGCCGCCGTTGCTGCTGGCAAAAAAGCTGATGCCGGCAGAGACGCCGTAGGCCAGCAGCAGAAGCCCCGCAACGGTACAGATAAGGCTGGTGGTGAGGTTAGGGAAGAAAAATAGGACCAGGCCCAAGGCTACATAGGACAGGGAAGCGGCAATAAAGCTCTTTTTTCCGTTCATGACGTCATTCTCCTTCGTGATTCCAGTTTTTGCATACATCTACCCAGCCCTTAGCCCCGGAAAACTCCTCCAACTCAGAAAGAGTCAGTTCAATGGCGGAGTTGGAGCTGCCCGCAGCGGGAAAAACAGTGGTAAACCGCCGGAGGGATGTGTCCAGCCACGTGGTGACGGCGGGATTTTCAACGGAAAAGGGACATACGCCGCCGACCGCATGGCCCGTAAAGGCGATTACCTCGTCAGGGGTAAGCATTTTTGCTTTGGTGTGGAACTGGGCCTTGAATTTGCCGTTGTCGATCTTAGCATCCCCGGCGCAGACCACCAATACGCAGCCCTCCTCCACGGAAAAGGAGAGGGTCTTGGCAATGCGGGCGGGCTCACAGCCCACCGCCACGGCTGCCAGCTCCACTGTGGCGGAGGATACGTCAAATTCCAGAATATCGCTCTCCCGGCCCTTTTGGGCAAAGAAGGAGCGGACTTTTTCAATGGACATATTATTTCCCCACTTTCCCATTGGCTTTTGCCATAAATTTCTCGTTCTGAATAATAAAACGAATATGGACGCCTTTCCCGATGGGGCCGGCTTCGTCAAAGGCGGCGACGGAAAAGGTAAGGGCGCGGCCCTCCACGGCGGTCAGCTCCGCCTCGGCCCAGACTCTCATACCTACTGGGGTTGCGGCGTCATGAGACAGGTCCATGTGGGTGCCCACAGTGCCCTGCCCCTCCTCCATACAGCTGTCCACCGCAGCGGCGGCGGCCTTTTCCATGAGAGCCGCCATCATGGGAGTGGCAAAGACAGGTAAAGCTCCGCTCCCCACTGCGGCGGCGGTGTTCTGCTCCGTAACAAGGGCTTCTGCGCGGCCTTTCAGTCCAACAGTCAACGGCATAAGGTTTCCTCCCTTTCCGGATTTTGACTAAAGGAGAGTATAGTCTATTTTTCCTCTTTTTGCAAGAGGGGGCCCTTGTCCTTGAAAAAGCTCTCTGCTATAATTTAGGTAAAAACAGGGAGAAGGAGGGGAGGACCCATGACCGGTGACGCGCTGCTGTTTTTTCGTGACCGTCCGGAGCTTGTTCCCCTGTATGCCGCTTTTGACGAGGCCCTGGAGGCCCGGTTTGGAATTCAGGAACCGAGGGTGCAAAAGACCCAAATCACCTACGGAAATCCCCGGGTCTTTGCCTGCGTGTCCCTGCCGCGGCGGAAGGGAGAGGCGGGGATACTGGTGAGCTTGGGGCTGGACCACCGGGAGATGTCCTCTCGGGTCGCCGTGGCGGTGGAGCCATACCCCGGACGTTGGACCCACCACATCCCCGTTACGGCCCCGGAGGCGGTTGACGGGGAGCTGATGGGCTGGGTGGAGGAGGCTTACCGGTTTGCGCAAAGCAAGGGAAAAGGGAGATAAAAAAGGCCGTCTCTTACGAGACGGCCTTTTGCTTTGACTAGGCATAGTGGCTTTCCTTGTGGACCTCAAATAGCGCTGGAAATAGCGATAAGCGTTACATACCTAAACGAATCCAAAGCTCATTGTAGAGCCGGCGGGTTTCCACGGGAAGGGAAATGTAGGACTGGCACCGCTCCAGGACCTCCGGGGGAGCGGCAATGATGTCGTAGGTCTCCTGGTCCAGAGGTTCCTCATAGAGCGCCTCATAGTAGGCGGGGTACTGCTCCAGGGCCTCCTTATTGGGAGAGGCGTACCAGATGAAGTCCATATTGGCAAGGTTGGCGTCTGTGGAGGCGATAAAGTTGATCCAGGCCATAGCCTCGTCATAGTGGGGGGCGTCCTTCAGCACGCACATGGCGTCCACAAACCAGTTGGAGCCTTCCTTGGGGATCACAAAGGCCAAATCGGGATTGTTTTCCGCCGCAGTCAGGTAGTCCCCGGCGTAGTAGGCGCCAATGGCGGCGTTATTTCCCTCCATTTTGAGAAAAATCTCATCCATAACAAAGGCCTGGTAGACTCCACGGCTCTTGGCGTCGGCAATCAGGCTGGCGGCCTGGCGGAGCTGGCCCTCATCGGTGGTATTCAGGTCATAGCCCAGGTATAACAGGGCGGTTGCCATGGCATCCCGGGAGTTGCGGAACATAAGGACATTCCCGGCGTACCGGTCGTCAAACATAACGCTCCAGCTCGTGGGCGGTTCATCCACCATGGCGATGTTGTAGATAATGCCCACAGTGCCCCAGGTGTAGGGAACGGTATACTCGTTGGCAGGGTCGTAGGGTAGGTGTTTGAACCGGTCGTCAATCAGGGAGAAGTTGGGGATGCTGTTATAGTCCAGCTTCTCCAGCATCCCCTCCTCAATAAGCTGGGAAATCATGTAGTCTGAGGGGACCACCACGTCATAGTCGCCCGCGCCGCTTTTCAGCAGGGAGTAGAGGGCCTCGTTGCTTTCCGCGGTCTGGTAGTTCACCAGAATGCCCGTCTCCTCCTCAAATTTGGTGATCAGCTCCTCGTCGATATATTCCCCCCAGGAGCACACATTTACCACCGGAAGCCGGGTGTTGTGGACAGCGCCCACCCCGGCGGTGATAAGAAGGACCACACAGGCCGCTGCCGCTGCCACCCGGCCCAGCTTAACCAGGGCGGGCGGGGGACTCCACCGGGGAGCGGCCTGGGCTGCGGGAAGGGCCTCCCGACGCAGGGCGGCCTTTTCCAGATGGGCTTCCCGGATGTTGATGATGGCGAGCAGGAGCAGCACGGAGACAAAGAGCAGGGTGGAGATGGCGTTGATCTCCGGGCTGACCCGCTTCTTGGTCATGCCATAGATGGTCATAGCCAGAGTAGAGGAGGAGGACCCGGCGGTGAAGTAGCTGATGATAAAGTCGTCAATGCTCATGGTAAAAGCGGTGAGGGCGCCCGAGATAATGCCGGGCTTGATTTCAGGCAGAATGACCTTGTAAAATGCCTGGAACCAGGTGCAGCCCAGGTCCTGGGCCGCGTCGATGAGGTTTTTGTCTAACTGCCGCAGCTTGGGGCTGACCGAAAGAAGTACATAGGGAATATTGAAGGTGATGTGGGCGATCAGCAGGGTGGGGAAGCCCAGGGTGAGCCGGGTGGGGAGGACAAGGAAGCTTTGGAGGGAGTTTATCCAGCCGGCAAAATCGCTCCACAGGTGAAAAAAGGCCACGAAAAACAGGCACATGGCGACGCCGGTGACAATATCGGCGTTCATCATGGGGATGTTATTTACCGTAGTGAGGACGCTCCGGGCCCGGCGGCGCAGACTGTAAAAACCAATAGCGGCAAAGGTCCCGGCGATGGTTGCCACCACCGTAGACAGCAGGGATACCAGAAGGGTGGTGTAGAGGCTCCGCATGATGATACGGTTCTGGAAAAGTTCCTTGTACCAATGTAGGGAAAAGCCGCCCCAGGCCACGTTGCTGTTATTCTGATTGAAGGAGAAGATAATGAGCAGGAAAATGGGGGCGTATAGAAAGAGGAACACCAGAACGGTAAATGCCCGGCTGAGGACGGAATTTTTTTTCATAGGACCACCGCCTGTTCCTCGCCCTCACCGAAGCGGTTCATGACCCACATACAGAGAACGACAATGACCATCATCACCATGGCTATGGCGGCTCCCAGCTGGGGATTATAGGCGCCGCCCAGGAACTGCTGCTCGATAAGGTCGCCCAGCAAAAGCTCAGTGCCTCCGCCCAGCATGGTGCTGATGGCAAACGTGGAGACGCTGGGGACAAAGACCATGGTGATCCCAGAGAGGACCCCGGGGAGGGACAGGGGGAGAATCACCCGGCGGAAGGCCACGATGTTATTGGCGCCCAAGTCGTGGGCGGCCTCCACCAGGGAGTGGTCCAGCTTAATGATGACCGAATAGATGGGCAGGATCATAAAGGGCAGGTAGTTATACACCATGCCCAGTACCACCGCTCCCTGGGTGTCTATCATCTGAAAGGGACCAAGGCCGAACAGCCCCAAAAACTGGTTGATAAGGCCGTTATTTTCCAGAATGGACATCCAGGAATAGGTCCGCAGCAGAAAGTTCATCCACATGGGCAGCATAATAAGCACGGTGGCCAGCCGCTGGAACCGCTCTCCCTCCCGGCTGAGCATATAGGCTACCGGATAGCCGATAACAAGGCAGACGGCGGTGGCAATGAGGGCTAGCCGAAAGGAGCGGACAAAGACCACTGTATAGTCGCCCATGGAGCTGAAGTTTGCCAGGGTAAAGCCGCCGTCAGCGCTGGTGAAGGCGTAAATCAGGACCATAATGATGGGGGCTACCACAAAAAAAGCCATCCACAGCGCGTAAGGAATGGTGAACGCCTTTGTCCGCTTATTCATCGCTGCCCTCCATGCCGGCGTCGGCGTCAACATTCAACTCGTCGTAGGCTTCGGAGTAGGAGCTGTAATCGCCAAATTTGCCGGAATACTGGCTCTTATGCATGATGTGGAAGCCGTCGGGGTCGATTTTCACCCCAATTCTTGCCCCCTCAGGGGAGTAGTCTGTGGTCTGGATAAGCCACTTGAAGCCGTTGAAGTCCACGATGATGTCGTAATGCATTCCCTTGAAGGTGACCTCGGTCACCGTACCTGTGATCTGGCCCTGCTCCACCGGGACAATGTCGATGTCCTCGGGACGGATGACCACATCCACCGGCTCGCCCGGAGCAAAGCCCCCGTCCAGGCAGGGGAACTTTTTGCCGTACATCTGCACGACCTTATCCTCCGGCATGGTGCCGTCGATGATATTGGACTCTCCGATGAAGTCGGCTACGAAAGCGTTTTTCGGCTCATTGTAGATGTCCTCGGGAGTGCCGATTTGCTGGATGTTGCCCTTGTCCATGACCACCACCGTGTCGGACATGGTGAGGGCTTCCTCCTGGTCATGGGTCACATAGACAAAGGTGATGCCCACCTCCCGCTGGATGCGTTTGAGCTCGACCTGCATATCCTTGCGGAGCTTCAGGTCCAGGGCGGCCAGGGGTTCGTCCAGCAAAAGGACCTGGGGACGGTTGACAATGGCACGGGCAATGGCGACCCGCTGCTGCTGACCGCCGGAGAGGGAGCTGACGCTCCGTTTGCCGTAGCCGGGCAGGTTTACAAGCTCCAGGGCCTCCTCCACACGGCGGGTGATCTCGGCCTCGGGTGCCTTGGCAATCCGCAGCCCAAAAGCTACGTTTTCAAAAATGTTCAGGTGGGTGAACAGGGCGTATTTCTGGAAGACTGTGTTCACCTGCCGTTTATAAGGCGGCAGATCGTTGCATCGTCGGCCGTCAAAAAAAACGTCCCCGGAGGTAGGTTTTTGGAACCCACCAATGATCCTCAGCGTAGTGGTCTTGCCACATCCGCTGGGGCCCAGGAGCGTGAGGAATTCTTTATCGTTGATGTAGAGATTGAGATGATCGAGAATGATCTCGTCGTCGAATTTCACGACGCAGTCCGATAGACGGATCAACTCCTTGGACATGTATCCTCCCCCATTCCGTTAGGTAGGTGAAAGGACGTACCCAACCGACGGTTGGGTACGTCCTCTGTCGAGTGATAATATACATGGTATAGAGAGAAATGTCAATATCTTTGTCGAAGAAATTTTTGGGCGAGATTTGTAATAAGGAGAGTTCTTTTTAGATGCTAACCATTAAAATATTCCTGCACAAATCCAATACTTTTTGGAGGAACTTCAAGAACCTTGCCCTTTAAGTATTCCAGTGCCCCGGCATCTGTGGGGAAATCAAAGACCAGCTTATAGGACCAGAGGGCTTGGCCTTTTCGGTCCAGCTTTTCATTGTCGCTGCGCCGCCCATATTTCCCGTCTCCCGCCAGGGGGTGGCCTGCAGCGGCGAACTGGGCCCGTATCTGGTGGGTCCGGCCTGTGAGCAGCTCACATTCCACCAGGGAAAGGCCGTTTTTTACTTGCAGGGTTTTATACCGGGTCCGGGCGGATTTTCCGCCGGGAATGGGACTTTTATAGACGCTGACCTGTTTTTTCTTCTCATCCTTTAGAAGAAATCCCTTCAGCTCTCCCTCGGGCGGGGCCATTTTCCCCACCACGGCGGCCAGATAGTATTTGGAGATTTCCCGGTCCTTTATTTTATCGTTCATGATCCGCAGAGCCTCGGCTGTCTTAGCGGCAATGACCAGGCCCCCCGTGTTCCGGTCAATGCGGTTGCACAGGGCCGGGGCAAAGGCGTTTTCCCACCTGGGGGACCACTCCTTCTTTTGATAAAGGTAGGCTTGGATGTGAGTGATGAGGGTGGAGACATACTCATGCTCATCCGGGTGGCAGAGGAGGCCGGGACGCTTATTGCAGACGATGAGCTGGTCGTCCTCATAGACAATGTCGAGTTGGGGCTGAAAGACAGACAGGAAGGCGTTGTCCTCGGCGGGGGCGTCAAAGAATTCGTCGTTGATATAAAGCTGTAAGAGGTCTCCCACATTCAGCCGGTAGTCCCGCTGGGAGCCTTTTCCGTTGACCTTCACCCGTTTGAGGCGGATATACTTTTGAGCTAAGGGAGCGGGGAGAAGGGGCACGGCCTTGCCCAGCCAACGGTCCAGCCGCTGGCCTGCGTCATTTTTGGCGATGGTGAATTCCTTCATGGCGCTCCCTCCTCACTTTAGGAAATATTGTAGCATACGACAAGAAAAAAGTGAAGAAAGTATTTGACATAGAGGAAAGTTTTCGCTATAATGTTCTCTGCACCGTTGTGAGGAGAGCATTATGCGTCTTGATTTACGCCACATCATCCATATTCCCGGAGCCTGCCAGGATTTCGCTTATGAGCTGGACCTGTCTGGGGTCAAGCTCTTTGGAGAGAAGCCATTCCACAGGCCCGTTCAGGTTTCCGGCGCCGTTCGGAATGCGGCGGGAGCTTTGGAGCTTACCGGGCAGGCCCGGACCGTGCTGGACACCCGGTGCGACCGCTGTCTGAAACCTCTTGAGCTGAAGCTGGAGGTTCCGGTTGAGACCCTTCTGGCGGAAGAACTGGAGGATGAGGAGAGCGACGAGATCGTTCTTCTGGAAAACGGTCAGGTGGACCTGGATGACATATTTACCACCGCCTGTATTCTGGCCCTGGATGGAAAGCACCTCTGCAGGGAGGATTGCAAGGGCCTTTGCCCCACCTGCGGCGCGGACCTGAATGAAGGGCCCTGCGGCTGCAAAAAGGAACTGGATCCACGCCTCGCCGTCCTGGCGAAGCTTTTGGATAAGAAGGATTCCCAGGAAAACGACGAGGAAGCATGAGAGACTATGCCCCTGTCACACTAAGGAGGTGTTTTAGATGGCAGTCCCTAAGAGTAAAGTGTCCAAGCAGCGCCGGAACAAGCGCCGCAGCAGTGTGTGGAAGCTGGAGACCCCCAGCGTAAACATCTGCCCCAAGTGCGGAGCTTACCGCCTGCCCCACCGGATGTGCAAGTCCTGCATGAGCTACAACGGCCACGATTTTGGCAAGGCCGAGGCCTAAGAGCGAGGAGAGGAAAGAGGGGATATATCCCCTCTTTCTTTTTTGCCCGCACCCAAGGCTTACCCATCCGCAATTGATATTTTCCAATCTCTATGATATACTACCTCCAAAGAGTGGGGCTGTCTGCCGCCCCCTATGCCCCTTCAAGAAAGGAAGTGTCCCCATGTCAAGACCTCTGGTCGCCATCGTAGGCCGGCCCAACGTGGGCAAATCCATGCTTTTTAATAAGCTCACCGGACAGCGCCTCAGCATTGTGGAGGACACCCCCGGCGTGACCCGGGACCGCATTTACGCTCCCTGCGAGTGGCGGGGACGGAAGTTCGATTTGGTGGACACCGGCGGCATTGAGCCGGGAACCGACAGTGAAATGCTGCTCTTTATGCGTCAGCAGGCTGAAATTGCTATCCAGAACGCCACCGTCATCGTGTTTCTCTGCGACATCCAGACGGGACTCACCGCGGCCGACCAGGAGGTGGGGGCCATGCTGCTGAAATCGGGCAAGCCCGTGGTGCTGGCGGTGAACAAGATGGACAAGACAGGCCTCACAGACCCGGAAATTTACGAGTTTTACAACCTGGGTCTGGGGGACCCGGTGCCCGTTTCCGCCGTCCACGGCCACGGCACGGGGGATTTGCTGGACGAGTGCTTCCAATACTTCCCTGAGGCTGACGAGGTGGAGGAGGACGAGGACGTCATCAAGGTTGCCATCATCGGCAAGCCCAATGTGGGCAAGTCCTCTCTGGTAAACCGCATTTTGGGGGAGCAGCGGGTCATCGTCTCCGACATGGCGGGCACCACACGGGACGCCATCGATAACTATTTTGAGAACAAAGAGGGGAAGTACCTGTTTATCGACACAGCGGGTATGAGAAGAAAATCCCGAGTGGATGACCGGGTGGAGAAATTCTCTGTCCTCCGGGCCACCATGGCCATTGAGCGCAGCGATGTATGCCTCATCCTCATTGACGCCAATGAGGGGGTCACCGAGCAGGACACCAAGGTGGCGGGCCTGGCCCACGAGGCGGGGAAGGCCTGCGTCATCGTGGTGAACAAGTGGGACGCGGTGGAGAAGGACGACAAGACTATGGACAGGATGACCAGGGACATCCGCCGGGACCTTGCCTATATGCCATACGCCCCCATCCTGTTCCTCTCCGCCCTCACCGGCTCCCGGGTGGATAAGCTCTTTGGGGTCATCAACGATGTGAACGAGCAGGCGTCCATGCGGATCTCCACCGGAATGCTCAACGATGTGCTGGCGGATGCTACGGCAAGAGTCCAGCCCCCCACGGATAAGGGCAAGCGGCTGAAGGTCTATTATATGACCCAGGTGGGGGTAAAGCCGCCCCATTTCGTGATTTTTTGCAACCGGGCGGAACTGTTTCATTTTTCCTACCAGCGGTATATCGAAAATCAGATTCGGGCCACCTTTGGCCTGAACGGTACCCCGGTGAAAATTACCATCCGTCAAAAGGGCGACAAGGAGGGGTAACAATGCTGAGATATGTGATTGCGCTGTTGGGCTCTGCCGCTTTCTCTTACTTTTGTGGGTGCTTTAACGGAGCGGTGGTGGTGTCCAAATATATTCTCCACGACGATGTCCGTACCCACGGCAGCGGTAATGCGGGATTGACCAACTTCTTCCGCACCTTCGGTGGGCCGCTGACCCTGGCGGTCATCCTCTGCGATGTGCTGAAGGCCATTGTGGCGCTGAAGGTAGGGGGATGGCTGTTCAGCCTTATGCCCCATGACATTTCCGGCCCTTCCGCGGACATGATTGCGGCAGGCGTCACTGCGGAATACTGGTCCGCCTGCTTCTGTCTTCTGGGCCATATGTTTCCCTGCATGTTCGGCTTCAAGGGGGGCAAGGGCATCCTCTCCGGGGGAACTATCGCCATTATGCTGGACTGGCGGCTGGCTGTGCTGGTTTGGGGCGGCTTTATTCTGCTGGTGGCTCTGACCCGGTTTGTTTCCTTGGGGTCGGTATATGCCGCCGCTGCTTTTCCCGTGGGCACCTGGCTCTTTGTGAGCCATGACCCAGCCATTATGGCTATGGCTGTTTTCTTGGGCGTACTTATCGTGTGGATGCATCGGGCGAACATTAAGCGGCTTTTGAAGGGCGAGGAAAACAAGCTGTCTTTCCATAAGAAAAAGGAGGGCGGACAATGAAGATCACCGTGTTAGGCTCCGGCGGCTGGGGAACGGCCCTGGCTTTGCTCCTGTTGGAAAATGGACATACCGTGACCCTGTGGTCATACAAGGAGGAGGAATCCGCCGCTCTCCGGGAGAAGGGGGAAAACCCTGTTCTTCCCGGCGTGGCCATTCCCAAGGAGTTGACGCTTACCTCCGATATAGCCTGCGTGAAGGACAGCGGCCTTTTGGTGTTGGCGCCCCCCTCCTTTGCTGTCCGTTCCACCGCCGCACAGGTAAAATCCTATCTGGCCCCCAGTGCGGTCATTGTCTCTGTATCCAAAGGAGTGGAGAAGGATACCTCCCTGACTCTCACTGAGGTCATCGCCCAAGAGGTGGGGGAAGACCACCCCATCGTGGCCCTGTCCGGCCCCTCCCATGCCGAGGAGGTGGGACGGGGAGTGCCCACTGTGGTGGTTTCTGCCTCCAAGGATGAAAAAAGCGCCAAGCTGGTTCAGGATGTGTTTATGAGCAGGCGTTTCCGGGTCTACACCACCGACGACGTGGTGGGAGTGGAGCTGGGGGCGGCCCTGAAAAATGTCATCGCCCTCTGCGCCGGCATCAGCGACGGCCTGGGCTATGGGGACAACACCAAGGCGGCCCTTATGACCCGGGGCCTTACCGAGATGGCCCGCCTGGGGGAAGCTATGGGGGGCAGAAAGGAGACCTTCGCGGGCCTGGCCGGCCTGGGCGACCTTATTGTCACCTGTACCTCCATGCATTCCCGGAACCGCCGCTGCGGAATTGCCATCGGCAAGGGAACGCCTCCGGAGCAGGCGGTGAAGGAGATGGGCATGGTGGTGGAGGGCTATTACGCCGCCGCCAACGCCAAGGCTCTGGCGGATAAGGTGGGGGTGGAAATGCCCATCACCCAGGCCGCCTGCCGGGTTCTCTACGGGGGCAGTTCTCCCCGGGAGGCCATGCTGGAGCTCATGACCCGGGAACGAAAGCAGGAGAGCGAGGAAAGCTGGGTTTAAAAAACAAAAAAGGACGCCCCGCATCTAAAAGGATGCGGGGCGTCCTTTTTGATTGCCGCTTTCGCCGGAAAAGGTCAAAGGATCATCCGGCGGGCAGTGCCAGAGGGGAGGGCAGCAGCTCCACGTGACTTTCTCTCGCTGTGACCGTCAGGGTACTGCCGGCAGCCAGCTTTCCAGACAGCAGGAGGGAGGCGGCGGGGTCCTCCACCTGAGAGCGGATAGCACGGCGGAGAGGGCGGGCTCCGTAGTCCGGATCAAAACCTGACCGGGTGAGGGCGGCTTCTCCCTCCGCGGTTACCTCCAGCGTTATCCCCAATCCGGAGAGCCGCTGGGCGAGGCCTTCCAGCATTCGCTGAGTGATGGAGGAGAGCTGTTCCTGCCCCAACTGTCGGAAGACCATGATCTCGTCCAGCCGGTTCAGAAATTCCGGGCGGAAGGTGCGCTTGGCCTCCTCCATGACCGCTTCCTGAATCTCGGAAAGGGGGCGAAGGCCACCCTGCTCCGAAAGGGAGGAGAACCCCAGCCGGGTCCGGGCGGTGATCTGCCGCGCGCCAACGTTGGTGGTGAGGATCAAAACACAGTTGCGAAGGTCCGCCTTCCGCCCCTGAGCGTCGGTGAGCTGACCATCCTCCAGGACTTGGAGCAAAACACCCCAAATGTCCTCGTGTGCCTTCTCAATTTCGTCAAAGAGCACCACCGACCAGGGCTTTCGCCGCACCGCCTCGGTGAGCTGGCCCCCTTCCTCGTGGCCCACGTATCCCGGTGGGGAGCCCAGGAGCCGGGAGACGGTATGAGACTCCATATATTCCGACATATCAAAGCGGATCAAGGCGTCTTCGCTGCCGAAAAGAGCCTCTGCCAAAGCGCGGCACAGCTCCGTTTTTCCCACCCCTGTGGGTCCCAGGAAAAGAAAAGAGCCCACAGGGCGATTTGGCTCCTTCAGTCCCACCCGGCTGCGGCGGATGGCCCGGGCCACGGCCTTGACCGCCTCATCCTGGCCTACCACCCGGTGGTGAAGGGTTTCTTCCAGTGTCAACAGCCTGTCGCTTTCCGAACGGGTGAGGGCGGTGACAGGTACGCCCGTCCAACTGGATACCACCGAGGCAATATCCTCTCCTGTTACCGACAGGGAGGAGCGGGAGAGAAGCAGAGAGGATTTTTCCCGTTCCAAGCTCTGCCGGAAATCCCCTTCCGCATCCCGGTACATGGCGGCCTGCTCAAAATTTTGGGCACGGATGGCGTCCTCCTTCCGTTGTCGGGCGTCTGCCACCTTGACTTCCAAGGACTGAAGGGCAGGAGGGAGCTGTACCCCCCGGAGCCGCACCCGGCTGGCGGCCTCGTCCATCAAATCCACCGCCTTGTCCGGAAGCCGCCTGTCGGGAAGATACCGCACTGACAGGCGGACGGCAGTGTCGACGGCCTCGTCGGTAATAGAGAGCCGGTGATGCTGTTCGTAGCGGGGCCGCAGGTCCCGAAGGATACGGCAGGCTGCCTCCGGGGTAGGTTCGGCAATGGGGACAGGTTGGAACCGCCGCTCCAGAGCGGCATCCTTTTCGATATATTTACGGTATTCCTCGGTGGTGGTGGCTCCCACCACTTGCAGGTCACCCCGGCCCAGAGCGGGCTTGAGGATGTTGGCGGCGTCAATGGCTCCCTCGGCGGAGCCGGCTCCCACAATGGTGTGCAGCTCATCCAGAAAGAGGATCACGTCACCGGCCCGGCGAACCTCGGAGAGAATGTTTTTCACCCGCTCCTCAAATTCACCCCTGTACTTGGTCCCCGCTACCATGGAGGACAGGTCCAGGGCGACAAGCCGCTTAGCACGCAGGTCGTCGGGGACCCGGCCTCCGGCGATGGCCAGGGCGAGCCCTTCTGCCACGGCGGTTTTGCCTACTCCCGGTTCCCCGATAAGAGCGGGGTTGTTTTTCCGCCGCCGGGCCAGAATTTCCACCACCCGGCGGACCTCCTCCTCCCGGCCCGAGACCGGGTCCAGCTCTCCGGCTGCTGCCAGGGCGGTCAAGTCCCGGGAAAACTGGTCCAGCAGCTTGGTGGAGGCGCTGGGCCGCTCCTCCCGCTCCGGGCGGCGGCGCTCCGCTGGCCGTGGCTCAGAGGCTCCAAAAGCGGCGGTCACGTCTCCCAGCAGCCGCCGGGGGTCCTTACCCGCGGCGGCAATGACCCGGCCCGCCGCGCTGTCCCGCTGCTGCAAAAGCCCAGTGAGCAGATGTCCCGTATCTGCCCGAGCGGCCTGACAGCGGCGGGCGTTGTTGAGGGCAAGCTCCAAGCATTCCCGGCACCGGGGGGTAAGCCCCTGGGTGGGAAGCCCTCCCGCAGCTCCCAGGCCTACGAGCCGCACCAAGGCGCTCCGCAGTACTTCGGCGGTAAGTCCTGCGGAGGCAAGGGCTTTGGCGCCCGCTCCCCGTCCCTCCCGGGCAATGCCCAGCAGCAGATGCTCGGTGCCTACATAGCTATGGCCCAGTTCGGCGGCGCTTTCCTGGGCCAGCCGGAGGGCAGTCTCTGCCCCAGAGGTAAATTCTATGGCGCTTATGACGGCGTCAGCTCCTTTCTGTATCAGACCCAGCCGGTTAGCGGAAGGCAACTGCAAACCCTTGGGACATGTTGCTTTACAAGAAAAATATACCCAGCTTTTGCGGAATTTAGCATTGAATTTTGAAAAAGGTATGGTATAATGATTTCAGTTTTTAGTGACTTGGAGGTGTAAAACCAATGGCCTATGTCATCAGCGACGCTTGCGTGAGCTGCGGCGCCTGTGCCGACGCTTGCCCCGTCTCCGCCATTTCCCAGGGGGACAGCCAATACGTCATCGACGCCGGCACCTGCATCGATTGCGGCACCTGCGCCGGGGTCTGCCCCGTTGGCGCTCCCTCTCAGGGCTGAGAGAAGGAACACAAAAAACAACCGCGCCATCCATTTGGATGACGCGGTTGTTTTTTTGCGTCTGCGCGGGAGAGGCCCTGCCGGCATCCTGCCATTTTTCTTACAGGGTGCTGCCAAAATCGCTGACGATGGCCTGACCGGTGATGGCCCGGGACTCATCGCTGGCGAAAAACAGCAGGATGTTGGCCACATCATCGGGCATACACACGCCCACCCGCAGATCGGAGTGCTTGCCCATCTGCCCGAACATATCAGCGTCCATATTATCGGCGCCCATTCCGGCGGTCATGGGGGTGGCGATAGAGCCGGGACACACCACGTTGCAGCGGATGCCCTGTCCGGCAAACCGAAGGGCAGTGTGCTTGGTAACGCCCACAATGGCGGCCTTGGAGGCCACGTAGGCGGCTCCGCCGCAGCCCATCACGCCCGCCACGGAAGCCACATTGACAATGGAGCCAGCCCCGGCCTTGGTCATTTCAGCCACAGCCTCCTGGATGCAGAACATGGTGCCCTTGGTGTTGATGTCCACCACCCGGCTGATGACCTCGTCCTCCACCTTGTCAATGGCCTTCAGGCCCTCATCCAGCACGCCGGCGTTATTTACCAGAATATCCACCTTGCCATACGCCTTTATGGTTTCGGCCACCAGATGCCTGGCGTCCTCATGCTTGGAAATGTCGCAGACAACGGGGAGGACCTCGCCGCCATCGGCCTTGATTTTGGCGGCAACCTCCTCCAACTGGGCCTGGCGGCGGGCGCTGATGATCACCTTGGCCCCCTCCTTGGCAAACAGCATGGCGGTGGCGGCGCCCACGCCGGAGTTGCCGCCGGTGACGATGGCTACCTTACCCTTTAAACGATCCATAATCATGTCCTCCTAAAATAAAAATATTTGAGATACACAAGCAAGGAGTATTGTATCACCCTGGAAAGGGAAAAGCAACCAGCAACGTGAAACTTTTAACAAAATTTTCCCAAAGGATCAGACGCAAAGGAAACACGGCCTCCGGCTTATGGGACGGTATCTTCCTTCTCCTTCATCCTGGCCGGGGAGATGGCTTTCCGTCCGAACTTTCCCCGTATCCCGTCCATAGCCCGCTCTATCCTTTCCACCTTTTCCCGTTTTGGGGAAGCGTCCGGGGTAAGCAGGTCAAGCTGCTCCCCGGCCTGGTCTGCGGGCATCAGGTTTTGAGCCGTCACTGTCAGTGCCCGGACCGGAGCATTGGGGTTCCAGGACTGCTCCAGCAGCTCCATGGCGGCCTGAACAATTTCCCGGGCCAAATAGGTGGGCGCCGCCAGGGGCTTTTGGCGGGAGATGTCCTTAAAATTGGGGTCCCGGACGGTAATGTTTACAGTGGCGCATTTCATATCAAGCTGGCGAAGCCGTCCCGCTACCTCGTCGGACAACAGGGTTATGCCGGAGCGCAGCTCCTCCCAGCCCACCAGGTTTCGGGGAAAGGTAAGGCCGTTGCCCACCGACTTTGGGGGAGGCAGTTCCCGGGCAGGGACTACCGGGGAGCGCTCCGCACCGGCGGCATAGTCATAGAGCGCTCCGCCCTGCTTACCCAGCAGCCTTATCAGGGCGTTCCGGTCGGCTTGGGCCAAATCCCCGATGGTCTGAATGCCGTAACTCTCTAAGGTTCTTGTCGACGCCCGGCCTACAAAAATCAGGTCTCCTACCGGGAGGAGCCACAGCAGCTTCCGGTAATTCTCCCGGGTGATAACGGTGGTGGCGTCAGGCTTTTTATAGTCGCTGCCCATTTTGGCAAAAATCTTGTTGAAGGAAACCCCGACAGAAATGGTAAGGCCCAACTCCTCCCGTACGGTTTGCCGGATGAGGTCGGCAAGCCCGCCGCCGTCGGTATGGAACAGGTGGAGGGAACCGGTGACGTCCAGCCAGCTCTCGTCAATGGAGAAGGGCTCTACAAGGTCGGTAAAGCGCTCGTATATCTCATTAACCAGCTTAGAGTAGTGGTGATATTTTTCGTGGTGGGCGGCCAAGAGCACCAACTCGGGGCACTTCCTCCGGGCTTGCCACACCGTTTCGGCAGTCTGTACCTTAAACCTTTTTGCCGCCTCGTTCTTTGCCAGGATGACCCCATGACGGCTGGAGGGATCGCCGCACACCGCTACGGGCCGGTTCCGAAGCTCAGGATGCTCCAACAGCTCTACCGAGGCATAGAAGCTGTTCAAGTCACAGTGTAAAATGACGCGATCCATGGGTGATCCCTCCTTTCTTTTATAATATAGCACATTCGTTCGAGAAAAACAACCCCCACGGATTACCGTGGGGGTTGAAAATTTGGAAAAAGAAACTCAGATGACCTTGGCCAGCACCAGGCCCAGGAACACGGCAGTGGCCGCCAGGAAAAGGGCTACCACGCTGATAGCGATGTTACGGCTTTTGCTGGACTGCTCTGTGCCCGTGGATTCGGGAACCAGACGGGCCCTCCGCAGGGCTACCACAACGGGCTTATAGAGAAACATGGTGAGGGCGCCGTTCATCAGCCCCTTGGTCAGGTTAAAGGGCAGGAATACGGGAACCAGCATTTCCGCAATGGCGGCCCGGGGCATTCCCTGGTAGATGGGGGTGACCAGGTAGTTCCACAGCATCATGGTGGCGGTCATGAATACGCCGCCGATGCAGAGCCCCAGCACGGCCCACTGGAAGGAACGGCGCTTTTTATAAAGATAGGCGGCGGGACAGAGGAAGGAACATGTGGAGATGATGTTCATGAGAAGTCCCCATGGGCCGGTGGAGCTGACGGTAATCATTTCGATAAGGGAGACGATGGCAGACACGCACAAAACGTTCAGAGGCCCAAAAATGAACCCGCCGATGGCAATGACTACATCCTTCAGATCAAATTTCAGGAATCCGGCTACTGCCATCCCGGCAAAGATGGTTTTGGATAGGTACATGACCACATAGGCCACGGCGCAAAGCATACCCGTGCAGGCGATGGTGCGGACGTCAAAGGCGGACTTGGAACGGGTGTGGGCGGTAGAACTCAGCTCAGACATAATAAAACACTCCTTATTCTGTTGATAACACCTGAAAGAGCGATGTCTTCCAGGAGTCAAACAAAAAGGAGCGTGGGTTTGCCTCACATCTTCTTCCATCCAGACTTCGCATCCAAGAGGATACGTCACTGTCGGTCCCGGAGTTTCACCGGGTCAGTCCCTTGAAGGGAGTTGCGGACTATACCGCCGATCGGGATTTTCACCCTGCCCTGAAGACATTCATACATTCAGTTGTTTCATCCTCATTATAGCGCGTATTGGAAAAAATGCAAGAGAAATTTTTAAAAACAAGTCGAACAAATATTCCATCCCGCTCTTGACGGAGGGAGAAGGAGTGGTTACAATAGAAAAAGAAAGGGGGCGGGAGACATGGAACGGGCCACCACCTGCTGTTTTACGGGCCACCGGCCCAACAAGTTACCCTGGCGGGACGATGAGACAGATCCCCGCTGCACCGCCTTGAAGGAGGCAATCCGCCGGGAGCTGGAGAAAGCCTATGACCGGGGCTACCGCCACTTCATCTGCGGCATGGCCCAGGGCTGCGACCTCTATTTCTGCGAGGCGGCCCAAGCCCTTCGGGACTGCCGCCCCGGCGTGACGGTGGAGGCCGCCATCCCCTGCGAGAGCCAGGCGGACAAGTGGCCCCAGCCGGACCGGGAACGGTATGAACGGCTGGTGGGGCTGTGTGATT
Organism: uncultured Pseudoflavonifractor sp.; assembly: GCA_947383685.1. GTDB lineage: Bacteria > Bacillota > Clostridia > Oscillospirales > Oscillospiraceae > Vermiculatibacterium. The sequence goes on from CANDEE010000005.1 coordinate 33,195, forward strand.
TTGAAACCATGGTTCAACGTAATTACGACCGGGGCTGTATGCTCCGGCGGAACCGGTACATGGTAGACCATTCCTCTTTGCTCATTGCTGCCTTTGACGGCAGCGGGGGAGGGACGTTATATACTGCCACTTATGCGCTAAAGCATGGAGTGGAGGTAGAGGTCATCGACCTGTAAGGACGGCGGGAGCCGTCCTTTATTTTTGCTTTATTTCTGCAAATGCAAAAATACTTCTTGACATTCTACTTCTGCAAATGTAGAATAGCCTTAGAAAGAACTTCTGCAAATGCAAAAGGAGAAATGCCATATGCGGGAACGAAAAAATCTGCCCGACTCTGAACTGGACATCATGCTGGCGGTCTGGCACAGCCAGGGGCCGGCTACCGCTCCTGCCATTCTGGAGGCCCTGGAAAAGCCTCTTACCGCCAGTGCCCTTCACAGTTATCTGAAGCGCTTGGAGGAGAAGGGGTTTCTCGCCTGTAAAAAGGAGGGGCGGGTGAACCGTTATACGCCCCTGATCCCGGAGGAGGAATACCGCCGCCATGCCGGGGGAGCGGTGCTGGAAAAGCTGTATGACGGCTCGCTGAAAACCTTTGCCGCCGCGCTGTGGGACGGAGGAAGGCTGTCGGCCTCTCAGGTCTCCGAGCTGCGGGACTATTTGGATGAGCTGGAAAGGGGGCCGAAATAATGGAAAACCTGTTTCTGCGGGTATTTACGGTGTCCGCCGCGGTATCCCTCTTGCTGCTTCCCCTGCTTTTATGCCGGGGGTGGATCGAGAAAAAATACGCTCCCCGAACCCGGTGGGGACTGTGGCTGGTCATCGCTGTGGCCCTTTTGACGGTTCCCTGGGTTCCCAAGCCCCAAGCCCCCGTGGTGGTGGAGGCCCCGGCCTACATGTTGACCCTTCCGGTGGTTCCGGCCCGCTCTCCAAGGGCCCCGGCGGCGCCCAAGGGCCAGCCCGCGACCCCAGTGGGAGCGCAGACCCAGCCAATCCCTCCTGCTGGTAACCAGACTGGACCCATAACTTCGATCCAAGCGGGGGATCAAACTCAGGCGCCTGTTCAGACAAATCCTCAGCCTGCGCCCCCCGCGGAGACTCAATCTGCGGCATCCCAGCGGCCCACCATCTCCCTTACTGCTTTGGCGGCGGGGCTCTGGCTGGCGGGATTGATTTTTGTTCTTTTGCGGCAGGGGGGCTGGTATCTCCTGGCCCGCCGCCGTCTTCTCCGTTCCTCAAAGCCTGTTACCGGACTGGAGCACTACGCGGCGGAGCTGGGGCTGGAAGACCGGGTGACCTTCTATCACTGTAGGGCAGTCCCCGGCCCCATGACCCTGGGGGTGTGGAAGCCCGCCGTCCTTCTGCCTCCCGATGGGCTGGCGGTAGCGGCCCTCCGCCATGAGCTTTACCATGTAAAACGCCGGGACGTGGCTTACAAAGTTCTGCTGCTGTGCGCCTGTGCCCTCCACTGGTTCAATCCCTTGGTGTGGCTCATGTACCGTGCGGCGGACCGGGATGTGGAGGCCTGCTGCGACGCGGCGGTGGTGGAGGGCCGGGACAACGGCTATAAGCGTTCCTATGGCGAACTGCTTTTAACTACCGCCGCCGAGTCCCGGGCCTTCCCCTTTACCACCAGCTTTGGGGGCGAGGCAGAGCAGATGAAGGCCCGGCTCACCCAGCTTTTCCGCCCCGGTAAGCAGAGTAAAGCCTTGGTCTGCGCCGTGCTGGCTCTTGCGGTAGCTCTGGGCTCTCTGGTGGCCTGCCAGCAGACCGCACCCAAGGCCCTGGCCGACGGCATCTATTGCTCCCCCTTAGACAACATCACCTGGCCCATAGGGAAGGAGGATGCAGAGGGGGAGGACTACGGCTCCATCGGCCTGTCCTTGCTGGAATATAGTGATACCGAGGGCCCCCACGGCAAGCCTCTGGGGGAGTACACCCTGCCCCTGTCAGATGACCTGATGCTCCACCAGCTCTGGTGGGGGGAGGATCAAAGCGCCGGGGAGAAGGGAACGGAGGAATGGCAGCGGGCGGTTTTCGAGCTGGTAAACTGGCCTATATACCGAAATTCCATGCCCCTGGGTACCGATTATCTGGTGGTGACGGTGAAGGACGGAAAGATCACCCGTCTGTCCTGGGCCATGGTGTCTGGGAACGATACCCTCTATGTCAACGAAACCTACGGCTTCACCCTCCAACTGCCCGAAAGCTGGGGCGGACGGTATGTGGTGGAGGAGGTGAATGACCAGTACGGTGTGAGCTGGTACTTTTTTGAGAGAACCAGCTATGAGGCCAAGCCGGGGGAGAAGTGGGGCTGCCTGTTTATCATTGACCTTGATGATACCTCGGACTACGTGGGCGAGACATTGACACCCAACGCCGCCGACGGCTGGGGCATCCTGGGCATCCGGGACAGGGAGGTCTACCGGATGGTGTCTCCCACCGATGTGACCTGGCTTCCGGAGACCCGGGAGAGCTACGCAGAGCTGGAGAAGGACGTGTCCAGCATCACCCCGGAAAAATTTGGGTTTATAGGAGAGGTGTACGCCTTACAGCCCTTGAGGTCGAACACCATGCCCACCCTAGACTACTATGACCCGGAGCGGGAGTTTCTGCTCTACCACACTTTGGATACCGCCTATTTTTATTACAGGGATACCGTGGAGGAATACCACGCCGGCCAAGCTGGCGGGAAACGGGTCCTGTGGCGCTGTGACGTCAGCGAGGATGAACAGACAGTGTACCTGTCCGACGTGTTTGACGATGGAGAGGGCCGGGACGAGCGCTTCTACGCATGGGACATTGAAAAGCGGGAGCTGAAGGCGGTGGATTCCATTCCTGCCGGGGTGGATCACATGATCCATGTAGCCCCGGAGGAACTGTTCTACTCCGGCTTTATGAACGGCACCTCCCTCAAAAGTAACGTCCTCAAGGCCAAGGATGGCACCCTGGTGGGCCTTTATATTGACGAGCTGATCGGGAACACCATCGAGTATTTGCAGCTTAGCCGCATGGAGTCCAATGGGGCCTGGGTGGGGGGAGAACCCTTCCTGACCCCGGAGCGCATCCCCTCTCCCCGGGTGTATACCGACCCGGACTGGGGCTTTGCCCTCACCCTGCCGGAGAGCCTGGCGGGGAGGTATGTGGTCTCCCGCGCCGCCAACAACTGGAATTTCTACGACAAGGAACTTTATAATGCCGGGGGTTACCTCTTTTCCATCTGGGCGGAGGATTCCGTCGAGCAGCAGAGGATCATCGACAACTACCCCGGGAAGTGGGACGGGAAAATCCTGGGGGAGAAGGACGGCATCACCTACACCGCCACCTTCTGGGATGAGAGCATGACCACCCCCGTTGAGCAGGAAAACGAGGGGTACATGGCCCGGATGGAGGAGGTGAAGGTCATCGGAGGTGATGACCTGGACCTCACCTCCGTTACCCGCTCCAGCGGCGACCTCTGGCCCCTGCCTTACATAGAGTACGGCAGCGATGTGATCCTGGAGGGGAATGACTATTATCAGATGATACGGATACTCTCCCCCGAGGGGGTGACAGTCCAGAGCATGGCGGCGGGGACGGTGGAAACGGTGAAGGCTCACCCCACCACGGAAGAACAAAGTGTCGTTATCCGCCATCCTGACGGGCGGTACAGCGAATACCGTCATTTGGAGTACGTCCAGGTAGCCGAGGGCGATGAGGTGAAGCGGGGCGAAATCCTCGGCTTTGCAAAGGAGGGAAAGGGGAAGCGCTGGATCCTCTTTAGCATTTATGAGGGTGATTCCTGGGAGACGTCGAAGCCCATCGACCCCCTGGAGGGGAGAGAATACCGAACCTACGACTTCCGGCCTATCACCTCGAATGACCTGACCATCGCCGGAGACCCGATGATTACCGAGACCTTCCAATCCGTCCTCCGGGGTGAGATACCCTTCTACAACGTGGAGAGCCAGGAATACCAGTACGCCAATGCCCTGCCCGACAGTGACAGCGTGGCAGTGACCGTCTGCCGCTATACAGAGGTGGATGTGGACGGCGACCGCATCCCGGAGGTGGTGCTATGGCTGGACCGGGGTGGCAATGAGTCTGCGCTGGGCAGCATTGTCCTCCACTATCGAGGGGGGCAGGTGTACGGTTACCCCATGGGCTACCGCTCCCTGAACTTGGAAACCCTCAAGGCAGACGGGACCTTCCAATGGAGCGGCAGCGCCCTTGATTTTGGCTTTGCCAAGATGGATTTCTACTCCGGCGGGGGGGAGAACATCACCTGGTGCGAAGCACGGGGAAGCGAGGGGGAAAAGTACTATGTAAACGGCGTAAAATCTTCCGCGGAGGATTTTGAAGCGGAATATCAGGTACAAACCGCCAAGCCCGATGTGGAATGGCATTCCCTGAGCGAAGCGAACCCCTGAGGGTTGTGGAGGTACAGGGAAAGAAGCTGAGACAAATGCAAAGAGAGAGCCGCTTCCATCGGAAGCGGCTCTCTCTTTGCATTCCTTTACTCGCCCAGGACAAATTTTTCTACGGCCTGGCCTACCCCGGCCTCATGGTTGGAGGCGGTGTGGTATTTCGCAATGGCCTTGACCTCCTCCATGGCGTTGCTCATGGCAAAGGACCAGCCTGCCCAACGGAGCATAGTCAGGTCATTATTGGCGTCCCCGAAGGCCATGACCTCCTCTGGCATAAGACCCAGGTGGGCCGCCAGGAACGCTAGGGCTTTTCCCTTGCTGGCCCCGCCGAAGTTGAACTCCATGTTTTGCTCCAGAGCGTTGGAAATTTCCACCGGGCCTGTGGCCTGGGCCATGGTCCGCAGAGCCGCTTGCCGCTCCTTGGGCGCATGGAAAAGGTTGATCTTTTCCATGGAGCGGCCCTCCAGGGCCGCGCTCAAATCGGGGACCAGCCGTACACCCCGTTTTAGGTACATCTCAGCAAAGCCGGGGCTTAAAAGACCATCGCCCACCCGGCCTGCGTCCCGCTCCAGAAGATAATTCTGCCCGTGACAGTAGACTTCAAAGGGCAAATCCTCCCGGACCAGGCCCTCAATGAGAGCCACAGCCTGGGCATTGGGAAAGCCGTTTTCATAGATATGTTCGCCGGTGGCGGCGTCCCGGATAGCGGCGCCATTGGCCAGGATCGTGTAATCCACGCCTCCCAACTGCTCTACCACGTCCCGAAGAATACTCCAGGTCCGCCCGCTGGCTAAGGCCAGCTTTACGCCCCGCTCCCGCGCAGTCCGGAGGGCAGTCACATTTCGGGCGGGGACGGTGGCATGGTCGTCATCCAACAGGGTGCCGTCCATGTCCATAACAATGAGCTTGATAGACAAAGAAAATCCCTCTTATTTCTTCAATTTCAGAGCTTGACGGGCTTTATCCGCCAGCTTTTCGGCGGTGAGGCCGTATTCCTTCAGTACCAGAGCGGCTTTACCGGAGCGACCAAACACATCCTCCACGCCGTGACGAAGCACCGGGATGGGGCAATGCTCGCTGGTAAAGGCACAGACAGCCTCGCCTAGGCCGCCGATGATGTTGTGCTCCTCGCTGGTGACGATACAGCCCGTCTCCTGAGCGGCCTTCAGTACCAGCCCGGTGTCCAGGGGCTTTACGGTATGCATATCAATGACCCGGGCACTGATCCCCTCGGCAGCCAGAAGGTCGGCGGCCTTCAATGCCTCCTGAACCATCAGGCCCACGGCGATGAGGGTCACATCGCTGCCGTCCCGAAGGGTAACGCCCTTTCCCAGCTCGAACTTGTAGCCGGGAATGGAATCGGTTACATTCTCCACTGCCAGACGGCACATCCGCAGATAGGCGGGGCCGTCATAGTCCAAAAAGGCCTTGACGGCGGCGGTCATCTCGTTGCCGTCACAGGGGCAGCAGACCACCATGCCGGGAAGGGAGCGCATCAGTGCCAGGTCCTCACAGCACTGGTGGGTGGCGCCGTCTTCTCCCACGGAAAGACCGCCGTGGGAGCCAACCACCTTCACATTCAGGTGGGGATAGGCGATAGAATTGCGGACCTGTTCAAAGGCCCGTCCGGCAGAAAACATGGCGAAAGAGTTGACAAAAGGCCTTTTGCCGCAGGTGGCAAGGCCGGCGGCTACGCCAACCATATCGCACTCAGCAATGCCCATGTCAAAAAAGCGGTCGGGATGGGCCTTCATAAAGCCGTCGGTCTTGGTGGCGTTGGCAAGGTCCGCGTCCAGTACGATAAGGTCGGGATACTGGTCGGCAAAGGCGACCAGAGCCTTTCCATAGGCCGCCCGTGTGGCAATTTTCTCGCCCATCTTACTCCGCCTCCTTTTCCAGCTTCTCAATTGCCGCGGTTAACTCGGCGTGGGCCTCGGCATACTGCTCGTCATTGGGGGCCACGCCGTGCCAGGCGGCTTTGTTCTCCATAAAGGAGACCCCCTTGCCCTTGGTGGTCTTGGCCAGGATCATGGTAGGCTGGCCCTTGTGGGAGGCGGCCTTCTCAAAGGTATCTATGATGGCTTCGAAATCGTGACCATCTACCTTGATTACGTTCCAGTTGAAGGCCTCCAATTTCTTATCCAGCGGCTCGGAGGGCATCACGTCGGCAGTGGCGCCGTCAATTTGAAGGCCGTTGACGTCAATGACAGCGCAAAGGTTGTCCAGCTTATATTTGGCGGCGGCCATAAAGGCCTCCCAGACCTGGCCCTCCTCGATCTCGCCATCACCCAGGACGGCGTAGACCCGGTAGTCCTTCTTGTCGATTTTCCCCGCCAGAGCCATGCCCACGGCGGCGGAAATCCCCTGGCCCAGAGAGCCGGTGGACATATCCACACCGGGGACCTTATTCATCTCGGGGTGACCGGACAGGTCCCCCTCAATGGAGCGGAACAGCTTCAATGTCTCCACAGGAAAGAAACCCTTCAAAGCCAGGGCTGCGTATAGGCCGGGGGAGGTGTGGCCCTTGGAGAGCACGAACCGGTCCCGGTCCGGGTCCCTGGGATTTTTGGGGTCCACCCGCATCACGTGAAAATAGAGAGTAGTCACCACATCAGCGATGGACAGGGAGCCGCCGATATGTCCCGCTCCGGCGGCGTATACCTCGTCCATTGCCAGAGAACGGACCTTGGCAGCGGTGAGGGCCAGGGTCTTTAATTCCTTTTGATCCATATGTCTCACCTTTCGTCTTAAAGTGGGCGGACGACAGCCGCCCCTGGGGTAAGAGAGCGGCGCCGCCCTTACTTTGTGCCGAAGATACGGTCGCCTGCGTCGCCCAGGCCGGGAACGATGTAGCCGTGCTCATTGAGCTTCTCGTCTACTGCGCCGGCATAGATGTCCACATCGGGGTGGGCGGCCTGCACAGCGTCGATTCCCTGGGGAGCTGCCACCAAAATCATGAGCTTGATGTTTTTACAGCCCCGCTTCTTCATTTCGTCAATGGCGGCGATGGCGGAGCCGCCCGTAGCCAGCATGGGGTCTACGATCATAATGTCCCGCTCAGCCACATCCTTGGGCATCTTGCAGAAGTAGACGTGAGGCTCCAGAGTCTCCTCATCCCGGAACATACCAATGTGCCCCACGCGGGCGGAGGGAACCATCTTCAGCACACCGTCCACCAGACCCAGGCCGGCCCGCAGAATGGGGACCACAGCGATTTTCTTGCCTGCCAGAGTGGGCTGCTGGCTCTTACAGATGGGGGTCTCAATTTCCTTGGTGGTGAGAGGCAGGTCGCGGGTGGCCTCATAGGTGATGAGCATACCGACCTCACCGACCAGCTCCCGGAAATCCTTGACGCTGGTCTCCTTCTTCCGCATGATGGTCAGCTTGTGGGCCACCAGAGGGTGGTCCATGATATGGACCTTGCTGTTTCCTTCGTACATCGCTGTCATTCCCCTTCCGTTATTTTGTTGTATGTTCCCGCTCCAACCGTTCCCGCTCCGCCTGACTGAGACGGTGATACTCTGGAACCAGTTCGGCGGCGGTGACAAGCATTCCGTTTTGGGCTTGCTCCAGCGCCGCCCGGGCCACACCCCACGCACTTTGGTAGCGCAGGTTGGGAGGCGTCAGGCGGACGGAAAGACCCATTTTCATAAAATAATTATAGCACAACAGAGCGCCGTCTCCAACTAAAATTTGGGGAGAAGACGTTTTTCTTACCTCCTCTGCCAACTCCTCCAGGCCAATGGCCCGGTCAGGGCAAAGACGGGTAGGATATTTTCCATCGGAGCGGAACCGGGCGTTGTAGACCTGGCTCCTTCTTGCGTCCATGGCACAGCACAGCTCCCCGGGCCAAAAGGTCAGGTTCCATGCCATGGCTTCCAGGGTAGAGACCTTGGCGCAGGGTTTGTCCAGCGCCCAGCCAAGACCTTTGGCAGTGGATACGCCGATGCGGAGCCCCGTAAAAGAGCCGGGTCCGGCAGCTACGGCAATTACGTCCACATCGTTCAGAGCTGCGCCGCAGTTTTTCAGCAGTTCCTCCGCCATGGGGAGGAGGGTCTTGGAGTGGGTCAGGCCGCTGTTCTCATAGGACTGGGCAATAAGCTCCTCATCCTCGGTCAGGCAAACGGAGCAGGCTGTGGCGGAGGACTCCAAAGCTAATATTTTCATGCTTCCGCCTCCTCTGAAATGGTGATGACCCGGTCGCATTCCGCTTCTCCCCGGCGGATGTCAATGCGGAGGGCCTCCGTCAGGGCATCGGACACCTTTTCGCTCCACTCCACGGCGCAGACGCCTCCACGGGAAAGGTAGTCCTCCCAGCCGATGTCGAAAAGCTCGTCAGAGCTTTCCAGACGGTACATATCAAAGTGAAACAGGGGCAGGCGGCCTCCCTCATACTCATTGACAATGGTGAAGGTGGGGCTGGTGACCCGGTCCCCAATGCCCAGGCCGCGGGCAAGGCCTCGGATAAAGGCGGTCTTACCCGCCCCCAGGTCCCCGGTGAACGCAATAACGGTGAAAGGAGGGAGGGTCCTGCCCAGGGCGGCGCCCACCGCCTCAGTCTCCGCTTCTCTATGGGTGTGATATTCCATACGCCGCCTCCCTTCAGATAAAGAATTTCTAAATTTGCCGCTGATAGTATAGCACAACCCGGCAAGAAATGGTATACTAACTTCAAAGATTTCAAAAGAAAGGAGGGATAGCTATGTCCTGGCTTCGGGATTCTCTGCGGGATTTTTGGGAGCGGGGAGATAAACTGCTGCTGTTTCTGTGCCTGACCGCCAGCGGCTACGGTCTGGTGCTTATCTACTCTGCCACCCGGTATCAGAACGACAACCGCAGTATTATCATCCAGGCCCTGGGCGTCCTTTTGGGGACGGTGGCCTATATCCTCCTGTCCTCGGTGGATTTGGAGCTGTTCACAGAAAAGACCTGGAAGCTGCTGCTCCTGTTCAATATTGCCTTTAATCTGCTGGTGCGGGTTCCCGGACTGGGGGTGGAGGCGGGGGGAAACCTCAACTGGGTCCGGTTTCCCGGCTTCCCGGTGAACATCCAGCCCGCTGAAGTCACAAAAATCACCTTTATTCTCCTTTTTGCTTACCAGTGCTCTAAGCTCCAGGAAAGGGGCATCAGCCGGCCCTCCGCGGTATTTCAGCTTGCGGGGCATGCCATCCTTATGGCTGGAGTCATCGTGGCGGCTTCTGGAGACAAGGGGATGCCGCTGGTATACCTGTTCCTGTTTGTCATCATGTGTTGGTGCGCCGGGGTCAAATTCCGCTGGTATGCTTTGGCGGGCGTGGTGGGTGCGGTGGGTGTTGCCCTGCTGTGGCCAAGGGTCAGCGGGCAGTATTGGGCCCGGCGGATCACGGTGGTCATCGACCATGTCATGGGAAATCAGGACACCCTCTACGACCAGACCATGGATATGGGCTGGCAGCAGACCCGTTCCGTGTTGGCCATCGGTTCCGGCGGCCTGCGTGGACAGGGCTATTTGCAGGGCGTCCAGACCCAAAGCCCTTATGAGCCGTCCCTTCCCGCCAGAAGCACCGATGAGATTTTTGCTGTATGCGGAGAGGAGCTGGGGTTAATTGGGTGCTTCATTATCATTTTGCTGCTGGCGGCGATTATCCTACGGTGCGTATGGGTGGCAAGAAAGGCCCCCAGTCCTATGACCGCTCTGACTGCCATGGGATTTGCCGGAATGCTCCTATTTCAGAGCGCACTCAACATCGGAATGTGCCTGTATGTGCTGCCTATCGTGGGACTGACACTTCCGTTTTTCAGCTACGGCGGCAGCTCTATCATCACCATGTTTGCCGCCATGGGGGTGGTATCCTCCATTAAGACCCGGTCCCTCCCAAGCTGGCTGAAGGACCGGAGCGCCATATAAAACGGGGGCAGGGAGCAGTGTTCGTCAAAAAACCTCTTGCGCTCTGGCAAAAAATGTGTTACCATAAACAAGCTCACCGGTTTGGTGACGCTTGCAGGTGTAGTTCAATGGTAGAATGTCAGCTTCCCAAGCTGAACACGGGGGTTCGATTCCCCTCACCTGCTCCAAAAAGGAAGGGCCATCCTGTAGATGGCCCTTCCTTTTTTATTTTCTTCTGATGCTCAATTATGAACGCTTTTCTTTTGCGAAAAGATAAGCACGGGCTGAAAATTGTATTGCGTTTGCCTGATTTGACAGTTTTAGCCCCGCCCAACAAGATAGTCAATGCTGACATGATAATAGTCGGCCAGTTTCATTAAAAAATCTATCGGGATCGTTCGGGTCCCTTTTTCATATCTCCGATAAACTTCACGTTTGCAGCCTAATATATCCGCCACTTCTTGCTGGGTCAAGTCATGGTCGATCCGCAAATCCTCTATGCGCTGAAAAAGCATATCGTCACCTCTTGATTATGCTATCATTTGGTGGCATAATATATGCGGATAAGCAACCGTATGGTGGCATTAAAGCGGCACTTAATTGAGAGAGGGGAGATTATTGTTTATGAAAACAAAACGCAGGCTGTTCCCGTTATTTGGCATGGTAATGGCATTATTATGCATACAGGTACCAGTAATGGCTGGATCAAATATGCCGGCAGACAGTGTGCCCATCGAGTCCGCCTTTACCGATCCCACATTCCTGAAAGAAGTGCGGAGATTAGTCGGAAAAACCAACGGGGAGCATATTTACTCCTCTGATGTGGAGGGGATCACGGAGCTGGTCCTGGTTCCTGTTGAAGCCTTTAATGACATTGAACCGACTCTGGATGCCCCCCTGACAAGCATGGATGGGATTGAATACTTTACAGGCCTGAAAGCATTGTACTGCTATGGGAACGATTTTACGGAGCTGGACGTGACCCACAATACAAATTTGGAGCTGCTGGATTGTTCCTTCACCTTTTTGAAGAAGCTTGACCTGTCCCACTGCCCGGAATTGAGTTTCCTGGACTGTAATGATACCGATCTGCAAAGTCTGGACGTGAGCAAGAATCCCAAATTGACGACATTGATCTGCTACGAAACATATTTGAAAGCATTGGATCTTTCCCATAATCCATTGCTGGAAACGGTAGATGCCTGGGGTATGTATTTGGTTACTTTAGATGTGTCAAACAACAGCAGGCTGCATTTTCTTGAGTTGCGGTACAACAATATGTGTGCTACTGACAGCGTGGTGGGCTTGGATAGCTGCACCTCGCTGGAAACCTTCAATTTTGAGCCGCAAAACATAGTCAGGGACGGGCATAGCTGGGGTCCTGGCCAGGTCACAACGCCGCCCACCTGCGCGGAAAAAGGTGAGCTGACCTATACCTGCGTAAATTGCGGATTCACTAAAACAGAGGAAATTGCCGCTACGGGGCAACATATTCCGGGTGCGGACCTGGACGCGGATGAGAAAAACCATTGGCACGCCTGTACTGTCTGCGGTGCCAAACTGGACGAGGCGGCTCACACAAATGTCTGGAGTATGGATGAGGCGCAGCATTGGTTGAAGTGCGCGGTTTGTGGCTGGGCGGACTCAGCCAAGGCCGGCCATATCTACACGGATGATGTGGATACCGTCTGCAATACCTGTGGCTATGAGCGCATAGCCGCCTCTCAGAGACCTTCTGATTCTGATAGCGCTTTTTCCGGTGACTATTACACCATTATTTCGACAGCGGGGACCGGCGGTAAAATTGTTCCTGCAGGCAGCGTAAGCGTCCGGGAAAACAGGGACAAGGTGTTCACGGTTGTTCCCGACGAAGGCTATGTGGTAGACGACGTGCTGATTGACGGAAAGAGCATAGGGGCGGTGGAGAGGTATGTTTTTGAAAAGGTTTCCGAAGCTCACACCATAGAGGCGGCTTTTCGAAAAGCCGATACCGGCTATGGGGCTTGTCCCAGAGATGAAAGCTGTCCCATCTGGCGTTGTACCGACACAAATACATCGGAATGGTATCACGACGGCGTTCACTATTGTATGGAAAAGGGCCTGATGTTTGGATATAAAGGCAATCAATTTGGCCCCGATGACGCCTTGACCCGCGG